>NYWD01000178.1 GCA_002684855.1 Planctomycetaceae bacterium | reverse complement strand
TTTTTTTTTGTTGTTTACATTTAGGTAATTAAGTAGAAGTATTCTAGAACAAATGAGCGTTAGAGCTCAGAGAATTCAATCTCAAATAGGGAGTAGAGTTCACATCTCTGCTGGGCAGTTAGCAGAGTCTTCGGCGCAGAAATCAGCGAAAGCTGCGACAAACTCATTCTAGTAAGTCGCATCCTCGAATCGGTCCAAGTATTCCTGTTCCCGGAGGCAGACTTCGCCATCTGGAAGAGCTGGTGCAGTGTATTTGCTAATTTCTGGCATGGTAGCGGCGAAGGCAGCTCTGTTGTCTTCGGAGTCCTGTCCGGGCTCGAGTCCAGCAAGAATAGTGGCGACGGTGTCAGCAGCGCCTGACTCGATAGTTCTAATCTCCTGTCTCCAGATGCAGCAGTTGTCGACGCACTCAGTTGGGACTCTGTCCTCTGCAACGAGCCATTCAACAAAGTTCGCGTTATCGTTGGCTGCATTCACAGCAGTAACAGCATTCGGGAGTAGTGTTGGGATCTCGTTGTCCTGGTCATCGAGGCTTGCTGGAAGCTCACTTGGGACCTCCTCCAAATCGGTGACAATGTTTTGGCGCTCAAAATCGGCGTCATCATTGAATTCTCCAAGGAGGTAGTCAAGATATCCCTGCTCATTTGCAAAGATTTCATTCTCAGCATCCCCAGTGACAATATCGCCCAAAATATCGTCGATATCGATTTCAGTTGCGCTAATCACGTCCAGTCCGTTCTGTTCTGCGGTTTCGAGATAAGTGATAGCATCAGCCGCGAGATTGGCCTCCTGGTCTGCGAGCCACTCGGCGTAGGCAGACTCAGCCTCGAGCTCGGCAAGAGCATCCTGAGCAGCCTGGAGATCGGCGTAAACTTGTGCGTCGCAGAAGCCAGCTGGAACGTCAGTGACGGTCACGCCAGATCCTGAGGCGACAAAGTCAGCATCGAATCCATAGGCAGTCTGAGAGCCGAGGGCGAAGGCATCCAAGTCTCCTCCTGCGTTTCCAGCGAGGGAAGCGAGGTCGTAGTTAACCTGAGTCTGAGCGGCAATGAGAGCCTGCTGATCTAAAACAAGTCCGTTAATTGCATCGGCGGCACCTGCGAGTTCGGCAGCCTGTTCAGCGCAGATTTCGCCAACTCTGAACTCAGCCCACTCAGTGCGGGTGATCTGAGCGGCGAGCTCCTGAGCAGCAGCGTCGAAGTCCTCCTGGGAGGAGGTGTCTGGGCAGAAGTCTGGGAGTGGGGTATCTGCCTCCTGAGGTGCGGTTGGCTCGACACCGGAGTCTCCGAAGAGGATCTCGCTGGTAACGACGTTCTCGCTGTAGTCCTCAACGGTCTCACCCTCAGCGGCGGGGTCAAGAACGAAAAGGAAGTCCTCGATAAGTGGAGAGTTAACATCAATCTCAGAATCGATCATCATATCGAGTCCGGAGGTCTGGAAACCGAGATCGCTAGCGGCGGCGGCGCAGAGTCTGGCCTGGAGAGCCTCAAACTGTGGGGTGGCCCAGCTGTCAAAGGCGCGGTTGAACTCGAGCTGTTGCTTGTAGAGAGCGAGGGCGGCCTGGGTGTCTCCGATAGTCTCGACGTATTCGAGGCAGTCCTCTGGGAAGGCTGGGACTTCGATTCCGGAGTCGAAGGTGGTCTCGCTGTCGACGAACTCCTGTCCAAGTCTTCTGATGAAGTCATCGAGGTTGTCTTCGGTGCAGTCGTCGCAGATCTCGAACCACATGTTGACCATGGCCTCCTGCTCGGACTCGAGGGTGGCAAGGCCGGCGGCGTCGATAAGGTCGCTCATGTCGGTCTCCTGGGCGGAGCATTCATCAGTGAACTCTTCTCTGAGGAAGACATTGAATGCCTCGAAGGAGTTAGCCTGGTTAATGACGTTAGTGGCATATTCAAGTTCCGCGGAATCTTCGGCATCGCAATCTTCAGAGAAGGCTGGGAGTCCGGAGGCTTCTGGGATGGCGGGTCCTTGGGTGAACTCGAGCTGCATGCGGGTGGCGAAGGCCTCAGTGTTCTCACCATCCTCACCGAGGATGTTAAGGCCACGAGCGAGCTCCTGGCTGGAAACAATGATGGCTTCGTCGCGGATAATCTCGGTGGCAGCGATAATTTCAGAAACAGCAACAGCGTTAGCATCGCAGGTCTCAGCGATCTCGTTATCGATCCATGGTCCAAGAGTGAGCTGAAGGGCGAGGTTGCGCTCGAAAGCAACAGCAGCGGCGCCAAGAGTGGTGGTAGAGCTTGGGCAGAGAGCGGAGGTGGGTGGAATCTCGATTCCAGTGCTGAGAAGGCTGAGTTCTCCGCTTGAGAGGAGACCCTCAACATCGGCAGTGATGCGAGCTTCGAAATCTTCGATGGTCTCACCATCTTCGCCAAGCATGACGAAGAGGCTCTCGAATTTAGCCTGGTTAAGCTCTTCAGTCTGGCCGACTTGAGCGAGAGTGGTGACGCCGGTAACTCCGTCAAGGATGTCTTGAAGGGCTGGCTCAGAGGCAATGCACTCTGCGTCAAGAAGTGGCTGAAGGTATCCGATCTGAGCTTCAAGAGCTTCGATGGCATCAGCAATAGCAATGAGCTGCTGTTGAGCAGTGACAACTCTTTCATCACATTCAGTTGGAACAGCTGGGACAGTCTCCTTGATGCTGGTGTATCCCTCGAGGACCTCACCGGCAATGAGAGCATCTCCGTAGGTCTGATCAAGACTGAGAGTGAACTCTTCGAGAGTCTGGTCTTCTTCTCCGAGGTAGGCGAAGAGTCCAGCAACGAGTTGGTCTCTCTCCTGCTCAAGTCCGGCAACGGATGGAGCGTTAACAGCAATAAGGTGAAGGATGTCCTCCTCGCGATCGTCGCAGCAAGCCTTAAGGTTGGCCTGGAGCCATCTGAGGAAGGTCTCTTCGTCAGCGATGGCCTCAACGAGGGCCTCGAGTTCGGCAACGACTGGGGCAGTGTCAGTGCAGCCAGCTGGGAAAGTTGGGACAACGATTCCAGTGTTGCGTCTGTGAGTAACATATCTGTCGAAGACGGTTCTAAGTCTGGTGTCGAACTGTGGGACAGTCTCTCCGGCAATACCCTTGAAGACAAAGAGTGCTTCGAGGGCGGCCTGCTGAGCTTCCTGGGCAGCAGCAATTCTTGGGGTCTCGCTGTCAATGATAGCCTGAGCTTCACCAGTTGGGACTTCACAGGCAACAGAAAGCTGTTCACCGAGCCACTGGGCGCGGTTCTCGCAGGTCTGGAGGGTGTCGGCCCATTCGTTGAAGGCGGCGTTGGCGGCAGTGATGTCGGAATCAAGCTCGTTGCATGACTCTGGAACGACTGGGCGAACAACTCCGGTGTCGATATCAGCGACTTCAGCAGCTTCGAAAGCGGCAAGGTTGGCGGCGTTGAAGTCTTCGGCAGTCTGGCCGTCGGCACCCTGGAGGGTGAAGAGGTCGGCGAGAATGTCGTCCTTCAAGTTTTCGAGGTCGGTGATTCTGTCCTGATCGACGAGGGCGTTGAGGTCGCCTACGAGGTCAGCGCAGCAATCCTTAAGTTCATTGGCAACCCAGTCTTCGTAGGTAAGCTCCATTGAGAGAGCGTCGAGGAAGTCCTGGAGCTCCTGGCGGGCATCTCTGGTGGACTGCTGGCAGGTGCCTGGAAGTGGGGTGAAAGAGACATCTGGGGTGACTGGGATTGGAACGTAGGTGTTGAAGGCTTCCTTGAATCTCATCTGGAATTGCTCGAAAGTCTCGCCGTCCTGTCCCTTGATGAGGTAGGCATCGGCCTTGAGGGCGGTCTGTCTGTCCTGGGAAGCAGTAACGAGAGCAGCTCCGTCAGCGATGATGGTCTGGTAAGACTCAGCAAGGTCATCGCACTCTTCGGCGTTCATTTGTGAGGCAGCGGCGAGCTCTTCTTCGAGCCAGGCAGCGAAGGTAAGCTGGTTCTGGAGGTTGTTGTCAGCAACAATGAGGGCATCTTTGGTGTCCTTTGTAGACTGCTGGCACTGTTCTGGAACCTCTGGGATTTCAATTCCGGTCTCCTGCTCAACGACATCACTGTCAGCGGCAGATCTAGCTGCATCAAAGTCCTGGAAGAGGGCGGTAGCGAACTCCTCGGAAGTCTGTCCTTCAGTTCCCTTGAAGACGAAGAGGTCGTCAAGGAGAGCAACGATCTGTGGGTCCTCGATGTTGTCGATAACAGCTTGGCATTCAGCGGCGAACTCGTCGCACTCAGTAACGAGCTGAGCAACAACCCATTCCTGGAAGGTAAGGCAGTCGTTGTACTGTCCGATGACAGCCTCGAGACCACCCTGCATGGCGAAAGTGTCTTCGTTGCAGTTAACTGGAACGTCGGCGACAGTGAAGCCTCCGTCGAGGAGGTCAAGTCCTTCGGCATCGAAGTTGCCTCTGACTCTGGCGCGGAAGGTCTCGAAATCTTCACCTTCTTCAGCATCGAGCTGGAAGAGGTTCTCTAGGGTAGCGGTGAGCTCGAGTTCCTTGGCGGTGAGAGCACCCATAACGGCGCCCTTCTCATCAACAAAGTCATCAGAAAGAGTTGCGCAGCTGCCGGCAAGTTGAGACTCGAGGAAGCTGTTGAAGGTAAGAAGGTCACTGAGAGCATCGGAGAAGTCCTGAAGGGCATCTCTGGCGTCATAAGTGCTATCCTGGCAGTGTTGTGGTGCAACATCGATGATGATGAGAGAGTCAACAACGTCGACGGCAGTGTCTGGGTTGAGTTGTCCAGCTTCGAAGGCAGCTCTCTGGGCGGTAGCGAAGACGTTAGCCTCTTCACCTTCACCGTCAAGAGCGAGCAGATCAGCCATAATCTCGGTGGTTCTGGCAACGGCAGCAGCCTGTCTGTCGCTGTTATCAGCAACAATGGCATCGTAGGCATCTGCAACATCGTCACAGCAGTCCTCGAGCATGTCGACGAGCCACTGAGCCCAAGTGAGCTGGTAAGAGAGGGTGTCATCGAACTCAACCAGGAGTCTTCTGGCGTTGACAGTGGATGGTGCGGCGTTCATTGGAAGATCTGGGATCTCAATGCCAGTCTCGATGAAAGTGACAGTGGCATCATCGATCTCCTTATCGAATTTGACCTTCATTCTGGCGGCGAAAGCATCAGCGGTCTCATCATCTTCTCCCTTGACCCAGAAGATCTCGGAGAGAGCCATGACGACGGTATCGGCGGCCTCAGTTGATCTGGCTCTCTCGGCGGAGAGGATGTCAGAAAGTTCACCTTCAGTTCCGATGAGGGCCTGCATGACCTGCATCTTGATCCAGTTCTCGTAGGCGAAGGCTCTGCCAATGGCGGTTCTCAAGTCGGTGAGTTCAACGGCGAGGTCCTGAACGTTCACTGGGCAGTCTTCTGAGATGATCTTGACTTCGATTCCAGTCTCTTCTCCGGTTGGGTTAGTGGCTTCCCACTCGACGAAGAGGGCATCCTGGAAGTCGGAGACGGCCTGAGGGTTGCCCTCGGCATCAACTGGGTCCTCAAGGAGGTAGAGGTTGTCCTGCTGGTCAATGATTCTGAGCTCAGCGGCCTGGAGGATGATCCAGTTATCATCGATGGAGTCCATGAGTTCTCCTTCGCAGTCAATGCATGCTTCCTGGAGTTCAGCTTCGAGCCACTGTTTGAAAGTGAGGCAGTCGCTGAGGTTCTCAACGGCTTCTCTAAGGGCGAGGAGAGCATCCTGAGAGTCCTGGTCGCAGTTAACTGGGAGGCTTGGGATTTCGATTCCAGTGTCGAGCTGATCGAGGCCTAGAGCGACGTATTCAGCGCGAAGTTCTTGAGTGAAAGTCTCAAGGAGGACATCGGCTGGTCTTCTAAGGTTGGAGAGGTCGGTGAGGACGCTGAAGGTCTCGGCGGCGCAGGTTTGAATTCTGTCGTCGGCTCCATCGAAAAGACCGTTGATTTCGGTCTCAATCTGCTCGCAGCACTCTTGAAGGAGTCCCTGGAGGAAGTCGTAGTAGGTCATCTTGTCTTCAAGTTCGTCCTGGAAGGCCTGAAGAGCAGCGCCGGCCATCTTGGTCTCATCGGAGCAGCCATCTGGGACAGCTGGAACAACAATGCCGGTATCAGTTGGGGTTGGGCTTGCCATGATGAACTGGCCTTCCTTGAGGGCGGCAAATTCGGCCATGTTGGTGGCACCTTCTGGCTTCTCAGCCATAAGTTCTCCGAGAACTGACTCAATGGCCTGCTCAACCTC
>NYWD01000177.1 GCA_002684855.1 Planctomycetaceae bacterium | reverse complement strand
CCTCGAGACCGGGGACGCCTCGAACCTCTACGAGTTCTGGGGCGACCGGATCGCCGCGGCGTTGAAGAAGGACATGGCCGACAACGGCTCCGAGACGCTGGTGAACCTCGCCAGCGACGAGTACGCCCGGGCCGCCCGGCTCGAGACGCTCGGCGTCCCGGTCGTCTCGACGAAGTTCCTCCAGATCGACGGCGGCAAGGCGAAGTTCATGTCGTTCTACGCGAAGCAGTCGCGCGGCCTGATGGCCCGCTGGATGGCGGATCACCGGCCGAAGTCGATCGCGGCGCTGCGAAAGTTCGATGCGGAGGGCTACACCCTCTCCGACGAGAGCACCGCGGACACCCTGGTATTCGTGCGACCCAAGCCGGCTCCGGTCGCCCGACGCCGGAAGACCGCCTGAACGAAAGGACCGGCCCGGGGACCCGACGGCACGCTCACGATCCGCCGAGGGTCCGCTCCACGCGGGTGGTGTGCAGATCACGCCCCGCGGCGTTCCGGATCCGAAGGGTCATCGACGCGGTGTCGCCGCCGACCTCGGCATCGACCACGAGGAAGCTGTTGACCTCGCCCGCGCTGAAGACGAGTCCGGGGTGCGGGGGATTCGCGGCGGCGATCAGCTTCTCGTGGATCGGACTCGTGACGAATTCCATCAGGTCGTGGCCGAGACGCGCCGCGGTGTCGTGTCGGATGACCCGCGACCAGTGCACGTCGCCGCTCACCAGCGTGACGCCCTCGTCCCCGACCCGCCCGATCAGCTCGATGAGCCGGTCGTATTCGCGGGGGTACGCCCCCCAGCAGTCGGTCTTGAGCGGTCGGACCGAACCGTTGAAGACCATGCCGCACGCGAGGATCCGGAAGGGTGCGGTCGACGCGGCGAGCGATCTTTCGAGCCACGCCCACTGCCGGCGGCCCAGCAGGGTCAGGTCGCCGTCCCGCCCCTCGGTCCTCGCGAACCATCGCGCGTCGAGCAGGAACACCTCGACCGGTCCCTGCCGGAAGCTCGTGTAGATGCCGGCGCCCGCCTCGCCGCAGCCGGGATTGGGACGATGCTCCATCACCGCCCGACGGCTGTTCTCCTTCCCCGCCAGGTTCCCGTCCGTGTCGTTCCGACCGAAGTCGTGGTCGTCCCAGGTCGAGTAGAGCGGCGTGTGCGCCACGAGCTCCGCGAACGCGGGAACCCGTGCGAACTCCCGATACCGGGATCGCTGCCGTGAAAGGTCCGTGGTGTCGATGTAGGGGGTGTCGCCGAGGAGCACCAGCGCCGATGCCTCGTCGGCGTCGATCCGTCGCCAGACGCTCGAGGATCCCGCCTGCTCGTCCGCACACGACCCGAAGACGATGCGGCAGCTCGGGTCGGGTTCCGCGAGCGTTTCGAACCACCACGCGGGATCGGAGATTCCATCGACGGTGTACCGGTACCGCGTCGCCGGATCGAGGTCGACGATCTCGAGGATGCCCGCCCCGTCGCTCTCCGCGGGACAGGCCAGCAGGCATCGACGAACCGGAACGCCCGCCGCGTCCTCGAGCCCGATGACGATCGTCCCGGGCCGCGTGCGGCGACATGCGATCCTCACGGAGGTCCCGGTCAGGTCCCCGAGCACCGGACCGCAGTCCAGCGCTTCGGGCACGCATGACTCAGGACCCGCGAACGCGGCCGGACGGACGATCCCCGGGACGACGGCGGCGAGGACCGCGACGAGCAGCATCGAATTGGTGATCGAGGTGGTGATCGAGTTCATGGATCCACGGTACGAGGAGCCTGCGCGGGCCGCCAATCGAGGGTCGTTCCCGAACGGCCCGGACTCCGGTCAGACGAGGAGGTCCCGGACCACCCGGCCGTGCACGTCGGTCAGCCGGAAATCGCGTCCCTGGTGGTGATGGGTGAGGCGGGTGTGGTCGAGTCCGAGCTGGTGGAGCAGGGTCGCCTGCAGATCATGCACGTGCACCGGGTTATCGACGACGTTGTAGCCGAGTTCGTCGGTGCTTCCGTGAACGATCCCGGGCCGGACGCCTCCACCCGCCATCCACATCGTGAAGCATCGCGGATGGTGGTCGCGGCCGTAGTCGTTGGCGGTGAGTGCGCCCTGCGAGTAGTTGGTGCGGCCGAACTCGCCGCCCCAGACCACGAGGGTGTCCTCCAGCAACCCACGTCGCTTGAGATCCGTCACCAGCGCGGCCGACGCCTGGTCGGTCTCCCGCGCCTGCACCCGGATGCCCGCCGGGAGGCCGCCGTGCTGGTCCCAGCCCTGGTGGTAGAGCTGGATGAACCGGACGTCGCGCTCCGCGAGGCGTCGAGCGAGCAGGCAGTTCGCCGCGTAGGTCCCGGGAACCCGGGCGTCCTGACCGTAGAGTTCGAAGGTCGCGTCGGACTCGTCGGCGAGGTCGGTGACCTCGGGCACCGACATCTGCATGCGATACGCGAGTTCGTACTGGGCCAGACGGGAATGGATCTCGCGGTCACCGGTCTCCGCGTGCTGGATGGCGTCGAGCCCGGCGAGGCGATCGAGCATGCGGCGTCGGCGCGACCGGTTCACGCCCTCCGGGTTGGCGAGGTAGAGCACCGGTTCGCGACCCGCCCGCATCTGCACGCCCTGCAGGCGGCTCTCGAGGAACCCGCTCCCCCAGAGTCGGGAATAGAGGGGCTGACCTCCCTTGTCCTTCGTCACGAGCACGACGAACGCGGGAAGATCCCGATTCGCGGTGCCGAGGCCGTAGCTCACCCAGGCCCCCATCGAAGGCCGTCCGGCCAGTTCCGATCCCGTCTGCAGGAAGGTGATCGCGGGATCGTGATTGATGGCTTCGGTCTGCATCGACCGGACGAAGCAGAGATCGTCGACGATGGCCGCGGTGCGCGGGAGGAGTTCGCTCACCCACATCCCGGATTCACCGTGTCGTCGGAACTTGAACTGCGCCCCCGCCAGTGGAAGCGACGCCTGGTTTCCCGACATCCCGGTCAGCCGCTGTCCCTGCCGCACCGACTCGGGAAGCTCCTCTCCGTTGCGTTGCCGGAGCGTCGGTTTGTGATCGAAGAGATCCAGCTGGGAGGGACCACCGCTCTGGAAGAGGTAGATGATCCGTTTCGCCGCGGGTGCGAAATGGGGCGCAATGCGCGCGACGGAGCGAGCCGACTCCTGGGCCGGTCCGACCCGGCCGTGCCCGAGGGACGCCAGCGCCATGGCACCGACTCCCGCGGACGCCCTCGAGAGGAAATGGCGTCGGGTCTCCCGGAGGATGTCGGATTCCGTTCGTGTCATGGCTTCATCACCGCTTGGTCACCGAGGCGTCGGTGTTCATGATCGTGGAGCAGACCACCGTCATCGTCGCGACTTCGATCGGATCGAGCCCCGGCCGGACCGGTGCGTCGCCCGCGGAAGCGAGCGCCTTCGCCGCATCCGGGTCCGCCTCGAAGGCCGTCCGCTCCGCGCGATGCATCCGCTCGAGCAGCACCGACTCGTCGGGACGCGGCCTGCGACCCGCGAGACGACGGAAGGCGGCGGCGATCCCCGCCGCGGGATCACGAGGATGGTCGGCGATCACCCGTTCGGCGAGCGCACGCGCCGCCTCCACGAACTGGGGGTCGTTCAGGAGGACGAGCGCCTGCAACGGGGTCGCCGTGGATTCCCGGCGGGCCACGCAGACATCCCGCTTCGCGGCATCGAAGATCATCATCGAAGGCGGCGGCGAGGTCCGCTTCCAGAACGTGTACATGCTCCGTCGGTGGAGCGCGTCACCGGTTCCCTGCGGATAGACCCGGCCGCTCTTCTCCTGCCAGAGTCCGGGGGGCTGGTAGGGATGGACGCTCGGGCCCCCGATCGTCGGCACCAGCAGACCGCTCGCGGCGATGGCCTGGTCACGGATCATCTCCGCGGTCAGTCGCCCCGACGGGCCTCGTGCGTACCAGCGATTGCCGGGGTCGATCTCGAAAACCGACTGGGAGCCCCTCGACGACTGTCGGTACGCCGCGGTCAGCACCAGTCGGCGGACCATCGCCTTGACGTCCCAGCCCGATTCGACGAAGTCGATCGCCAGGCGATCGAGGAGTCCGGGGTGCGAGGGCGGATCGCCCTGGGCGCCGAAGTCCTCCGGCGTCGAGACCAGTCCGCGTCCGAAGACGATCATCCAGAGCCGGTTCACCGCGACTCGGGAGGCCAGCGGGTTCTCCGGATCGAGCAACCACCGCGCGAGTCCGAGTCGATTCCGCGGCAGCTCCGGGTCGAGCACGCCGAAGACGGCGGGGATGCCCGGCTCGACGACCTCGAGCGGCCGGTCGTATCGCCCTCGTTCGAGCACCCGGGCCTCGCGGGGCGGATCGATGTCCTCCATCACCATGATCTCGGGCGTCCGGTCGATCAGCCGGGCGAGTTCCTCGCGGAGTTCGCGGCGCCGCTTCCGGACCGCCGCACGATCGGAATCCATGGTCGTCCGATGGTGATGGAACCAGTCCTCGCGCGTGGGCGGCTCCGATCCGTCGGTCGAGGCTCCGCCGTGCAGTCGTCGCCATTCGACCGGCGCCAGCACGCGGTCGAACACCTGGAGACGACCCACGGCACCGTCCTTGAAACCCCGATCACGAAAACGCTGCCCGATCGTCATTGCCCCGGGCCCGCCGCCGGTGACGGCCTTCGTCAGCCGGTCTCGGACGACCTCGACCTCGACCGACTCGCCGTCCACGAACAATTCGAGGCCGTCCGCACGCGAGGAACCGTCGTATGCGAGACCGATCTGGATCCAGCGACCCGTGGGGAGCGGTTCGAGGGCTCGAATCGAGATCGCGTCTCCCGGCCAGAAATGGATCAACGACCAGCTCGGGCGGCCCGACTCGAGGAGGAACTGATAACCCTGGCTGCCCGCATCCGTCCAGGCTCGGGACCGGTGCAGCACGACCGCCCGTTCCGCGATGCCCTCGATCCGGATCCGCATCGAGATCGAGAACTCGTCGTACCTCGCGAACTCCGCGACCCCGGGGAAATGGAGATTGTTCTCACCGTCGAGCCGGATTCCGGATCCGTCCGCCGCCTCGAAAACGACTGGATCGCCGCTCACCCGACCGGATCGACCGGGATCGGCCAGGTTCTCGAGACGACCTTCGACGATCGCGTCCAGCGGGAATTCATCGACCGGATCCGGAAGCGGGATCCTCTCGAAATCGACGCGGGAAACCGTTTCGCACCACGCATCGAACGCCGTCCGCTCCTCCGCCGTCACCCGCTCGAGCGATCGATCCGCCGTGGCGATCGCCGCCCGGAGCTCGCCGATCCGCACGGCGGAAGTCGGTGATTCGAGCAGCAGCTTGGGCGTCGGGGTGGCGGTGGTGAAATGGGAATAGAGGCCCGATTCGTCGATGTCGTCGAAGAAGGCGAAGAGGCCGTAGTACTCGTCGTGGGTGATGGGGTCGAACTTGTGGGTGTGGCAGCGTGCGCATTCGGTGGTCATGCCGAGAAACGCGGTTCCGAAGGTGTGGACCCGATCCGCGACGTACTCGACTCGGAACTCCTCCTCCACACTGCCGCCTTCGTTGGTCTGACGATGGAGCCGATTGAACGCCGTGGCCAGACGCTGCTCCCGGGTGGGCTCGGGCAGCAGATCGCCGGCGAGCTGCCAGAGTGCGAAATCGTCGTAGGGCAGGTTTCGATTGAAGGCTTCGATCACCCAGTCCCGGTAGGGCCATACCGCTCGATCGACGTCGCTCTGATACCCGTAGGTGTCGGCGTATCGGGCGAGATCGAGCCAGTCGACCGACATGCGCTCTCCATAGGCGGAGGAGTCGAGAAGTCGATCGACCACGCGTTCGTACGAATCCGGGCGATCATCGGCGAGGAATTCGGATTGCGCCTCCGGCGTGGGCGGAAGACCCGTGATGTCCAGCGTCACCCGGCGGAGGAGGACCTCCTTCGACGCCGGTCCGGCCGGCTCGATTCCCTTCGAATGCAGCACCTCGAGAATGAACCGATCGATCGGATCGCGACTCCAGGCGTCACCTTCGATCCGCGGGGCCGCGATGTCCCGGGGCGGTTGGAACGCCCAGTGCTCGGCCCACTCGGCCCCGGCGTCGATCCAGCGTCGGACCGCCTCGATGTCGGCGGAGTCGAGTCGGTGCCGGAAATCCGCGGGTGGCATTCGATCGTCCTCGTCCTCGGCGACGAGCCGCTGGTAGAGGGGACTCCCGGCGGCATCCCCCGGAACGATCACTCGATCGAAGCCCCCGTCGCGTCGATCGAGGCGGAGCCGTCCACGTCGGGCGGAATCATCGGGACCGTGACATTCGAAACACGCCTGCGAAAGAAGCGGACGAATCACCGTTTGAAAGTCCACGGACGCGACGAATCCATCGTCGGATGGCGTCCCGATGACGATCGGCACCGGCAACGCCAGAAACGCCACCACGATCGCCGAAGCGGTCGGTCGATGCGGTGGTTTACGGCGGGGAGCGATCACGGACCGAGTCTAACCCGCGCTGGTCGAGATTCGATGTCGCGATAACCCTGCGCGGGGATCGTTCACGGAACGCGGTGCGATCCCGGGACCCGTGTCGCCACGAGGTGCCGCTCGTGACGCCGAATCCGTGATTCACAGTCCCGAAGCGGCGTTGACCGTCGAGTCATCCACAAACGCCCCTTCGAGGCGGTCGATACGGGTAGTCCTATAATATTTGACCGGATAAGCCCGCTGTGACAAAATTCGGTCTTTTGTGAAGTCT
>NYWD01000176.1 GCA_002684855.1 Planctomycetaceae bacterium | reverse complement strand
GGGTCGAGGACGTCCGCCCGGTTCGTGGCCGCGATGACGATGACCTGGTCGGTCGCGTCGAAGCCGTCCATCTCCACGAGGATCGCGTTGAGCGTCTGCTCGCGTTCGTCATGACCGCCGGTGGTGAAGCCGCCGCCTCGCCGACGGCCGACCGCGTCGATCTCGTCGAGGAAGATGATGCAGGGCGAGTTCTCCTTGGCCTGCTTGAAGAGGTCGCGGACGCGGCTTGCGCCGACGCCCACGAACATCTCGACGAAGTCGGAGCCCGAGATCGTGAAGAACGGGACGTCCGCCTCGCCGGCGATCGCCTTGGCGAGCAGCGTCTTGCCGCAGCCGGGAAGGCCTTCCAGCAGGACGCCGCGCGGAATCCTGCCACCGAGCCGCTGGAACCGCTTCGGGTCCTTGAGGAAGGTGACCAGCTCCTGGACCTCCTCCTTCGCCTCCTGGACGCCGGCGACGTCCTTGAACGTGACGTTGACCGTGTCCTTGGTCTGCACGCGGTGTCGGCTCTTGCCGAAGTTGCCGAGCATGCCGCCGGGGCCTCCACCAGCGTTTCGCATGGAGCGCAGGATGAAGAACCAGACGATGAGGAAGATCAGGATGATCGGGCCGAAGCCGATCAGGAGGTCCATCCAGGTCGAGTCGGAGGTCTTCTGATAGAACGCGATGCCGAGCGGCTTCAGTTCCTCCAGCACGTATTCGAGACCGCCCGCGGCGATCTGGACCACGACCTGCGGGGCTCGACCGTTGATCGGGGGGTAGCCGGTGGTGCCGTCCTTGACGGTGGCGACCAATTCGCGCTCGGAGACCGTGATCGAGCCGGGCTCGATGTCCTTGTTTTCGACCAGCGTCTTGAACTGATCGAGCGAGATCTGCGTCGAGCCGTTGTTCGATCCGGTCGCGACGACCCAGACCAGGGCGACGAGGGCGAAGAGGATCACCCACGGCATCAGCCCCCGGCGGGGTCGGTTTGGCTGCGGTCCGCCCGACGAGTCGTCGGGGCGTCCGGAGTCGGGGCGTTGCGGGTTCTGGCCTTGATCACTGGGCATCACGAGGACCTCGTCGTGTGAAAGATGCTGAGGGACATGTCGTCATCGTCCGTGGGTTCGCCGGAAGCGGCCTTCCTGATGCGAAAATCACCAATCGTCGCGGATCGCGTCGACCAGATCGGCCGCCAGCTGTTGTACGACGCCGAATCGGGCGAGATCGATCGTTTCCTGAGAAGGTCGGGAAGGGGTGAAGAGAGCGGATGAGGCGAATTCCTTGCGTTCGACGAGGGTCTCCCCGGTCGCGAGATCCACCCATTCGAAGTCCAGGGAGGCCTTGAAGAGCATCTCGTCGGCGAGGCCGGTCGTCACGCTGCTCGACAGGAGGATGAGCTCCGCGGACCTGATGGTGCCGCGAAGGAGCGTGTCGGCGGTCCCCGGCCCCGTCACCTTGTAGGGGGTCCGCGATTCCATTTCCACCACCAGGGACCGGCCGAGTTCCCGCTCGAGCCCGCGGAACCAGGTGTCGTTGCGGAAAAGCGGGATCGAAATCGTCCGGAACCGGTCGTCGTGGGTCGACGTCATCGCCCATCCCGATTCCGGGTCCCGATTGCATCCGGAATGGATGATCGGGATGAGGAGCCCCGCCGCGATCGCGAGAGACGCGGGCATCCGCTTCCGGATCGTCATGGCGTCGTCTCCGAGGTCGCGGTGGCCTCCACGGGGACCTCCGGCGCGAGGGATCTGGAAGCGGGGAGTGGAACTTCGGGGCGAGCCTCGATTCCGGTCTCCACCGGACCGGCCGCGCCGAGAAGTGCTTCGGCGATCGCCCGGTAGTCCGGGCATTCGGCGGCGATTCTTGCGGGCATGCTCGCGATGATGCCCGGCGCCATGCGGAGGCCGTCGAGGGCCGCCACCGTCGCGGGGTGTCTTTCCACGACGCGGCGGAGGTACTGCTCGGCAGAGACCGGATCGTCGATCGACAGGTACCACTCGGCGGTGGTGAGGAGCTTTCGGGCTTCGGATTCCTCGATCCGAACGAGAAGCGCCTCCGCGCCGATTCGCTGGGCGAGACCGGGTTGCGTGGCTTCCAGCACCTCGAGCCGTCGCTTCGCATCGCGGAGACCGGTGTCGTCGTAACGAGGGCCGCGGAACGAGGCCAGATAGGCCTGGATCAGCCGCTGGCGCGCCTTCTCGATCCGATCGGATCGCGGATAGTTCTGGATGAAGAGGTCGTAGGCCTCCGCCGCCAGTCGCATCTTCGATCGGATGAAGTAGAAGTCGGCGAGCTTCATGCCGGCGTCCTCGGCGAGCCGGCTTCCGGGAAGCCGTTCCTGGATCCGGATCAGGAGCTCCTCCGCGTCGTCGTCGGCGTTGATGATCCGGATCGTGCCGAGGAACTTCCTTCGCAGGCCGTCGGCGTAGGCCACCGCGATCTGGTACTCCCGTTCGAGGGCGGTGACGAACGCCCGGCTCCCCGAATAGGTCCGGGTGATCGCCTCGTAATCGAACAGCGCCTCGTACTCGTCGCCCATCTCGACCAGCGCGTCGCCCCGGACGAGCAACATCTCGGGGCGGGCCTCGCCACCGGGGAACTTGTCGAGGAACGCGGAGGCGAGGGCGCGGGCCCGCTCCGGCTCGCCGAGGGCCAGCGCTCTTCGGGCCAGCACGACCTGTCGGGCCGCCGGATCGGGGCGGACGTCTTCCGCCTGCCAGACGTCGTCGTCGCCGAGCTCGTAGGTCTCCTGCCGGGCCGAGACGGGTTCGGCGATCCCGGCCAGCAGGACGAACGCCGCGAGCAGAAGGCGTCGAACCGTTCGTTGAGATGTTCCGGAGCTGTCCATCGGACCGAATGGTACGAAACCCACGGCGGTGGCGTGCGACGGATCACTGCTCACGGGGCTTGTAGGAAGGATCCTGCGGTATCCTCCGGCCCACGATGGCGACCTTGGTGATCTTCAACCCGATCTCCGGCGCGGGGCGGGCCCACCGCCTCGCGGTTTCGCTCGAGCGGGCCGCGGTCGCCGCCGGCATCGAGATCGTCCTGATGCCCACGCAGGCCGAACCACCCGAACGCTGGCTTCGGGCGCCGTTGGTGGACCATGATCGCCTGGTCGTCGTCGGCGGGGACGGGGCGGTTCGATCCGCGGCGGCGGAAGCGGCTCGCGCGGACGTTCCACTGGTCCACCTCCCGGCGGGCAACGAGAATCTCTTCGCCCGCGAGTTCGAGATGACCCCGGATCCGGAGGAGGTGCTCCGGCGTCTCCGGCACGGTGAGATTCGACGGGTCGATCTCGCATCGGCCTCCGCGGATCATGGTCCGCCCGAAGTGGTGGTCCTGATGGCGTCCGTGGGTTTCGATGCCGACGTGGTGCACGATCTCGCCGCGCGTCGGTCCGGTCCGGTCCGCCACCTCTCCTACGCACTTCCGGCGATTCGGAGTTTCCTCCGATTCGCCCCGGCCGGCTTCCAGCTCGCCGTCGATGACGGCGACGTGGTCGAGATGGAGCCCTCGATCGCGATGATCGCGAACGCACGGCAGTACGCCCGCCGCCTCGATCCGGTGGCTCGGGCGCGGATCGACGACGGTCGACTCGATCTGCTCGTCCTGCCGTGTCCGGGTCGCCGCTCCCTGCTCGGTTGGATGATCAAGATCCTGCGGCGTCGACAGCTCGAGGACCCCCGGGTCGAATACCGGGAGGGGCGACGCTTCGTCCTCGAGTTCGGGGCTCCGGTCCACTGGCAGGTGGACGGAGATCCGCCGCACCATTCCGCGGCGATCCGACGGCTCGAGGTCGAGATCCGACCCGGCGCCCTGCCGGTCCTCGTACATCCGAGAACCTCCTGATTCACCGATCCGTCGTCTCGAATTCCTGGAAATCCGAGACGAACGTGAAGGTCGGTCCGGACCTCGCCGATGGCCTCGCGGGGACCGGAGCTTTCGGTCCGTTCACGGGGGATGCGCCCGATCCGGGGCGCCAGGGAGACGCAGGCGATGTCGGAGCAGGCAATGGACCAGCAGGGCGAAAACACCAACGAGGCCACCGGGAAGCGGAAGCGAGGCGGCATGAAGACCGCGCTCATGACCCTGACGCTGCTCGTCGCCGAGGCGGGGCTGATCGGCGGCGGCTTCATGATGTTCGCCGAGCCCGCCCGAACCGAGGCCAGCGCCACGGAATTCGACACGGAGACTCCGGTGTCGGAGCCCGAGCTCGCGGAGGTCCTGATCTTCGACGATCATCTGTTCAACGACGCCTCGGGCATCGGATTCATGTACTCCACCCGGGTCTATCTCGAAATCGACCAGCGGGACAAGTCCTGGCTGGAAATCGAGGCCCAGGGCTCGCCCGGGAAGATCGAAGCGGCGCTCATGTCGATCTGGAAGTCCGCGAGCCGTCGAGATCTCGAATCCGACGAACTCGGAGCGCTCGAGGCCCGGGTCGCCCGGGCACTCGTCGGCGAGGGACTGTTCGACCGACGCCCCGCCTCGCTCGCCACCGCTGGAACGGGCGGATCCGAGGGCGAGGATGCGACGGACTTCGTCCCGGTCGCGTCCGCCGACGGGCCGATCATCCACGACGTGATCGTGGTGATGGAACTCGGGCGACGCGTCAACCGCTGACCCCCCGGCGTCGGCCGATTTCGACAACCGGATGATCGCTCATCGGAGTCCAAATGGACCTCGGCGCACGGATTGCGCGAAACGACGACCGGGGACGGGCATTCTCTGCAGTCCCGACATCGGCCCGGCCGATGATCCCCGAGGCGGGTCCGGCATGGATGCTGGTGTCTTCCCGTCCCCATCGCGATCCCCACGGACGGCGGAGCCGCACCGAATGACCGAACCACCGACCGAGCCAACGCCCAACCGGCCGGATTCCGACTCCTCCAACATGGTGGAGGACGCGATCCGCGATGCCGGCGAACAGGTCGAAGCCATCAACGAAACCGCCGCATCGGCCGCGAACGCCGTGCCGCTTCCCGATTTCGGGGCCGACGCCACCGATGCCGCCGCCGCGGGCATCGGGATGCTCGGCGACGTCGATCTCGACGTCCGGATCGAACTCGGACGAACGAGCATGCTCGTCGACGACGTCCTCAAGCTCTCCCCGGACTCGGTCGTCGAACTCGACAAGGCCGCAGGGGATCCAGTCGACATCTTCGTGAACGGTCGGCACGTCGCCCGTGGCGAGGTGCTGGTCCTGGATGAGAACTTCTGCGTCCGGGTCAGCGAGATCGTCGGCAAGATCCCGGAGGCCGGCGCCGGCTGACCCCGGATCGAATCCTCGTCGATCGCGACGGCCGGAGGATCCGGTCGTGACCACCAGCCAGGAAGGCGTTCATGGACCTCGCGCGAACCCGTACGCACATCACCGTCGCTTCCGTCGTCACGATCCTCTCGGCCATCGCCGTGGCGGCCCCGCCGTCTTCGGAGATGAACGGCGTCGCGAGGATCTCCTCCACCTCGGAGGAGACGCCTCCCGAGATCGCGTCGCCCGGAACGATCGTCGAACCCGCACTCGTGCCGGCGGTCGATCGCCCGGAAGCGGCCGTCGAGGTCGAGGGATCCGCCGTCGAGGTCGTTTCCGATTCCGCTTCGGCGGGCGAGCCGGATGCGATGGTCATCGAGACCGGGCTTCCGATCGACGATCCCGAAGAGGCTTCACGCGCCGCGGCGGCCTCGGTCCTGTCGACGGCGGGGGAGATCGCCTCCTTCGATCGAACCCCGATCTTCGGCACCGCCGCGGATGGCGAAGCCGTGAACGAGCCCACCACGACCACCGCCGCCGCCGCCGCCGGCGAAGCGGACCGGTGGTGGAATGCGCCGGAGCTCCGGGTCTTCGGACTGCTTGCGGTCCTCGTCCTGGCCGCGGTGTTCATGAAGCGCCATGGCGGTCGAGGGATCGGGCTCGCGGGAGGGCCGCGGCCGTCCGGCGTGGTGTCGGTACTCGGCCGGTTCCCGTTCGGGCGCTCGGCCTCGCTGGTGCTGCTCGAGTGCGGTCCGAAGGTCCTCCTGCTGCATCAGCATGCAGGCAAGGGGGGGGAGGTGACGACGCTCGCCGAATTCGGTGACCGTGACGAGGTGGCCGATCTGCGCGGTCGGCTCTCCGCGAACGAGCGCGATGAGAAGGGCGGGTTCGGCCGCGAACTCGAACAGACGCTCGGTCTATACGACCGGAAGGGCCGCCCCCGAGGATTCAAGGCCGAGGACGGACTTCCCGTCCAGGGTCCCATCGAGACCGTGGATCTCACCCGCCGCCGCCCCCGTCGAGGGGTGCGTGGACTCTGATGCCCATCGCGCCGCGCTTCATGTTCGCCCAGTCCTCCCCCGTCGCCGATGCGGCGTCGCAGCTCGAGAATCCGATCGGATTCGTCGAGGCCGCGGCCCAGGCGGTGCCGGGCATGGACGGTTCCACGTCCGCCCCGATCAGCATCGTGCTGCTACTCACGGTCCTGACGCTCGCACCGGCGATCCTGATCCTGTGCACCTCCTTCACGAGGTTCGTGGTGGTGCTCGGCCTGCTCCGGCAGGCGATCGGCACGCAGGGCCTCCCCCCGAGCCAGGTGGTCGTCGGGCTCAGCCTCTTCCTCACCTTCGTCGCGATGTCCCCGACGCTGGAGGCGATGTGGAGCGACGGGATCCGTCCCTACCTCGACGCGCCGATCGCCGAACGCGATTCGTTCGCCGCGTGGGAGGGCGTGAAGCAACCGCTTCGGAACTTCATGATCGCCCAGATCCGAGGTGCCGAGAACGAATCCTCGGTGGAGATGATGCTGAACTTCCAGGGCCACGACGCGGAGGCCCGGGCCGGGATGGAGTGGAAGGACGTCGACATGGTCGCGTTGATCCCCGCCTTCGTCCTCAGCGAACTGAAGATCGCCTTCCTCATCGCCTTCCGGATCTACCTGCCGTTCCTGGTCATCGACATGGTGGTGTCCAGCCTGCTCATCTCGATGGGCATGATGATGCTCCCGCCGGTGTTCATCTCGCTTCCCTTCAAACTGCTGCTCTTCGTGGTCGCCGACGGCTGGACGCTGGTCGCCGGAAGCCTCATGGAGAGCGTCGTCCGGGTCGGCGGAGGCTGACCGTCCAATTCGGCGTCGCAGGATGCGTCGCCTCGTCCCCGGGAAGGAGTCCCGCATGGATCTCGACGCGCTCGATCTCGCCCGTTCCGCCCTGCTGATCTCGCTCGTGATCGCGACCCCGATCCTCGTCGCGGGCCTGGTGATCGGCCTGATCGTCAGCATCGCGCAGGCGGTCACCCAGATCCAGGAGCAGACGCTTTCCTTCGTCCCCAAGATCGCCGCGATGATCCTCGTCGCGGTCGCCCTGCTGGGTTGGATCTCGGCCCAGATGGTCGACTTCGCGCAGCAGATGTTCGTCCTCCCCACCTGATCGGATCCCCGCTTGAACGCCGCGATCGAGTCCATCCAGGAGAGCGTGGGTCCCGCGATGCTCGTCATCATGCGGATCGGGGGCCTCGCGATCTTCGCGCCCGTGCTCTCGACGGGGACCGTGCCGATGCGGGCCAAGGTCCTGCTGGTCTTCGTGATGGGACTGGTCGCCTACGCGGCCCTCTCGGCGAAGGGCGTCGCGATGCCCGTGGTGAGGATGGAACCGTGGGCGCTGGTCCCGCTCGCCGCGGTCGAGATCGGGATCGGGGCGTTCATCGGATTCCTCGCGACGATGCCGATGCTCGCGATGCAGACCGCGGGCATCGTGAGCGGTCAGCAGATGGGCCTCGGCTTCGCTCGCTTCTACAACCCGGCGGTGGGCGAGGAGTCCGACGTCGTCCAGCAGCTGCTCTACTTCCTCGCCCTCTCGACCTTCCTGATGATGGGAGGGCTCGACGCGATCTTCCTCTCGACGCTGCGAAGCTTCGAATACGTCGGCGCCGGGGTGTTCCTCGACGGTGACCGGACGCTTCCGATCCTGCTGGGGCTGGTCCTCGGGGCGACGGAGATCGGCATGCGGGTGGCCCTGCCGCTGCTCGGGGTGGTCTTCCTCGAGACCGTTGCGATGGGGTTCGTCTCGAAGACCGTGCCGCAGCTCAACGTGCTCAGCCTCGGATTCCCCTTGCGGATCATGATCGGTCTCGTGGTGATGATCGCGGGGCTCGCCGTGATCGACGCCGTCGCGGCCGCCTGGATCGGCGAGGTCCTCGATCGGATCCACGTCTGGGCGACCACCGCCCCGCCGGCGGGGGGAGCCTGACATGGCGGAGGACCTCGGCGAGAAGACCGAAGACGCCACCCCGCGCAAGATCCTCAAGGCGCGGGAGGAGGGACGCATCGCGAAGAGCGTCGATCTCGCCGGTGCGCTGCTGCTCACCTTCGTCACGCTGATGCTCTGGGTGATGGCGGCCCCGTCGATCGAGCGGCTGGGGGGGCTGCTCGAGTCCATCCTGATGACGAGCGGCGATCCGGTCTCGCTCGGTGCCGCGACCTCGCTGGAGCTGGCCGCGGTGGTCGCGGTCGCGGTCCTCGCGCCGCTCTCCCTCGCCGCGTGGCTCGCGGCCTACGTGGGCCACTTCTGGCAGGTCGGATGGCTGATCTCGCCGAAGCCGCTTGAACCGAAGCTCGAGAAGCTCAACCCGATCAGCGGGGCGAAGCGGATCGTGGGGGTGCAGGGGCTGGTGAAGGGCGCCATGGATCTCGGCAAGGTCACCATCGCGGGTGGCGTCGCGGCGCTGGTCTCCTGGCGGATGCACGACGTCCTGGTGGTGCTCCCGCAGGGGTCGCTTCTGCAGGGATTCGCCCTGATCGGCCGGTTGATGCTGGAACTCGCGTTGATGGTCGCGCTCGCCCTGCTGATCCTCGCCCTCCTCGACTACATGTTCCAGAAGTGGAAGCACGCGAAGGATCTCCGGATGAGCAAGCAGGAGGTCCGCGACGAACACAAGGACAGCGAAGGCGATCCCAAGATCAAGAACCGGCGTCGACAGTTCGCCCAGCAGATCGCCATGCAGCGCATCAACCAGGCCGTCCCGACCGCCGACGTGATCGTGACCAACCCCGAACACATCTCGGTCGCGATCCGCTACGACGCCGAATCGATGCACGCCCCCCAGGTCGTCGCGATCGGCGTCGACCACGTGGCCCTCCGGATCCGCCAGATCGCGGCGACGCACGCGATCCCCATCGTGGAGCGCAAGCCGCTCGCCCGCCTGCTCCACGGAACCGTCAAGACCGGCGACTACGTCCCGCCGGACGCCTACGCGGCGGTCGCCGAAGTGCTCGCATTCGTCTACCGCATGAACGGACGCGCGGCCTGACCCGGCCCGCGTCCCGCATCGAACGAGGAATCCTCCCCTGTCCGAACAGCTTCAAATCCCGGCCATCATCCACCGCATCGCGGCCCAGCGACACCTGATCGTCCCGATCGGTTTCCTCGGCCTGATCGGAGTGCTGGTGGTGCCGCTCCCGCCCCTCGCGCTGGACATCCTCATCAGCGCGAACATCGCGGTCGCGGCGATCGTGCTCCTGACCACGATCTACATGCGACGACCGCTCGACTTCAGCGTCTTCCCGGCGCTGCTGCTCGCGACCACGCTGTTCCGACTGGTCCTGAACGTCGCCTCCACCAGGCTGATCCTCGCGGCGGGCGAACTCAACGAGGCGGAAGCGGACGGCGCGGCGGGCGAGGTGATCCAGGCGTTCGCGAACTTCGTCGCCGGCAGCAATCCCGTCATCGGTGCGATCATCTTCATCATCCTGATCATCGTCCAGTTCGTGGTCATCACGAAGGGGGCGACCCGGATGTCCGAGGTCGCGGCGAGGTTCACCCTCGACGCGATGCCCGGCAAGCAGATGGCGATCGACGCGGACCTCTCGGCGGGCCTGATCTCGGAGACGGACGCGCGGACCCGGCGCGACGAGATCACTCGGGAAGCCGACTTCTACGGGGCGATGGACGGTGCCTCCAAGTTCGTCCGCGGCGACGCGATCGCGGGCATCATCATCACCGGGGTCAACATCGTGGGCGGGTTCGCCATCGCGATGCTGATGCACGGCTGGACCGCGGAGCAGTCGATCGCGGTGTTCGGCATGCTTTCGATCGGCGACGGGCTCGTCTCCCAGATCCCCGCCTTCATCGTCGCGATCGCCGCGGGTCTCATCGTCGCCCGCGCCGGCGGCGAGCAGAACATCGGCATGGAGATCCCGAACCAGCTCGCGTCGCAGCCCATGGCGCTGTTCCTCATCAGCGGTTTCCTGATGCTGCTCTCGCTCACGCCGCTGCCGACCGTGCCGCTCCTCGTGGCGGCGATCGGCACCGGGGGCATCGGGTGGTTCATGCGGAACGCGAAGCAGGCGGTCGAGGCGTCGAAGGAGCTCGAGGCGCGTCGGGAGGCGGAGGCGGAGCGAGCGGAACCGAAGCCGGTCGAGGAGCTGCTCGGCGTGAGCACCCTGGAGCTCGAGGTCGGATACGGGCTCGTTCGACTGGTCGGCAGCGACCTGCTCGACCGGGTCTCGATGATCAGGAACCAGCTGGCGAAGGAACTCGGCCTGGTGATGCCCCCGGTCCGGATCCGGGACAACATGCAGCT
>NYWD01000175.1 GCA_002684855.1 Planctomycetaceae bacterium | reverse complement strand
TTTTTTTGCATTGTACATATTCTATTTGTATATTTAAAATGATCATAACAAAATGAATTAGAAATACAAATGGTATGGTATCAACTATGAAATGATATGATTCTACTCTCCACATATGTTATGATTCTGGACACCAAAGATGTCCTTAACTAAGGACCTTGTCAATTGCTGCACTTCACGAAGTGTCCAACAAATCACTCCTTTGAGAATTATAAAATAATTTGAGATCACAGCCTTTTAACATTCAGAGTGTTTTTTGCTCTTTATGTAATTGCAACTCTGCTTCCAGGCAACTTGTGGTCAGTTCCTTTTCACTAAAATGGACAGACTCATTTTCTTGAGATGGCAGTTTCTGCTTTTAGATGAAAGACTCTTCACGGTCCTTGTTTGTTAGTGGTATAAATAAATGCAATCTAAGTTATCATAATTTCGAGGATTGAGATCAAAATTTGGAAGCGAGTCTTGTCGGAAGAAACAATTCACCATAAATTTTCGTGCCAGTGGTTCTTCGTCAACACCATGATTCAGAGCCAGGAACAGGCGGCTTGGGGAAGTATCCTGCATTATCCTGACCATCATCCTGGTCACTGTCCGAGTCAGATTCCCGACCGTACATGTCGGCCAGTTTTTTGAACCGGGGACCAAAGTTATGGAGATACTCGAACTCGAGGTCGGCATCGTCCTCGCCAGAGTTGAGGCTGGACAGGGAGCCGCCTGAGTTACCGTCACCCTCATACGCGTAGTGACGTAGGTCATCGTACGGATTTGCTTCTGGATCGGCGTCTATCCTATCCTTGTTGTCATCAAGGAAGGTCTCGATGTCGGGGGGATCACCCACACCAGGAGGCATCTTCCCGTCGTTCATCCCGTTTATCCTCGGACCTCCGTTGTCCATCCCAGCCATCATCCGGAGGACGGAGAGGTCATAGCCGGTCTGATCGCCCTCGCCGCCGCCCTCGTCCTCGTAGTTGATGATGTTCTCCCGGATGTCGCAGTCGATGTCCTTGTCACCAAAGGCTGGTCTGCGTCTTCTGTAGACGGCCATCACAATGATGACAGTCAGGATGACGGCCAGTGCCACAAGAATACCGATGAGGAAGTTCATGTTCATGTTGAGAGCCATGACTGCTGCGGCAAATTGTAAATCACATCCTTCCTTGAACGTTTCCTCGTCTGAGAAGTCTGACGGATTTCCAAGTGAGTACCGTGTTAACCTTGTTCCCTGTGTCACTGTGAGGTTCTTCATACATCCAGCAAAACCATCCCCATAGGGCAGCTTCAATTTGTCAATACCCAAACCTCTTGCCAAATCTGAGACTCTGTCGTGACCAAAGTAGAGTCCTCCGACTTGCAGAGGTCCATTGGAGTTCATGTACTGTGAGCGTCCCTGAGGTCGCCTGGACTGCAGGTTGCACTGTCTGAAATCTGTGCAGACCCCGTCATCAATGGTCATCTTGATGGTTTGGTTGCTCCACATCACGTTGACGGTGTGCTCGTGCTCGTCGTAGACATTCTTGTCCAGCTCACCTCTCCACACCTCGCTCCCGAAACTGAGGAAAAAGGTCAGTTTGCCCTGGCGGAGCTCGAGGGCGAAGAAATCAGTGACATTCTCCACAATAGTGTTAGGCGACGGGCCCTGGTACAGCAACAACCCAGATTCCTTCTTTGTGGTGAAAACAAAGGAGATACTTGTGCTTTCGCATGAGTCCAGTCCCTTGTGGAGTGCCCAGCCCTTCCTGAAGGATGCTGACAGCTTCTCACAGTTTGGTCCGAACTGGACTGAGTCTGGACACTGACACTTGTAGCTGCCCAACAGGGGCTGACATGTGCCACCATTGAGGCAGGGGTTGGTGTCACAGTTGCCGAGGTAAGACTGGGCGGGACATCCGCACTGAGCCACGACCCTGGCCGTCACCCCGACGAAGCTGGTGGTGTTGCTCATCACCAGGGTGGGCCTGTTGGACACCTCGAGCTCGTTGTAGCAGCTGCCCCCCTCGCACACCTCCCTCTCGTACAGACACTCGTCCACATGCACCATGAGGATCTTCACGTCACCGTCACTGAACCCGTCACTCAGCTGACGCTCAAGGTCTGTCTTCCTCCTGGCCACACTGACCTCCATCTTCTCTGGTGGCAGATATGGAGAGCCATGGGCGGCGAACCTCACATCAGTCGTGGCCCCGTCATTGGAGGGCAGCACAGTGAACACGTCCACATAGGTGGCGTTGAGATAGGCCTTGAGCAGCTCCGTCAGCTTCTCCCGCCCGTTTCCGGTGGAAATGAACTTGTCCGCCTTCACGTTGAGGCGCAGTGACCCGGACTTGTCAACGGCTTCCTGTGGCAGCTTCTTGACAACAACATTGACAGTGGCTGTGACGGCTTTACTTCCTGTCTGGCCATGTACGGGATCCTCAACCACGAAGTGCATCTCAAACTCATTGATCTCTGACAGGAGCCTGATCCCTCGCTTCATTGTGATCATACCCGTGTTAGGGTTCAAACTGAAATCGCGATATTTTCCCGGCTCCTTGAATCTGAACGTTTTGTCTGGCAGGTCCCAGTCATCCGGGTCCTCGACATAGACCCGGCCAATCTCGGTGTCAGGAGCTCGGCCCTCGTAGTTGTAGACAAATATCTTACTCGTCCCGGGGCTCATGGGATTGTCATTTCTGTCGCCAATAATGAGCTTCAAAATTGAGGTTGCAGCCAGTCCTTTGTTGTCCTCTATTGTGATGGGAATCTGATATTCTTTTTGCGCTTCTCTATCAAACACATCCTTGGTCACAAGAACATATTGATTGGCACCCTCCCTCACTACGTTGAACTTGTCCTTTATTTTCTTGGATGCCTCCTTGGCCAGGGAAAACTTGAAGGGCGCTCCGTTCTCAGGGGTGTCGTAATCCTCGGCGATCAGGGTGCCCACAGTGCCCGGCTGCTGGTTCTCATACCACACCAGGCCCTCTGGCATGTTCAGGAACGGAGCATTGTCGTTGATGTCATCAAGCGTGATTTTCACCTCAACGAAATTCTCAAGTGAGGGACTGCGGTCACCGTTCTCCTCTGTGAAACTGTCCTTGGCGTATACGTACATGCTCCACACGGGATAGCCGTTAGGCCTGTCCCTGTCAAGGGGCTTGACAATCCTCAAAGCTCCTGTGTCAGCATCTATAGCGAAATGTGACGAGATCTCATTGGTTTTGTCAAGGAAGTAGGTGATGTTCTGGGGAGCCTGTCTGTCCTGGATGTCGGGGTCGAACGCAGAGACCTGAAGGATGGGATATGTCGGGATCTCCTCCTCCTTCAGCTGAGCTGTGTACTCTTTGTTATAAAACTCAGGTTTCATGTCGTTCCTGTTGAGGACCTTGATGTGGACGTTGGTGTCATTGGAGTATTGTCCATCCAGGGCTGTGACGATCAGGTGATACTCGTTAATATTCTCATAATCCAACGGCTTGTTCACTCGGATGAAGCCAGTCTGACGCTCAATTTTGAAAGCTAGACCCAGATTTCCTCCCTTAATCTCGTAAGCTGTCAGAGAGGCTTCAGTGTCAAGATCCTTGGCCTTGACCTCGGCAACCTTGGAGCCAATGTCCGCGTCCTCGGGGACCTCGGCCGTGTAATCCTGCTGGGGGAAGTAGGGGGGATTGTCATTCTTGTCCTTGATCACGATTCTGAACTTGTACGGGGTCTGATTAGGCCGACCATTCTTAAGCAAACTGCTGGGAGCGCCATCCTCAGCAATGACAGTCAGGGCGTAATACTCCTTCTCCTCCCTGTCGAACTCTATCCTGGTCCGAATGTCTCCGGTGTCGGGGTTGATGGAGAACAGGTCTTTGTACTTCCCCTCGAGCCTGTAGGTGACCCTGTTGTTGGGGTACGTGCCGTCGCCGTCGATAGCGCTCACCACCATCACCGGGGTATCGACATTCTCGTGCTCCAGCACGCTCCCGGACTCGATGTTGTTGAACACTGGCGCCTGGTTATTCTCATCCTTGACCTTGATGTTAAGCTGAGCCTCCGCCACCAGGTCAGGGTTGTTCCTCACCTGGATTGTGAGAGTGTATTGGCTAACTTTTTCGTACTGGAGAGCTTTGGCCTGGTAAATGTCAACCTGATTTTGATTTTTGTCGTTAATAACGGCTCTGAAGGTTGCATCCTTGTTGGTCTGCTCAGTTCTGCCGTTGACAAGTTCAAAATACACTTGAGGGTCTCCGGGAATTTGAGAATCTGCTGTGTACGTCGCAATGACGTTGCTGAAGTCGAGGGATCCCTCACTGAGCTCGATCTCTGCGCCGGGGCCCTGCCTGAACACCGGGGGCTTGTTGTTGGATTCCTTGACCTCGACAGTGATCGGGATCTCAGAGGACTTCTGGTCCAGACCATTGTCACGGGCGATTGCCTTAAGAATTATGACACTAGAGAGAGGCTTGTCCAGCTTCTTTTGGAGCCACACCTCGCCAGTTTTCTCGTCCCATCTGAAATAATCCAAGTCTGTGGGATATCTGTCCGCCTTGAGATCGTAAGTTATCCTCTGATTGTCTCCCTCGTCCACATCCGTGGCGGAGACCCTCATAATCGGTCTCCCAACTTCAGTATCCTGAGGCACAAGGATCTCGTAGTTTGCTCGGTCAAAGATGGGCGGATTGTCATTGATATCCTTGATGGTGACGGCAATGGTGCAGACATCCTCAAGGGGCGGCTTCCCTCGGTCGCTGGCCTTCACCGGCACGTGGATCCTCTTCTCCCTGTCCGGCTCATCACGATTGAAAACCTTGTTCGTAGAGAGCCAGCCTGTCTCCGAGTCTATCTTGAAGTGCTTGTGGGTGGACACGATGCTGTACTCGATCTGACCGGCGGGGTTGAGTTTGTCCCCCCTGGAGTCTCCGTCCTGGGCCTTCACCTGTATCACCACCGTGCCTTTAGGTTGTTCCTCAAGGACTTCGGACTCATTGGAGAGCCTGGCGCAGTCTCTGAACTGGGGCTTGAAGTTATTTTCCCGCAGACGCAGAGGTTCCGAGGGTTCTCGTCGCCGTCTCTCAAGAACCCTGTCCGACTCTGTCAGATCTGATTGACTTTGTGTTCTCAAATGTCGCCCATGCCTGTGGGCGTTGGCAGTGTGTGTTATCACAAGCAGTGCGAGTGTCACGAGGACACCGCGGCTCAAAGTTCTTGTTATAAACATTGTAAATACAAGTCCTGAAGAGGAGGGGGTGTTTCTCAACTTCTTATTGCTGGGCGGTTCTCACTTAACACATCACTTCATGATTTCCGAATTTTCATCCATCTTTCTTGCACTAAGAGTCCTCCATTTTAAGTTTCACATGCCAGCGGTTTCTGATAAAATCGTTGGCTGGTTTCTGGTGTCAATCACTTAGTGCTGGCTCACGTTAATTAAATTTGCTTGATAATTCAATTGAGATTCACGGTAATCTGGGATTCGCTCAGATCGTGTTCATCACTTTTTCTACTGGCTCGACCGCCTTTTGTTGCTTGTTGCCGGTGAAATGTAGATGTGAGTCTCTTGTAGAAGTGAATCAAGCAAT
>NYWD01000174.1 GCA_002684855.1 Planctomycetaceae bacterium | reverse complement strand
TGCCTTTGACGACTTTTCCGGGAACCATGCATGTGAGTGAGGGGACGGTGGTCTTCACAGTATTCTAGGAAAAGAAAGGAGCTAATCTTTCATTACATTCAAAAGTTAGCTCTGATTTT
Organism: Planctomycetaceae bacterium; assembly: GCA_002684855.1. Taxonomy (GTDB): domain Bacteria; phylum Planctomycetota; class Phycisphaerae; order Phycisphaerales; family SM1A02; genus UBA12014. The sequence goes on along the minus strand of NYWD01000174.1, from coordinate 7,968 downwards.
TTTTTATTTTCAATTAAGACGCGTGGCAACCACTAGCTGCTGCCACCGCGCTTTGCGGCCCAAAGCCGCGCTCACTACTTGTTAACCTTGGTCTTCAAGAAGGACTTGATAACGATTCTCAACGTCTTTGTCCTGTTGCTGAGCTTTGCCATCCTGCTGATGCTTGACTCGCTGATGCCCAGGGCTTCTGCGAGGATCTCCTGCGCTCGTGGGGGCAAGGAGGTCAGGGTCTCGATGGAGAACACCATGTTCGCCTCCCTGAGCTCCTTCACCAGCTCCACCAGCAAGCGCTTGTCGATGGTCTCCAAGAACGTCTCAAGCAGGGACTGATCGTCCTGACTCACGCCGCTGGACTCCATCTTCTGCTTCAGCCACCGAAGGGACTCCTCCGTCTCCAAGGCCAGTTCCTCATCCACCTCCTCCTCCAGGGAGCTAGAGCTCGTGCTCGCTCCTTCGTTGATTCCGGGCTTGCGCTTCTTTCCGCGCAGGTCGGGGACGCTCAGGCACCCGAGGACGGTGATAGTCTTCTGTTCGGCATCGCCCGAGTCTCTGTTCTCTGCCATGGCCGCCGGTTCGTTCCTCAAGGGGATGATGTCCCTCGGAATGCACCCCAAGACCTTGGCAGCCTCCTCCTCAACCTCTCCTGCCTCACCCACCGCTCCATTCTGAGTCCGTCCCGTCAGAGGGAACTTCTTGTGCTTTCCTTTCTTGTTGGGCATGAAGGCTCTGAGCCTCTGCTGTAGTATTCCCCCCTCATTGTGGTGCCACTCAACATAGGTTTTGAACACCGTGCGCCAGAAAGGCAAGCTGTTGTACTCGGCCGAAGGCAGCATTGTGAAGTGATCACCCGGAACATCCACAATTTGGAAGTGATTGCAGTGCTCGTGCCACCCAATCACATGATGGAAGTCGATATTGAAGATGTCGTCAATCAGAGGCAACCCACCGCGCGTCATGGGGCGGAAGTAAAGCAAGGTGCCCCGTTCAAACTTGCCAGTGATCTTGTACTCCTGAGGCCTCAAGGCCGCAAAGTTCCACCAAGATTCAATGTACTCAATGCTTGCCGCAAAGAGATCCTTGCTGAATTCTCTTCCAATGATTGCGGAATAAATCTGCAAGAATTCTTCGATGCGTTCATCCAGGCTCATGCCCGGCCAAGTCTTTGCAAACCTAGGCCACATGTAGTGTCTTTGCAACACTCTTTGCATGACAAACTCAGCCTTGTCCTCGTAAGGCAAGAGGGCACACGCCCCAAAGTCTCTCAGCTGCACAGGATGCAAGCCATCCATCATAATGAGTTTTTCCACCATGTAGGATTGCTGCTCCAGCTTCACTGCAAGGTCGTAGGCCACAATGGCCCCAGCTGACCAGCCAATGACGATGAAAGGTCCTTTTACTCTCATGGTCATGATTTCAAACAAATATTCTGCCGCTAATTGCGCTACTGGTTTCTTCTGGTTCCCAGAAAGTGTGTACACACCTCTCGAGGTCCATGACATAAAGGATCTTATTTGCACAACATCCTCTTCTGACATACCAGGTGACACCAAGAGCACAATGGGTGTGGATTCGCTCAATACGCTTGCAGACTCATAGGAAGAAACCATCACGTTCTGGATCCTTCTCACTTGCTTCTTTGTTGTTTTCTCCTTTACAAACTGATCGTAAATGCCAACGATGTGGTCTGCCACAAGATGCATCGTCTTCAACTTTGCTGCTGGTTCGTTCACAAAGAAGTGATCCCCATCCATTTCGAAAACCTTGTATGCGTGGGAGGTGTAGTGACGCCAACTGAGGATATCATTGTACCCAAGTGTTGTGTCAGACCCTCCGTACAAAGTAATGATGGGCATGGGTAATGGCTTCTTGTTTTTTGGTCTGTAGTGCAGACAGAGCTTGCTATCGCACAGTATACCTGGCATGATGAAGTTGTACAAATCATCACTCTGACGAAGCTTGTCAATGCCCGAGAAAACACTGGTTTTCTCAAGAACGTCTAGAACAGTGTCCTTTGGGAGCTCGTCCATGTATTCCATCAGTTCTGCGACACTGGAATCAAAGTCGTAGGACAGATTTGTGTATCCTCTCAGATCACCTTCATCTTTGCTCGCAAACATTCTTTGCACAAAGAATGGGAACAAGTGGGGAGCAGGACAAGCAGCAGGGAAGAGGGCCATGATATTATCCAGCTTTTCGGTCTCTCCATTGTCAACAAGGCAATTGATAGTCTCGTACATGACCACAGCACCAGTGGAGAGAGCAAAGAAAGCGCAGGGCTTGTCAAATGGCAAATTCCTCGCTAAGTCCTCTGCTACGCTCCTAACATCAGAGTATGCCGTCTCATGGAACCTCCTGCCATGGCCAGGAAGCTCTATTGGACAAACTTCAATGCTTCCTGGAAGATACAAAGACCATTCTGCAAACACTTGCTCTGAAACACCTCCTGCATATGCTAAGCAGTACAATCTGATTGATGCGTTCACATCACTTGGGATGAATAGCGGAACTTCCTCTACTCCCTCCTCATTCAACTCATCAACTTCAACCTCCTTGATTTCCCCACTAATATATTTTGAGACTTCTCCTATATTTGGATAGTCAAATACTATTGTTGTTGGCAACTCTACACCCATGCTCTGCTGGACTGTATTGTGAAGCTCTACAGCTCCTAAAGAGTCCAATCCAGCATCCATCAAAGGTTCATCCACACCTACTTCACGGCCAAGAACATCTCCCACAATGCCTGATAAGTAAACTTGGACTTGCTCTGTGCGCTCCTTGTCTGAGAGTTTAGCCAGTTGCGCTGCATAGCCGCTCTGGCCCTTGACAGCTCTGCCACCATCAGCTTCCATTGCTTCACGCTCCACTTCACTGAAGAATGCGGGAACAGCAGGCATCAACTTGAGGAAGCGGCCCCATGAGATTGGAGCCGCAGCCAACAATGGCAAAGACATGCCAGCGCTAGCATGGTGAGTGGATCGCATAATGCTTCCCAGCACACACAAGCCTTCCACAGATGTCAATGAGTGCATGCCCACACGCTCCAATCTTGATGATGTTGATGAGGATTGCAAAGCCATGCCTCCACCTGACCATGCTCCCCACTGAATGCTTGTAGCACAGCCTCCCTGGGACTCCATGGCACTGGACCAGGTGTCCAAGTAGGCATTGGCCGCACTGTAGTTTGATTGACCTGCTGAGCCTATCAAAGATGCTATGGAAGAGAACAGCAACTGAGAGTGCACACTCTGACCCCAAGAGTGAGCATGCAAGTGATGCAATGCGTCAACCTTGGGTGCAAAGACAGTGCGCACGCTCTGCATACTCTGGGATCCCAAAAGCATGTCAGATAGCAAGCCTCCAGCATGCATGACTTGTGCGAGAGGCACGTCCAAACAAGGCCAAGACAGAGCGCTGCTGCACTCTTCCTGTGAGCCAGCATCGCATCTCACGGCACAGAATACTGCACCACTGGATGAGTCTTGCAAGCTCAACAAGGCAGACTTTGACTTGTCCATGTCCAAAGGCAATCTGTAGTGACCAGAGCGGCCTGCAAGCCTGAGATCAGGAGTCATGTGTTGTGCTGCCCACTGACCCATGATGGATCCAATGGCACCCAAACCACCCGTCACAAACGAGCAGCCTGACTCCTGCATACTCAACAAGGTTGTGGTGCCAAGACCTTGACCAACAACAACCTTACCAACATGCTTTGCTCCAGCCAGCCAGCGAAGAGCAGCTTGTATGCCATTCAATGTATGGCAAGTGCTCCTCAAGCCCACAACAGCACCCGCTGCAATGCCACCTGCAAGACGGCAAAGCGCTTGGTGTGTTCTGGCAGGAGGCAAGAAGTCAACAGCCAACAGACTGTAAACAACATCAGGACGCTCTTGAGAGACACAAGATGCGCTCCAAATGTCACGCTTGCCAATCTCCACCAACTGTCCTCCAAGGTGCAAGCAAGACAAACTCGCGCCCACCATACCAGAAGAAGTCAAAGAGTTCAGAATCAATCCCATGCCCTCAACTTGTCCATTGAAGGCCGTTTGTCCCAAATCAGCAAACTGTGTGGATCGGGAGCTCACAACATGCTGAACACCCATGGATCTCAGCAAATGCCTCTTCAAGCTGCTACCAGCTGTGGCCCACATCTGGCCACCAAGGGCATGAATCACTTGGCGAGATGCCAAACCAATGCCTCCAGCAGCAGCATGCACAAGGACAGGCTGCTCTTGGTGACTTGGAAGTGATGCTGCATGGCACATGGCAACATCCACAGTCATGAAGACCGTCACCATTGTGCAAGCATCCACAAAGCTTGATGCCTTTGGAATAGGCACCACAAGCTGATGCAGCGTGTAGGCATGTGTGCCCAAACAGCCAGGGGCCAGTCCTGCGACCCTTACACCAACCTGCAATGCCTCTGGGACATCATGTGGAGCCGTGTCCCACACACCACTCACAATTCCAGACATATCACTTCCAGGAGGACCTGGATCACCTGGGTAAGCCCCAAGCACATTCAAAACATCTCTGAAGTTCAAACCAACTGCCATCACCTGAAGGAAAACCATGCCTTCACCACCCATGTCAGAAGCAAGCTTGTGTGCAGCCAGACTGCTCAAGGAGCCTCTTGGGCTGGGTACAAGCTGTGAGTAAGACAGGGATGACGACACTCTGCTATGCAATAAGCGGGATTGCAGCCAAGTGCTTTGCCTGATGGCTGTCTCCAGATCTTCCAAAGAAGCAGCAAGACTATGAGCAGACACATCACTTGGGGCATACATGTCAATGTCCAGGTCATGCATTTCCTGGCGTGGACGCTCTTGGGCCAATGTGCGCATCAAACCCAACATGCTTCCAAAAGACCAGTTGCCAACAGATGAGGAGCTGCTTGGCCAAGATGCTGGTAAGCATCCCAGAACCAGAGCAACAACCTTGGAGCTGGTTGCGTCATCAGGAATCTGCTGCAGCAAGGCCATCACTGCCTGGGTCACCAGCATGCTGGCATTCGTTCCAAGGCTGGGATGCAGCTCAACAGCAATCTCACTGTTGTCATGATCCAGCAAAACAGTAAAGCGAGATAGGCTGCCTCCTTGCAATGAGGCAGAAGACGGCAAAACAACACTATCGCATTGCCAGGACACCTCATACAAAATGTCCTTCTTCTCTGCAACAGCTTGAGCCCTTCCCACAGTGCGAGTGCCCATCTGCTTTGCTTCAAGCTCACTCAAGATAGCAACAGGGACACCGCTCGTCACTTGGAGCATGTGATTTGAGATCACAGATCCTGTGGTCACAGAAGGCGATACCACAGACTCAGCCAATGCATACATATGCAAGTCGTGAGTCTTCTGCGGCACGCTGAATGCTCCAAAGCCTGCAGGGACATAAGATCCTTGAGACATGCCAGAAGAATCAGACATGTCAGCACCTACATGCATCACAGCAGCCAATTGCAGGCAGCCATCCAATGCAGCAGGGTGTACCATCAGGCCCGTTTCATTGTGATCACTTGGAAGAGCATTAGGAATACTCTTCATGCATCCTTGAGCAGCTCTTCCGCTATTCACACGCACATTCCACGCACCACTGAACTGGGGACCATACTGAAGGCCACCCAATGACAGAAGCTTGTGCACTTCACACCAGTCCAATGGACCTTGGCATTGACTGCGGATACAGTCTATAGACACGCCTGTGTCACTCACGCCCTCAGCATCGCCGACCTCGCTCACGAGTCTGCAAGTCAAAGAGCGCATATGCACACTGCTTCCACCTTGACCTGGTGTGGATGTGGAACCAATATGGAGATCGCCCGTCAGACACCACACCTTGCTCTCCAAGTACACAGGAAGTGCACTTGTTGTGTCATCTGTCAGTGCGGATAACATCAAAGGCGCGGTGATAGATGCGTTCACTGCTGCGCCAGGCAAGGAGCCCTGATGAGTCACAGACACCAATGCACTGGCAGTTTCCATGAAGCCCGCACCAGGGAAGAGCACACGGCCCATCACTCTGTGGTCCCAAATCCACTGCATACTAGGACGCAGCAATTGGCTGTACATGCAGACATGGATATCATCATGCAGTACAGGTAGTGCCGACACAACCAAAGGATGGGATAGTGGACCCACCCAGAAGCGCTGATTCCTCCAATGCTGACCTGCCCAGCTTGAGAGCACTCCAACATTTACCATTGTGTGCCTCACCAAAGCATGAGTGTTGGTTCCTTGGAAGGCAAATGCACTCACACCAGAGGCATGGGTTGACATTGAGTTTGAGTCACTCCAAGTCAAACCATTTTGCTCACGGCACATATGACCCAAACGAGCAATCTGACGAGACTGTTGAGAGCCTCCCAAGATGCGCGTCAAATGAGGATTGACGTGGCGCAAGTGAAGCACGGGAGACGTTGTTCTATGGCATGTGCCATGAATGGCATGAATCAAGCCAACAACACCAGCAGCAGGCTCTGTATGACCCACGTAAGTCTTACCAGCCTGCACGCTGAGAGGCGCAACGTGCTCAGTGTCAGACAAGCCAGAAGTAGTTCTTGAGTGCATCAGCACTGCATGAGCTGCACCAATCTCAATAGGATCTCCAAGAGGAGTACCAGTACCATGCATGTTGAGTATGGCGACAGAGAAGGATGTCAATGTGGCCCTTTGCAATGCACTGGATATCACTCTCTGCTGTGCGGGACCATTTGGTGCTGTCAAAGCAGAAGAACGTCCATCTTGATTGACAGCAGATCCTGCAAAGCATATCACAGGACCATCTCTGTCAATGGACTTTCCTTCACCATCCAACAGCAAAACGCCACAAGCTTCTCCACGCACATATCCATCAGCATCTGCATCCAGGGTCTTGCACCTGCCTTCAAGGGACAGCATACCCGCTTGCTTGAATATGACACCAGTGTCTGGCGCCAGTGTCAGGTTTACACCACATGCAAGCGACATTGTGCATTCACGCAGTATGATACTGTCACAAGCTATATGAGATCCAACCAAAGAAGATGAACAAGCAGTGTCTGTGCTTATTGCAGGACCTTGCAAGCCATACACATATGACACGCGGCCTGCAGCTACACTCAATGCATTTCCTGTTCCAGCATATGGACTGGCTTCAGTGAGATAATGAGACATCACTTTACTGTAGTCCATGCTTGAAATACCAACAAACACTCCAACAGGTGATGACCTGGAAGTATTTGATGTCAAGGCCTCCCAAGCACCCTGCAACAACAATCTCTGTTGGGGGTCCATCAGCAATGCTTCACCTTGAGACATGCGCAGACATTCTGAGTCAAACATCTCAACCTCACACATCAATGCACCAAAGTAGGACCCAACTGGGCCAGCACGCCAAGCAATCGATTCTGAATCTGCACGTTCATATACTGAGCTGCAGTCCAAGCCACAACTCTCTTCAATGCTTGTACGCATCCTTCCTGGAGCACGACTTGATACTGATGACACATAGATCATCACATCATCCAGAATCTTACCACCGGGAACACCTTGACTTAGACTTTGATCTTGCATCATCTCCTCAACTTCTTCTTCAGGAGCCAATGTGTCGCTAATGAAACCTGCTACAGCATTGATATTTGGATAGTCAAACACCAAAGTTGAGGGTAACTCTACACCCATAGTCTGCTGGACTGTATTGAAGAGCTCTACAGCTCCCAAAGAGTCCAAACCAGCGTCCATCAAAGGTTCGTCATCACCAACTTCAGATCCTACAACACCATTCACAATCACCTTCAACTGGCTCAAAATCTCCTTCTTGCGCTCTACAGCAGAAAGGGATGACATCGCAAAACGCTTGGAGCTATCTTTTGTCATACCCTGTGAAATATCTACTTCACCTGCAAGATCACTGAAGAATGCGGGAATAGCAGGCATCAACTTGAGGAAGCGGCCCCATGAGATTGGAGCCGCAGCCAACAATGGCAAAGAC
>NYWD01000173.1 GCA_002684855.1 Planctomycetaceae bacterium | reverse complement strand
CTGATTCAGAAAGTTTTTTAATTAAAGGAAATGAAAGAATTATTAAATAAAAGAAGGAAGAAAACTTTCCAAAATAAAATCTAACCCGCACATATGGTTACTTTTAGTTGAAGAAGGTGATTTGCTTTGCTATCTTTTATAAATTCTATATAAATGTATGAAAAAGTCGGATGACATAAGATAACTGGGTGAAAAGTCAACGCTATTTTACAAACTGCGGCAAAAATTACAGCCCATGCTAAATTCACGTGTTGCCTATAGAAATCATAAACAAATAGGCATAGGAGAAAATGTTCTTTGTGAACACCCTCTGGAAGTTTGTTTTTTATCCCTATTACTCAAACTAACCTTTAAAAAAGGCTACTGATTTTGAAACCAAGATTTGAAGTAGCAATTATGATTTCTTAAGACGTCACATGAATTTTTTGTTTGTGCTTTTGATAACACGCCCACTAGCTGGCCTCACTGCACTTTTTACTTTCCTTTTTTGAACAACAAATCTTTAGGTGAGCCAGATTATTAAACCGATTTATTGCAATTAGTGGAAATTGTTTATAGGAAACTGATCCCCCCATATCATATTACAGTGCAAAGTTTGGCAAAATTTAGAATGGGCTTTATTAGAACGAGGATTGAGGGCAAGGGCGCGGATAAGTCAAATAATGTTTAGATTTTTTGTTATCGCAGTCTCTGAATATATTTGTAAAAATTGTATCTTGGATTGGTATGCAAATGGCAAAATAAGTTGTAAAATAACAACAATAAGTATATTGCACCATAAAAATTTTCAAAAATCTTTATTTCTTTATGTTTCTGGAAAAGATTCAAACACTTTTAGGAGTATTTTTAAGAATAGCAATAGCAGGTTAGAGTTTGGGAAACTGAGGAGGAAAATACAGATACAGATACAAGATCATAAAGATGCAGACAGTTTTTGGATTAAAAAAATTCTTATTCAAAATTTTTTCTTCTCAAAATCTGATTCTAGTTTTTCTCCAGCACCATTATGTAAATAATAGTGGCTGAATTTATAGATTTAATTCTTGATAAGAGACTCAATGTAGAAAGATTTGGATTAACTTTCAAAAATTGAAACCAATACAAAAATAAGAATTGGCTGCATGTCAATTTTTCCTTTAAAAATGCCAGTTTTTCGCGTTGCACTTGATGTTGACAAGTGACGGTAAAAAAAAGTCGGGCAGACCTTGGTATCTGTACACCAACAAATATCATAGACCACATCTAATTAAGTGATAATAAGGAGCGAAATGAACCATGATATTGTTGGAGATCTATAGCTAGCATATTGTATGTCTACATAGCACCATTTAAGTTATACAATAGGTATAATCATAATATTTTTAGCAATACAGCAAATAAACTTCACGACAGAGTGAGTAGTGTCACTTTTAGGGAAGAAATAAAACAGCTAAAATTCTTTTCAACAATTTTTATTTGCTTTTTTGAGCTTCAAAATAAAAACATGCTGTAGTAACAAAGAAGAAAAATATTTTTCAAAATATAAGTAGGGAGACCAAGAGTCTGTTGCCAAAAAGACGGTTGAAGACGCCAAAATTGAGTCTGACACAAAAAGAAGAGTTAAAATAGTCAACAATGTAATAATTTGTTGGGTTGTATTGTGCTTGTTATCCAATACAGCATGGAAGGATCATTTTCTAAAAAGCATGCAATGTTTAAATTTTGAAAGCGCATCTATAAATTTATTTCACTAAAAATTATTCAGCGCATTTGTAAATTTTGGAATTCAATATTAACTTTTTTGCATCCAATTTTTGCTTTGCTACCAAATTACAACAGAAAACTGAAAATTCTGACAAAAATATATACGTTTTAAGTCTTTTTAGCCTTTGAAAATCAAAAATTGATTGAAACGATGTTGGAACAAGATTTGATGAGTGACACTTATGATCACCGTCGTTATTTTTCTTCGAGAAAATGATATTTTGTTTTCAGATTTATGGTAAGAAATGTAGCATTCTTGGAGATCTAAATTTCCTTTTTCGAATTTCTTTTTGCGACATTAACTTTTATGTTTAATTGAATAATTTAGAAAACCCCATTAAATATTTAATCTAAAACAGCAGAAAGAGAATAACTACCAAATTTATTATTCCATATGAAGAAAATTTGCTTTGTTTTATGTTTTATCCCCTTTTCTCCACACTCTTATAATTAATCTACTCAAGATTTGGCTAGTTGGCTAAAGCATGCATATCATTTCGGAAGAAAAATAAACAAAATAGTAGCACTTTCAGACTGAAACAGCACTTGGAACATAATCTGTTGCTTATGGATTATAATTTGATCTCTTTCGCTCTCACTGTTTATTCAATTGAGTATTGACATTGCACTCTGTTCAGTTGTTCACTTATTACGTACTTTTAACAAACACCACTTTTGTGAATTCCCCCTCTCTTCACTTTTATATTCTACACACTCAGGATCCTTCTCAAGGATAGAAAAATACTGCTTCGCACATTTTGTAGGGAAAAGAAAAAAGAGCTCACAAGCACCCGTTGCCCCAACAGCCACACCACGGTAGATCACGAGTAAGAGCCAGGTTATTTTGTTCTTTTTTCTCACTTTTTGTGCTTTTTGTACTATTGGATCTGCTACGAGAGCTTCTGCCACCATCATGATCATCCGTAGACTCGTCATTTTTAGAAGATCTGTGTTTGCTCGTTTTCGAACTCGAGCCAGAATGCGACCTGTCGGACCGATGTCGATGGTCTCCGCTCTTCCGCGTCTTCCGACTGCTCGAGGAGGAAGGCGGAGGGTCCATCGTGGAGTCATCTCCGTTGCCTCGTAAACTTCCTTTTCGTAGAATTCCATTAACTGCTTTAGATGTGGATATTTGCCTATTATGTGCCAATAGAGTTGAACTACTTGACACAAAATTTCCACTCTTGGGCTCTTCGAAAACCACGGATGCTCGTTTGACTCCGCTAGAAGCATCCTTGGAGGCTGAAGCAGTATCTGATATGGAACCTCCAAGCCGGTCCACTGAATTGACTGAGAGATTGGACTCAGTTTTGTGCATGTTATTGTTCTGAATGGCATATTTCCTCAATGAGGATGCACTTGGAGAGTCTCTGTTGGATTTTTTCAACGTACTGCTGGTGCCGATTGACGGGTCATCCATTGAGGAACTGCTTGGCCGTGCGATGTTTGATAACCCATCAATACCTTTTCCATTTCCAATGCACAAGGCATTTCCGTTTCCCGTCATTGTTGGAGCTCGATAAGACGGCGGAGACAGAATAGGAATACCGTCGACAGTTTCACCAGGCACATAGCTGCTGCTTTTATCTTCACCGTTTGGAGGGCTTCGTAACGTCACACTTATTCTACTTCGGAACGATCGGGCAATTTTAGGTGAGGAAGGCAAAGATATGGAAGAAGCTGCTGAGTCTGCCCCATTTCTGTTGGGAGGAGGAGGTGGGGGAGGCGACAACATTGTGGAGGACAAACCACATGAGGGAACAATACCTGAGAGCGTCAAGGGAGGCAGAGAGGGAGGCATTTCATTGCAGCCTGGAGAATTGAGGCTGCCATTGCAATGCCCAGGTTTGGCACGGAAGTTTGGCCCTTGGCATCCGCTGGAGGACACTGCGAGGCCAAGACCAGTGCTGGCAATGGAGACAGAGTCCACGGAGGTCACACCACTCACTGTGGGATCACTTTTTGAGGTCACTGAGTGAAGGGTGAAAGGTTGACCCACCTCGTCTTGGGTCAGGACCTTTATCAATATCTTGCATCCGCCCACGGTCACGTAGTCGGGGATCTGTGTGCTGCCCTTCGGTTTTAACCTGACGTACCGCTCCCCCGTGTCCACGCCCTTGTAGTACCTCCGCTCCACCTCCCCGATACAGATCCCGAAGGTGCTGACGAGCATGGTGATGGTGGAGTCGGTGATGTAGTGGGGGACGCCGATGAGGCAGACCACCACGGAGTCGTTGCTGATGTCCATCACGGTCACGTGGACGCCCCTCACGTAGAACCCGTACTGGGCAAGGTGGGCGAGGCTCTCCCGCTGGCTCAAGCAAATGAATATTTTACTCCCCGCCTGCCTCACTCCCTGTACCTCACATAATTTGGCATCAAATTGTCTTTCTAATTCATCAATGATTTCTGGCACTGAAACATCGCCAAGGATAGGATAGTCCTTTGTACTAAACATAACTGTATTGGGTTCTATCGAGTTCAAACGAACAATGTGGCCACGGTACGAACTGGGCGTGGCCTGGGCTGAGGCACTACAGGCTCCAGCTCCGCCCACTTGAGGGGGCGTGGCGGAGCCGACACTGAACAGGTGGGAGGAGTCGTGGGGGGCGGGAGGAGGGACACTGGATCCGCTCGGCACCAAGGATGTGAAGGGAGGACACGAGGATGACCCCGGGCCCATGGAGGCGAACATGGAGTCAGTTCGTGACTGGAATGTTGCATCTTGGCCGGCTCCGGAGGATGTCCGTGGGTCCAGCACCGTCCCCGGCTCCGGAGAACCATTGATATACACAAATGAGTTTTGTTGGAATGTTACAGACTGGGTCGGTTCCTTGCTGGACGAGGTCGCCACCGCCGACTCTCGCACCACCTGGATCTTGGACCCGTCCTTGTTCTGTCTCACTTTCTCCGTCACGTTGACACTCCGTCTCCGGAGTGTGGAGAAGCCGGAGGAGCACTCCGTCTCCGTGGGCGAGCTCGGACACGAGTGAGTCCCGCGGTCTCCGGCTCCGGTGTCTCCGTCCACGGAGGTGACGGTCCCGCTGCAGATCAGAGACATCGTGTCCACATCCTCATCCACCCGAGCAAGAGGCCCAGGTCTCCGATGTCCGGGATCGACGGTGTAGACGGCGGGGACGAAGGTGGCGACCTCCCTCTCGCAGTCCTGCTCGGTGTCCTCCTCCAGGTCGCTCTCCGCATTGTACCCGTCCTCCTCCTCCTCCGTCACCACGCACTCGGGGTCCACGCCCAGCTTCTTCAGTGCCCCCTCCAACTTGTCGTACTCCTCCCGCAGTTTCATGATGTTGTCAATTCCCTGGCGAAGATCGTTGTCCAGATCCTCATCACTGGAGGTAGAGAGCCCAAGCATCGGAGAACACAACTGCCTCTTAAGGGACTCATTCTCTCGCTTACTTGAACCTCTATCTCGTGAACCCGTGCCAGACCCAGAGTCCAAAATGGAATATTTAGGACTGGACTCGTCCCCGCCTCGGCTGGAGCTTTTACGATCTTTGCTTCGACTATCTCCGTGCCCTGGTTTTGCCCGGTCTCCACCCTTCTTGTGTCGCAGCATACCTGTGGGTCAACCCTGGGCTGGGGTCACTGGTCCGGGGCCCATGGTCACTGGTCCAGGTCGACTAGTACCATGGGAGGGCACTAGACCATGTCACTGGGTGTCACAATAACTTTCACAATCAAGTCGGAAGATAAATTACAATCATCTTCTTATTTCATCTCCAATATTTCTCTACATTCCTCCATCCTAGATTCCTGTCTCTGATCCATCTGCATAGCAGCAGAGACTCCGACAGCTGCGACTCCGTTGTCCGCTCCGGCTCCGTCGTCTCCGTCAACACACGACTCGTATCGTACCTGGCGTCGTAGCTTCGCGTCACATGTCACAAATATTTTTAGTCACTAATCAATTTCTTTTTTTTCTTGTTCACTATCAATTATTTACCTTAAACTTGTTTCATGTTTCTGTTTTCTCTTGTAGAAGTGAATCAAGCAAT
>NYWD01000172.1 GCA_002684855.1 Planctomycetaceae bacterium | reverse complement strand
TCTTCTCTTCACTTGCGGGCTGGCCTCCCTGCTCGGGCCGAGGAAATCGAACCCCCATCATATGGGGCGGGCGCTCGGATTCCAGCACGCCTTCGGAACGAGTCCTCCGGGGCCTGCATCCGCTAATCTTCTTCTCCCGTGCAGCGTGACGAACACCCACATCCCGGAGAAAATGGAACCCGAGCCGCGTTCGACGCCGGTCTGGGGTCCGGAATCGACTTCATCGGGGACATCCACGGGCACGCATCGCGGCTCCGCGACCTCCTGGACCGCCTCGGGTACCGGGGAGCATCCGGCGCACCAGGCCATCCGGAACGAAGCGTGGTCTTTCTCGGGGACTACGTCGACCGCGGTCCCGACATCCGTGAAACGCTCGAGATCGTCCGCGGCATGGTCGATGCGGGAAACGCGATCGCCCTGATGGGCAACCATGAATACAACACCGTCGCCTGGTTCACCCCTCGACCCGACAGGCCCGAGGAATCCTGTCGTCGGCACACGCCCATCCGCAGGAGATTGATCACGCCCACCCTCGACGCGCTCGGAACGGACCGCGAAGAGTGGATCCGATGGATGAGCGATCTCCCGCTCTGGTTCGAATCGGAGCATGCGCGAGCCGTCCACGCGTCCTGGGACGCGAGATCGATCCATCGACTGCGAGACCTGCTCGACGGCTCGAATCGCGGGCTGGATCGTGCTCGGATGCAGGCCACCTGCGAACCGGGATCATCACCGGCCCATGCGATCCAGCAGCTCCTGAAGGGACGGGAGATCCCACTTCCGCCGGGAATGTCGCTCCGGGATCCGGAGGGATCTCCTCGAGGACACATCCGCGCCCGTTGGTTCGAATCCCCGAGCGGCCGGACCTACCGCGAATACGCCTTCACCCGGGATGAGGCGTTTCCGGACGAGCCGATCCCCGCGGAGGCGGTACCGACGGACTTCGTCCCCTACGGAGCGTCCGAGCCGCCCGTCTTCGTCGGTCACTACTGGATGCGTGGGGAACGACCGTCTCGACTGGCTCGCAACGTGGCCTGCCTGGACTGGTCGGTGGCCCGGGGGGGGCCGCTGGTCGCCTATCGATTCGACGGAGAATCCGAGATCGACGATTCGAAGTTCGTCACCGCGTGATCGGCACCGAAAAAGCGGTTTTTCCGGACGAACCGTTTCAGTCGTCACGACCCTCTTCCGATGGACGAGATACCGGTGCATGACCGGTTCTCAGATCGAATCGGAGAGGCATCAGCATGGAAGTCACCACGATCGCAAGTCTCGGCGCGATGTTCGCCGGATTCACCACCCTCACCATCGCGCTGCACCACTGGCAGAAGACCTGTTCGCGGCAGCAGAACGAGATTCGTCGCCTGGCGGAGAGTCGATCAAACCTCGCCCGAAAATTCGTACGGCAACTTCGGCAGGCAAGGCTCTACACGCACCTTGAGGAGGAGTACTGCCTGAGGCTCGCGAAGGCGACCGACATCAAGAAGCTGACCATCAAGAAGGACGTCCGCCGTCACGTCGAAGACGTGCTGGCGGACGGCACCCGGCGCAACGGCCGTTACGTGACGGAATCCGGGATCCAGAATCAGATCGATTCGGTCCGGGAGATGGGTTTCGAGGTCGAAGGCGAAACGGTCATCGAAACCATGAATCATGGCTCGTACCAACGAGCCGCCGTCGCCGCCTGAACGGAGCCGAACCATGAGCGACGGTCTTCAGACGACACTCCTGATCGCCACGGCGATCGCCGGCCTGAGCGGCTGGGCCGCCGTCTTCGCCTGGTGGTTCCGCGAACGGTCGAAGACGGTCCGTGGAATCAAGGCACTCCGTCGGACCAATGCCCGCCTCCAGAAGACCGTGATGTTCACGCTCGACAAGTGGAGGGACCAGGTTCGGAACAACCAGGCGTTTCTCCTTATCGAGCGGGAATACGCGGAAAGACTCGCTGCGTCCGACGGACGTTCCCCGGAGGAGATCAAGACCACGGTTCGCGCGGAGATCAACGCGATGTTCGAACGTCATGATGCTTTCTCGAAGGAACGTCCCACGCCAAACGAGACTCGGCATCAGCTGGCGGCAATCGACGATGTCGAGCGCTACGTGACGACTGGGCAGACTTCCATCGCCGAGCTGCAGATTGAAGAGGAGGTTCGAAGAGCGGCGTGATGCCGACCCACGAACCAGCAGCCGGCCCCGCAGCGCGGGATGCCGGGATGATCATCCGAAAATGAAAAATGCCCCGCCGTCGCGAAGGGACATTCACCCTTTCGACTGGAATGACGTGAAGGTCCGGTCAGATCAGAACCGGCTTGCGGGCACCGCCGGATTCCACTGATCGTATCTCATACTCCAGAACTCGCCCCGCACGGATCGCGTCGACCATCGATACCGGAGGATCGCCTCCTCCTTCCGAGATCGCCGCGATGATCGCTCGGGCCTGCGCGTCATAGCCGGAGCCGCCTTCGCTCGCTTCTGGATGTCCCGTGATCAGGCCATTCACTGATCGGATTTCGACCTCCGGGTCACGACCAAGGACGAACGAAATCGTACCTCGTTCGCACTCGATCTCCGCCTCCATGGTGAACGACGCGTCAGGCGCATCAAGCCATCCCCCAACCGCCTCCACCTGCGGGCCGTCTTGGTAGTGGTAGGTCGTCGAGACGTTCGAACGGCTTCCGACTGACGTGACCGCGACCGGCGTCCCGAAGCAATGGAGTACGAAGTCGGTGTCGTGAATATGGAGGTCCACGATCGCGCCTCCGCTGCGACTCGTGTCCTGATAGAAGTCCGGATTCCAGTCCGGCACCGCTCCGGTTCTCCGAAAGGCCGCGCGAATCACATCACCGCAAGAGCGTTCGAGAATCCGATGGTGTATCCAGGCCCAAGCCGGCCAGAATCGCATGCAGTGCGCAGGCATCGCGATCACACCGCGTTCTCGGGCAGCATCGTCGAGCTTCGAAATCGCATCCAGATCGAGCGACACTGGTTTTTCCACGAGGACGTGACACCCCGCTTCGACCAGTCTGGTGGCGATTTCGACATGCGTCGGCGTCGGGGTCGTGACGACGGCGAGATCGACTTCACAATCCGCCAACATCGATTCCACCGACCGGAACATCGCGGCCTCAGACACTTCTGAGACGAAGTCGCCACCGGTATCGAGGTTCCCCCCCGATGTGGATTCTCCAGTGAGCCGCTCGGGGTTCTTATCCACCACGGCGGCGATCCGACACGCCGGAATCCTCGAAAAGGACTCCAAGTGCGTCCGCCCCATGAACCCCAGCCCGATCACGCCGACACCGATCTCGCCACCCGACATGATCTTCCCTCCACTCATCGCTTCGAGTAGTTCGCGTCAAGCCAGTCCTTGTAGGAACCGTCCATCACGGATCGCCACCACTGCTCGTTGTCGAGGTACCAAGCGACGGTCTTCGCAAATCCGGATTCGAACGACTCCAGCGGCGCGTAGCCCAGTTCGTTCGCAGCCTTTCGATAGTCAATGGCATATCGACGATCATGCCCGGGCCGATCACTCACATGCTCCAGAAGGCCCAGGCTGGATTCGCCGACCGAAGCGAGGCAATCCGGAAATGCGACAGCCAAGTCCTCGTCTTCCGCGACGCGAGTATCAATCAAATCACAGATCTTCCGGACGATCTCGATGTTCGGTCGTTCATTGTCCCCGCCGACGTTGTACACCTCTCCGGGCTTGCCGCGATCAAGGCACGACTCGATCGCCCTGCAATGGTCATCAACATAGAGCCAGTCTCGAATCTGCATCCCATCTCCGTAGATGGGGAGTTTCCGACCGTGAAGAATGTTCACGATCATGAGCGGAATAAGCTTTTCGGGAAACTGGAACGGGCCGTAATTGTTGGAACAATTCGAGGTCGTCGTATCGAGGCCGTAGGTGTGGTGGTAGGCACGAACAAGGTGGTCGCTCGCGGCCTTGCTCGCCGAATACGGGGAATTGGGCTGATACTGATTCACCTCCGAAAACGGAGGATCATCTGCTTTCAACGTGCCGTATACCTCGTCGGTCGAGACGTGATGGAACCGATGCGGCGATCCTGACCCAGCGAGCCACCGCTGCTTGGCCGCTTTTAATAGGCAGTGGGTTCCATCAACATTTGTGGAGATGAACTCGTCCGGCCCCGTGATCGATCGATCGACATGACTCTCGGCGGCGAAGTGGACGATGCAGTCGACCTCGTGTTCGTCCATCAATCGTGCGACGAGCGTGGAGTCACGGATATCACCATGTACGAATTGCACTTTGTCGCAAAGAACGGATTCGAGGCTGGAACCACTCGCCGCGTAAGTCAGTGCGTCCAGAATCACGACACGAGATATTTCGCGAGACTGGATAATACGAGCGAAGTTCACGCCTATGAACCCCGCACCTCCGGTGATGAGCATCGAATCTAGTTTCATTGTTTCCACCCGTGAACCGATGAATCCATTATTTGTTTGGGCACCCCCGAATCACGACCGTTCATCAAGACATGCTCCAAGTGCATCTCGCCAGTAGGGAATTCCATGGCCGAGCGTCGCCAACAGACTTGTTTTGTCTAACACCGAATAGCTTGGCCTCTTTGCAGGCGTTGGATAGTCGGCAGTACTGATCGGAACCACCCTGACCTCTCCATCCAGCATGCCCCGTTCCGCTGACAGATCTCGAATGGCCACCGCAAAGTCGTACCAAGAAGCCACGCCCGCATCAGTGACATGATGGGTGCCACATGCCCCCCCGTCAATGAGCTCGAACACCGTGTCTGCAAGAGTTACCGACCAGGTCGGCGTACCCACCTGATCAGCCACCACTCTGACTTCCGAACGTTCCTGCATCAGCCGGATCATCGTAGATACAAAGTTGCCGGGGCCGCTTGAGTAGAGCCAGGCGGTTCGCAGAGTGAGCAATGATTGAGGCTCGAGAATCTTCGAGACTGCTGTTTCACCCGCAAACTTCGATCGTCCGTAAGCGGATTCCGGCTTCGGGATTTCTCCAGGCCGGATGGGAGACGAATGTCCTCCTCCGAATACGAAGTCGGTGGAGATCTGGACCATCCGGGCGCCAACCGCTCTGACACCTTCGGCGATGTTCTGCGCGCCCAGAGCATTGACCGCGATCGCCGAAGACTCGTCCTCTTCAGCACGATCAACCGCGGTATAGGCTGCGGCATTGATCACGATCTGGGGCTGCACCGCCGTAATCGCCCGCTTCACTGCAATGGGATCTCGAATATCGAGTTCCGCAGAGGTGAATGGCAGGACATCGCGGGAACGACCTCTCTTCAAGAGTGATCTTGCCAACTGACCCGCTGCCCCAGTGATCATGATCTTCATGGACATAATTATGCTGTCGAAACCTCT
Source organism: Planctomycetaceae bacterium (assembly GCA_002684855.1). Classification (GTDB taxonomy): domain Bacteria; phylum Planctomycetota; class Phycisphaerae; order Phycisphaerales; family SM1A02; genus UBA12014. The sequence goes on along the minus strand of NYWD01000172.1, from coordinate 3,936 downwards.
CGGACATCGTTGGCCGTGGCGATGGCTTCCAAGAAATGACGACGGAAGATGATCGGAATGGCGATGCAGATACCAACGATCAAGATCCCAAGCACCACTCCAAGCTCCAGCCCGTGAGATTCGACAAGGGTCCTGATTGTGACCGCGGAAACTCCTGCAAAGATCAGTGAAAGCAGGCTTGGAAGGACAAAATCCCAAATACGAACGCCGATTACATGGCTGACGAGACCGGAAACTACCAAGGTGCTTATGCACTGCACGGCGACACGTACCGCGAGATACAGATAAAGATTCTCCAACCAGAGAATCGAGAATGCAAGAACCGCCAGCTCCAGCCCGAATCGGACTCCATTGATCTTCAGCAGCAGCCCCGACCTTCCCGCGGCAAGCGCCACGTCCGCGAGATACTTGGCAAGGAAAGCAAGGACGATCGCCGCCCACTGGAGCGAGAGAAAATCACCTAGAACGTCGAATTCACTGCCAAAGATGACGAGCGAAACAGGAGACGCGAGTGACGCGACGACCGCGGTCGGAACCACCGTGACGATGCAGAGCAGACGCACCACCGTCTTTGCCAACCGTTTGAAATCCGATGGATCTCCGTGCCGGCTTCTGGCCATGATGGGAAATGTGAAACGACCAAAGAGCGATATGAATCGCCCCACCACGTTCTTGGACAGTGCGATCGACCGTTCCAAAAACCCCAAGATCTCTTCGGAAAAAACACGCCCGATGAGCATTGCCGAAATCGCAGTGGCGCCGAAGTGAAGTACTCCAGACGCTGCGAGCTTGAAACCGAAGTTCATGGTTGATTTCGCGGCGGAGAATTTCGCCGGCCGGCCGGGAATCCATCCTGTCAGCAACGCCATCATCACAAGATTCGCAAGCGAAGCACCGAGAAGTCCCAATGGAATCGCGATGACGCCCAGGCCCATGATTGCCAAGGCAATCGGAATGAGATTGGTCAAGAGACTCGTGACGACCTCCATGCCCGAGATCGCCTTGAATCGCATTTGCCTTCGCATGAGGGCCCGATACTGGGCGGCCATGCCAGAAACGACGAGGTTGATACCCATCACAATCCCGAGATCCATCAACTCTGCGCCATCGAACCAGATTTCGAAAATCGGAATCAACACGATCAGGAGACCGCAAACAAGCGCTGCAAATGACGAATTGAGATAGAAGAATAGGGAAGAAAGTTCCGCGTTCACACGCTTCAAGCGGACCACGCCGTCTCCAAGCCCGAAATCACCAAAGAGGTTCAGAAACGCCAGCGGGACGCCCGCCTGAAGAAGACGGCCGAATTCAGCAGGCTCTATGAGAATCGTCAGCCAATATGCACTCAGTCCGTAAACCCCGAATCGGAGGATGGCTGATGCAATGACAAAGCCGCTCATCCGTCCCGCGCGACGAAGGTCATTCGACGAATCGATCGCGGCGAATGGATCACGAACCTTAAACCAGGAAAACTTCGTCATCTAGATCAATCGAAGCATTCAGAATCACTGATTGGGCGAGATCCATTCTGGTCCTTGTCGCTCAACCTAATGTCGACACCACGCTCGACAGGCCAATCGATTCCGATGTCCGGATCATCCCACTGAATGGTCCGCTCACCGAGCGGGTGATAGATGTCGGAGCACTTGTAATGCACGTCGACCACGTCATCCAGGGATAAGAAACCATGAGCAAAGTAGGGGGGAATCCAAAGCGAATGCTTGTTCTCTTCTGAGAGGACAGCGCCGACCCAAGAGCCGAATGTTGGGCTTGACCTCCGAAGATCCACTGCTACGTCAAAGATTGATCCCCGAGTGCACCTTACAAGTTTCCCCTGAGGGTGCTCGAGTTGGTAATGAAGCCCCCGCAAGACACCTCTCGAGGATCGGCTCCAATTATCCTGAACAAAGCCAGCTTCGACTCCAAGCGCTTCGAACTGGACGGCCGACCAAGTCTCAAGGAAGAAACCCCGAGCATCCCCGTAGACGACGGGATCAATCAATATCACATCAGGAATGGCCAGTTTTTCAATAGTCACTTCGACCGACCCCATCATGGGAAATTTCGAGAAGGAACGAACGCCGCTGCCGCCTCCGGATTCGCTAGCAACGCCACTTTTATCCGCATCACGGAGCCAACTGCGGACTGCCCACGATCTCGTTTTCAACTCGCGCGATGACCTTCAGCAATTGGGTGTCGTTGGAAAACAACGCCATGCGCTTCGCATCGGCCAACTGAAGGCGAGCCTGATCAACGAGTCCGGCCGCGGAAAGAATCCTTGAAGAAGTGACCAGGAAGGCCGCGTTACCCTTGTCGGATGCGATTGCACGATCCACAAGATCCCGAGCCTCGCTCGTCCGACCGACCTGCAGGTAGTAGGTCGCTCGCGAGTCAAGTACCTCCGGATTCTCTCCCGCGATCTGGGCGAGGAAGCGATCTGCAAGCTCAAGTGCCTCGAGATTCTCGCCAGTTGAAAGGAAACGCTCGAGGGCGTCCTTGTCGAATTCGCCTGTTTTCGCGAGGAGGTTGTTCGACCAGATGACCATCGGAGTCAGCGATTGGTAGATCGCATCACGGCGGGCCACAGGGAGATCGTCGTATGCCAGAAGGTCATCGATGAGTGCGCGCCGAGCAATGATTCCATTGCTGGCCCGGGAAAGACCACCGACCGCATCATCGAGAGACAGCAAGTCTGCCTGAATGATTTCCAAGAGGAGACTCTCATGCGGAGTCCGATCTCGCCCTGAGACCGTCTCAATCATGGTCTTCAGGGCCTGCTCGATCGGGGCTTCGCGATCCTCGACATACTTTCGAAACGCGACCTGCGCGGAAGCCAGCTGGAAATTCACGGGCGGATCAAATTTGTCGACTTCGTCCAGTCCCGCGATCAAACCGTCACTACTCGACAACTGGAGGACATTGATCCAATTCTGAGCTGCGTCGTCACGCATGGCGCCGTCCGAATCGAACGGACCCACGAGATCGAGTGCCCTCCCTGCCTGACCATCATGAAGCAGTGCTGCCGCAAACACCCGAAGCAACGCGGGATTCGTCGCCAGGATCGCCTCGGTCGCATTGCCGTTCCGATCCAGGGCGTCGATGATGCCTTTCCAATCACCGACCTCGACCAGAATCAATACCAGCGTCTGAAGTTGCGAAGCGGTCAAACCCTGCGTCGCTACCGAGTCAATCTCACGCAGGGTACGTTCCGCACTTTCCTCGTCTCCCGAAAGCATTTCGACCCGAGCCAACTGTAAGAGGGCATCGACAGACCGAGGGAAACGGGCGACAAATCCCGTTGCGAGGATTCTCACATCGCTCAGCACCCTCTCCTGGGCGTCGACATCACCGTCGGATCGCGCAGCAAAGAACTCCTTGAGAAACAAGCGAATCACCCGCTGCCACAGCATTCGCCCCCTCGGCTTGGAGGCGAGAACTCTTCTCCCGAGGGAAAGCAGGTCTGGGTCAATCCTTGAACCCGGCGGCGTGCGTATCTCGGCTTGCACAAACCCCAGAAACTCTGCAGACTCGGGATCCGAGCCGGCTAACTGCGCGATTAAAGGCGATGCGGACTCTACGAGCGCGTCCTCTGAAAGTCGTAGCGATATCGACTGTCGCAGAATCGCGGTCTGCCCCGAACCCAACTCTTCTGCTCTTTCCAAGGCGTCGACTGCCAGCTGGACCCTGTCAGCGCGATTCACGTCGGACAACAATGCCATCGCAATCGCGAGCTGTGCTTCCGCCGACCCTTGCACGATCGGATCCTCCGAATCCAACGCCGCCAACGCCCGGTCGAAGTACTGGTTTCGCTGCGCGTAATTCGCAATAGCCAACTTGGATTGAATCGCGTCGGATCCGCCGATCGTCGACGCCAGATATTCGAGTCCCTGACGAGGCAGACCAGCTCGTGCGAATCCATCCGCGATCGCGATCTCC
>NYWD01000171.1 GCA_002684855.1 Planctomycetaceae bacterium | reverse complement strand
AGAGATTCTTGTATATCCTACTTTAAAAAGTTAATTGTCTGTCTGTCTGTCCATTAGTCCGTCTAGAAGTAAATCTTCTGTGTGTTACAAGTAACACACAGAAGATTTACCTTGTAGACGGATTAACGGACACACACACACACACACAGACATGTAACTTTATATAGTAGGATTTCCAAATGTACTATTAACATACATATTTGTAAAAAACTATCAAGATGTTAGGTTCGCATGTTTGTCAAACTCAGTTGAAGATCTTCTCAGTCCTCCCTGACTTCTAGGCTGATGTTCTTCACTTCTCAGTGCAGATGAGGTCAGAAGAGGACTTCGGAAACTGGGCTCCAAGTTTCTACGTATCGGTGTTGATGTGCTTGGCCCAAGACGAAAAGTTTCCAGAGACGAGCTTCTCAATCTGTCTGCAGGACTTGCTGGTCTTTTGCTTGGAGTCAACCTGGACAAATGATCTCTGCCCTGTCTTGCAATGGTCTGCTCTAGTCTGCTTGACTCCCGGTCCAAGATGCCGCTCTCCAGTCCCGCTTGACTGGAATTTTGTACAATATCCAGACTTTGATCAAGTTGACGTCGCAATTCGGAAACGTCATTTGATAAAACTTGACTTGATGCAATGAAACTTCTTCTGCTTCTTGCTTCTTTAGTGAGTTGATCTCTAAGTAAATGAACCTGATCCTCCAGACCAGCAATCCTCTCCTTGTACATCCTCTCTCTGCTGTTGAGGCTGTGCTCCAGCTGTTTGAGGCTGCTGGTGTGACGGGTGTGATCTCGCTCTCGCTCCATCTTCCTCTCCTGGATCATCTCCTCCAATCTTGTCTTCTGTTGTTGTTCCACTTCCTCCAGCTGGTGCTCCAGAGTTTTCACTCGACGCAGATGACGCTCCACTTCTTGTTCCAGAATCCTGATCCTGACAAGATGTTCTCCAACATCTGGAGACTCTGCCCCCCCAGCTCCACGTCCACTCATCAGAGGTATTTGTGTCCGAACTATCCTCTCTGAACTAAAGTCTGACAACATTTTACTGTTGTTAATTTCTGATCTTTCTATCCTTTCAGTCTTGACACGCTTAACTTTCTTCTCCAATTCTTTGACTTTTTCCGTAAGACCAATATTCTCTTTCCTTGTTTTGTTCAGTTCTTCCTTTAGATAGTTGTCAGCCCCAACATTACATCCAGCTTGGGCCAGCCTTTGTTCAGCCTCGTATCGACCTCTTTCAGCATCACTCAGCCTCTTGGTCATATCAGACATGGAATTTTCTAAGTCCTTCACCTGCCCTCTTGATTCTTTGACAGCACTCTTGCTATTCTCCAGCCTCTCCTCAAGTAACTTTCTCTCTTGATCCAACTCCATCACCTGTCTCTGGAGATAACTATTTTGATCCTGAACAACTCCATCAACTTCACTCTTCTCTGACAGTTGTCTCTGCAAATGTTCCACCTTGAACTGCAGCTCCTGCTCCACCCTGCCACGCCTACCAGAGTCCCCCTGCAGCTGTGACAGCTGGCTGGTCAACTGCTCCAGCTGCCTCTCCAGCTGCTCACAATCACTGGACAGCTGAGAACTTCTGTTCTGTGAGGCCTGAAGCAATTCATCCTTTTGACGGACAGCTGAGTGTAGTTTGTTGAGTTCTTCTCCCAGCATAAACTTTTCTCTTTGAACCTTCTCGAGTTCCTCCTCAACCTCACGCAAACTTCCTCCAAGACGAGAACTGTCAAGTTTGGCTTTTTGTTCCTTGGCACGAATTTCCTTCTCAAGATCTTCTAATGTTTGTCTTCTTTGATTGGTTTCATCAAGTTGGGTGGAGAGTTCTTTTACTCTCTTTTCAGCAGATCGAACCAAAACTTTGAATTTTTCAACAGACTCTTCCTTTTCTGCCAGGCTCTCGTCATTCATTGATACTTTAGTCTCAAGCTTCTGCAGTTGAAGCTGACAACTTCTGAGTTTGTCTTCTGCAATCTCTTTGTCCTCTTCAAGTTTTCCCGAATTCAGTATCAAGTTCTCATTGGTTAACTTCAGCATTTCAATTCTTCCCAACATTTCTTCTTTTTCCTTCTCGACCTTTTCAAGTTTGTTCACGAGATCCCTGATCCTGTTCTTGACACTATCAGCATCCCTGAGGTCACTCCCAGATCTAATTCTGACCCTGCTACGTACAGGAGTTCCTGATCTGCTCACTGAGTATCCTGTCTGGTTAAGGACCGAGGCAATACTTGACAACTTGGCGTCATGATCTGTCTTGCTTTGCTCAAGCTTTAGGATCAATTCATTCTGTTCTTTTAGTTTATTATCCAACAATTCCAATTTATACAGAAGTTCTTGTATTTCTTGATTCTTCAGATTGAGTTCCAGCTCCAGGTTGTGTCTGATGTCTTCCAACTTCCTCTCTCTGTCTCTACTTTCCTGAACTGATGTCTGAAATGCCTTGACCTGACCATCTCTTCTGTCCGTGTCAAGTTCAACCTGTTCTCTGAGTTCAATAAGATGGTTTTCTAGTTTGCTTTTTTCAAACTCTGCTGTATGAAGAGCTTTGCGGAGTTGAGAAACAGTACCTTCTTCCTTCTCCTTGCCATCATCAGACTCTTTCAAACGTTTTTTGGTCAAATCCAATTCCAAAGTTAATTCAGAGATCTTTGACTGTAAAAATTGGATATTACTTGAAGTCGAAACTTCAGATTGATTCTTTATCAATTCTTCTTTGGCTTCCTCAATTTCTTCAAGTAAAGTTTTCTCGTTTATTTCAAATGTTTCTATTTTCTTTTCCAGAGCTTCAACCTCTTTATGTTTTTCCAAAATTTTCTCTTGAATTTTTTTGTTCTTCTCAGAAATTTGAGTTTGAAGGCTTTCTACAACAGACTTTTCATTTTTTAATTCAGAGTTCAGGGAATGTTTTTCTTCATTCAATGTTTCTATTTTCTGTTGTAAGTCTTCAATCATATTATCAGAAAGTTTAGATTTGAGTTTAATTTCATTACCTTCCTGATCACTTCTCAACTTTTCATTCTTTAACTTTCTTATTTCTTTTTCAAGAGACTCTTTTAATGAATTCCGGTCATCATCAACTGAATCCAGCTTTTGTTTCAAACTTCTAATTTGATAATCCAAGTCCATGTTCCGCTCCTTCTCCTTGTTGAGTCTTTTCAGACCCTCAACCTTCTCTGAGCTAAGTTCCTTCTTAAGTTGTTCAATTGCTCCTGTCAAATACTTCAACTTTTCTTCTGCAAGAGATTCTTCAGTTTCTGCAAGTTTATCAGCTGTATTTCTGCTGTTTTCCGCAATTGCAAAGGATTCATTGGATTTGAGTCTAAGATTGTCGAGCTGTCTAGTGAGGTAGTCAATCTCTTCTTCAAACCTCTCTTTTTCCGCTTTGAAACCATCTTTGAGCAACTTTGCCTCAGAAATTCGTTTTCTTTCAAGCTTGTCTCTGAGTAGTTCCATTTCATCTTCAAGATCCCTTACATTGTTGTTGTATTCCTCTTTAGATTTCTTCATATCTTTTTCTAACTTTCTTTTTTCCATCTCAAACTCAAGCTCTGTTTTCTCCTGGTATTCTGACAAATTTCTGTTGCTTTCAAACAATTTTAGTTTCAAATTGGCAATAGAGTTGTTTAGCTGTTTAGCAGATTCGCTTTTCTTCTCTATTTCTTTTTCTAGCTCCTTGTTTCTCTCCTCAGATGATTCATATTCTAACCGAATATCCTCACTGATGATTATTTCTCTTTCTAATTCATCTTCAAGGGCCTTTAATTTGATTTCAAATTCCCTGCATTCTTTCTCCTTCAATAGAAGTTTCTCAGAAAGTTTATCCTTGGCTCCAGAAGTCATCGAGAAAGATTTATGAAAAGAATCTAACTGTTCTTTGAGAATTTGATATTCTTCTCGGATATGTATGTATTCATCATTAATGGCATCTTTTCTAAGACTAATACTGGTAACTTGGTTTGTGAGGTCATTCTTCTCTCTCTTTAGTTGCTTCACATTAGCATCTACCTCATCCTTGGACTGCTGATATTCTGAGATTATAGAATTGAGTTTTGTTATTTCAATGTCTTTCTGTGAGATTTTCTTTTCGTAGTCAAGAATTTCTGTTTTTAAAGAACTGATTATTGTTTCGTTGCTCACAAGATCATTTCTCAACTTCTTTTCAAAATTGTCTTTTTGTGCTATTTGATCAAGAAGGTAAGTTTCCTGTTGTCTCATTTTCCTTATTTCTATTGAAGTTTCATTCCTGATTTTCTTTTCCTCTGTAATTGTTGTTTCTTTGTCAGTTCTTTCCATTTCAAGTCTTTCTTGATCCTTCTCAACAGAGACTAATCTTTCTTTGAGACTTGATATTTCTTCCGCATAATTATTCTTTTCAATGGTAAGTTTTTTGATAATAGTCTCCTTGAAAGAAAAAAGTTCTTCATTAGACCTCAGGGTCTTTTCCTTGGCAATTAATTCAGATTTGAGATCATTCAGTTTCTTTTCAACTGCATCTTTAGTCTTAACATTTTCATCCAGTTTTCTTTTGAGATTCAATATTTCTTCCATTGCATTGTTTAATTCATCACTTACAGTCCTGATTTCCTTAGATGCCTTGTCCAGTCTGTCTTGAAGCATTTCTGTCATTTCTTTGGAGACAGTCCCTTCTTTTTCAGCTGCCACTAAACTGCTAGTTTTCACTGCAAGATCTCTGAAGGCCTCATTAGCTTTGTCCCGCCATTCCTGGCAATTCTTCACCTCAGACTCGTATCTTTCCTTCATGGCGCTGTATTTTGTTCTGATTTGGTACAATTGAGTTTGTTTATTGTTGAGAGAAGCCTGCACAGCTGCGGTGACCTGGCTTGGGTCTGTGGAACCTGACCTTGATCTTCGACCCACGGAAGTGGGAGCTAGAGGTCGAGGTCTGCGTGGAGACTTTGCTTCATCATCATCCTTGTCATTGATCACCATACTGGCAATGTCTTGGATGGTGGACTTCAAAGCTTCATTTTCTGCCTCCAATACTCCAAACCGTGAAGGAGCTCTATCACCATCAGTAGCATCTTTGTCATTTGTATTTTTCATTTCCTCAACAGTTAGCTTCATATCTTCATACTTTTGATCAGACATTCTTAGTTCTCTTCTCAGTTGTTCTTTATCAGCCTCCAGTTGATCAGCTCTTTCTTCTTCCACTTTCTTCTCAAGTTTAACTCTCTCCAATTTCTCCCAAAGTTCCTTGATGTCTCCCACAAGTATCTTGTTACCCTGACTGTCTCTGATATAGTTGCTGGAGGAGTAGACCTCCAGGCAGGCGGTGCTCAACATCCTGGCCTTCTCAGCCATCTCCACCTTCATCCGGTTTATCTCCTTGACAGTTTCATGTTTCATGTCATGATATTGCCTTCTGATTGCTGATACACTCCTGCTTAAATTTAGAAGCTCCTGAATATCCTGCCCTCCTGATCCTGTGGCTCCTACATTCAACAAGTCAATCTCCTGTCTAGAAAGCTTTAGCTCCTGCTTAATAAAATCCAACTCGGATTCCAATCTATCAGAAATCTCTTTATTTACCACAAGCTCGTTTCTCAGTGCATCATTTAAAGCTTCCAAAGTATTCACTTTCTCACCACGCTCTTCAATCTTTATTTTTAGCTCCTGGATTTCAGAAGCATGAAGAACCTTGTCAGTTTCCAATTGTTGATTGAGGAGATCAATCTTGTCATTGTGTTCTCTGATGACAAGTTGATCATTCCTGGCCTGAGCTGACAACTGTTCCACCAGGACTCCTCCCTCTGCTGCCTCGCTCTTGTACTTGACAAGCTTGGCCTGCAGTTTGTTGATTAGATCAGATTCCCTGGCTTGAGTCTGTTGAAACATCAATATTTGATCATTCAAAGCCTCTCTGTCTTTGTTAATCTTGTCCTTT
>NYWD01000170.1 GCA_002684855.1 Planctomycetaceae bacterium | reverse complement strand
TGGAGCAACCCGGCGGCGAACAAGGGAAGGGAGAGCCAGTTGGGGATCCGGGTCTCTCGAATATCGGTCCAGGACGCGATGAGCCCCGCTCCGACCAGAACCATCCAGATCCAAGCCGGAACTTCCGATGAAACCGGTGTATCCATCCGACTAGGATAGTGCTCCGGAGGCGTCACGTTTCATGCCGAGACCGCGTTCCACAGAATCGCACACGGGTCACCGACGACGTCGGCGCGACCGCCGGGGAATGAGCACGATCCTCTTCATCGTCGCGCTGCCCGCGTTCCTGATGTTCATCTGGCTCGGCGTCGAATTCGGACTCGTCCTGAGGGCGGGGAACCAGGCGAAGATCGCCGCCGACGCCGTCGCCCTCGCCGCCGCCGCCCGCCTCCCGGCCGGATTCGATGCGGTCGCCGCCGACGCGACGGCCGCCGCCGCCGCGAACCGTGCTCCCGACGGTCCGGTCTCGATCACGATCATCGACGGGAACGACGCCTCGAGCGACCTCCTCTTCGGCTATTGGGACGAATCGACCTCGACGTTCGTACCGGATGTCCAGAACCGCACCGCCGTCCAGGCCACGGTCCGCTTCGCGGCGGACAACGCCAATGGCGCGCCGGGAATCATGCTGTCCGGCCTGTTCGAACTCGGCTTCATCGATCTCCAACGAACCAGCGTCGCCGTGTACAACCCGCCGTCGCAGGCGACCACGCTGCTCGCCAGACGCCTCTTCGCTTCAGAAGACGCGACCATCGACGCCTTCGGCGGCGTGTCCGTCACCCGAGCCAGCCCCAACGGCAACGCGGTGTCCGTCACCGGCAACGCGTGGCTCGAGACCTCGATCCTGCGGGTCGCCGGCCCCGGCATCGCCCCCGGCAGCGAGAACGGCATCGGTGGCCAAGTCTTCATCAACGCGACGGTTCCCGACGACCCCTACGCGGACATCACCCGACCGACGGTCCCATCCTCCGCGGAATCCGACCCGGGATCCGGATCGGGGACGATCACCGTCACACCCGGCTGGTATCCGAACGGACTGACACTCACCACGGGAACCTACGATCTCTCCGACGGCATCTTCCACCTGGGGGGCGTCGGCCTCGACGTCTCCGGCTCCGCGGCCGTCGTCGGAACCGGGGGCCTGATCCACCTCGTCGATCCGGGATCCCGGATCACCCTGAGCGGGTCGGGTTCGATCACCGGTACTTCGTACCAGGCCGCCGGCGACTGGCTGGGCGTGTCGATCGTCGGATCCGCCCAGAACAACGACTGGACGCTCGAGTCGAGTTCGTTCGTCGACGTCGAAGGCCTCGTGATCGCCCCCCGGATCGACGTGTATCTCACGGGGTCGAGTCGTTTCGACGCCGCCGGGTGCGTCGCTCGCCGCTACGACGCCGCCGGATCGACGTCCTCCACGTTCGAGGAGGCCTTCATCACGTCGCCCGACGCCCAGGCCGGGCGGGCCCGGCTCGTCGACTGAACCCCGGGGTGGTTCAGGGTGCGTTTTCCGCCGGCACGTCCGCCGGCAGCCCCCGCAACACGCGAAGCAGCAGCACATCGACGTAGAACGGGACCAGCGGAAGGACCGCCCCGACGAGGCCGAGGACGGTCAACCGGCCGGTGAGCGGGACGAGCACCTTCCCGACGAGGAACATCGCGACCACCAACAGGAAGAGCACGCCGTGCAGCGTGCCGACCACGGTGACCCACTCCGGCCGGCCGGCCAGGTACTTCATGGGCATCGCCACGCAGAAGAGCACGAGGGTCGAGATCCCCTCGACGAGGCAGGCGATGATGAGTAGTTTCAGGAAGAGTCTGCTGACCATGATTCCATCCGGAACGAGATGCGATGCGACGTCGGTCGTCGCGGGACCGGATGGTAGGCGGATCCTCCCGACCGCATCCTCCTCGGGGGAATCGCGGTGCCGTATCATCCGGACCGGCAGCAACCAGATGAGACTCGTCCCGACCACACCCCGTCCGAACCGACATCCCCGCCACGGGCGCCTGGCGGCGACCGGGCTGCTCGCGACGTCGATCGTCCTGGCGTGCGAGCGAGCCCCGTCGCCCGAACCCGGCCCGACGCCTTCCGAGGCGTCCGCACCCATGACGACCGCCGCAACCCCGGCCAACGGACCTCGCCTCGAACTCGACCAGTCCGTCGTCGACTTCGGTCGCGTCGCGGACCATGAGACGCGGAACGCCCGCGTGCTGATTCGCAACACCGGCGACCGACCGCTCACGGTGCGGGACCTCGTCCCGACCTGCGGCTGCACCACCACTCGTTTCGAGACCCCGGCGACCATTCCGGCGGGCGGGGAATCCGCCGTCGTGCTCGACTTCGATCCAAGGGGCAGCGGCCGCCAGGAGAAGTACGTGCGCGTGGTCTCCGACGACCCACAGCGTCCCAACCGCACGATCAAGATCCGGGCCGAGGTGATCGCGACGCTCACCGCCGAACCGAGATTCCTCGCCCTCGGCCGGGTCGACGCAGGTGCGCCCGTCGTGGGATCGGTCGAGATCACGGCGGCCCTCGACGGATGCGAGCTCGACTTCGCGAAGCTCGACGGCGATCTCGCGACCCACGCCACGTCCTCCATCACGCGGCTCAACGATCCCGCGGAGCCACGCGGCGTCTGGCGGGTCGACGTGAACGTCGACGACACCGTGCCCTGGGGATGGCACACCGGCAGCATGCTCGTCGGCGGGACCGTCGAGACCGAGACGGGCGAACGCCCGATCACCATGAACTTCGCCATGAACGGTTCGTTCGAGGGCACGGTGATCGCGAACGAGACGATGCTCGGCCTCCAGACCCTGCGGCCAGGCCAGCCGATCGAACGCGAGACGACGATCCTTCGTGCGGACGGGCGTCCGCTCGCCTGCCTTTCCGCGACGATCGTGGGCGGCCCTCCGGGGATCGAGGCCCGGATCGAACCGCTCGACGCGACGCGGACCCGGTGGCGACTTCGGCTCGAGGGTGCCGCACCCGTCGCGGCGGGAACGCTCGGAGGCACGGTCGTGGTGACCACCGACACGCCGGAAAATCCGGTCCTCGCCTTCCGCTTCGCGGGCATCGTCCGCTGAACACCGGTCCCCGGAATTCGATTCCGGCCCGCGCCGCGGTGTGTTACTTTGGGCCTCGATGGAACGCTTGGCCGTCATCCTCGCGAGCCTGCCTTTCGTCGCCTCCGCGCCGGGCGCCCCGCCACCGGTCGACTTCACCCGGGACGTGCGGCCCATCCTCTCTCGGAAGTGCTTCGCATGCCACGGTCTCGACGCCGCGGCGCTGGAAGCCGACCTGAGCCTGGTCGACTTCGCCTCCGCCACGCGCGAGCTCGCGCCCGGCATCGCCGCGATCGTGCCCGGTGACCTCGACGCCAGCGAGCTCTGGCGCCGCGTCACCGACGCCGCCGATCCGATGCCGCCTCGACGCGCCCACGATCCGTTGACCGATTCCGAGATCGACACGCTTCGCCGCTGGATCGAATCCGGCGCGAGCTACCGGCCGCACTGGGCCTACGTCGTGCCGGCGGAGCCGACGCCGGGGGCGCCGGGCGAGGCGACCCCGGTCGACCGGATCCTCGACGGGGCGCACGCCTCGCTCGGGCTCGATTCGAGCGAGCGATCGGATCCGGTCACCCTGCTTCGGCGACTCTCCTTCGATCTGACCGGCCTCCCCCCGACCCCCGCCGAGATCGACGCGTTCCTCGCGCTCCCACCGGCGCAGCGGATGCCCCGCACGGTCGACCGCCTGCTCGCAAGCCCCCATTTCGGCGAACGGCTGGCGGTGCGCTGGCTCGATCTCGTGCGGTACGCGGACACCGTCGGCTACCACGGCGACCAGGAGCACCGGGTCTGGCCGTATCGCGACTGGGTGATTCGCGCGTTCAACGAGGACATGCCGTTCGATCGTTTCACGCGGTGGCAACTGGCCGGCGATCTGGTCGCCGAAGCCGACCCCGGCCTCCCCGACGACGTGCGACAGGACGCGCTGGTGGCCTCCGGATACAACCGACTGGTCCAGACGTCGCACGAAGGCGGCCTCCAGCTCAAGGAGTATCGGGCGATCTACATGGCCGACCGGGTGCGCAACGCCAGCGAGGTGTGGATGGCGGCCACGGTCGGCTGCGCGCAGTGCCACGATCACAAGTACGACCCCTACACGCACGTCGACTACCACGCCTTCGGCGCCTTCTTCGCCGACATCGACGACGAGGCGCACCTTCGAAATCCCTACGACGGCTACAACACCTCCCCGACCAGACGGGAGCCGGAGATGCGCGTGACCACGCCCGCCGCCCGCGAACGGCTCCGGGAGATCGAGCGTCGTCGCATCGAAGCCGAAGGATCGCTCCTCGCGATCGGAGCCCCGACCCCGGAGATGGAGGCCGCCTGGGAACGCACGCTCCAGTCGAGGATCGCCGAAGGGGGCGACCGGGTCCTCACCTGGGTGGACGACACCCTCGACACCGGGGGAACCCGGAGCGGGGACTGGACGTTCGGACGCGATCCCTCGATTCCGGCCCGGAGCGGATCCACCTACCGAACCCAGACGTCGGAGGGCCTCGTGCAGCACTACACCGTGGACACGGACCGACGGGTCCGGGTGGAGTCCGGTTCGGTGCTGGAGGCGTGGATCAGGATCGACCCGGACGATCCTCCCCGGGCGGTGATGCTGCAGGCGCACGCGAGCGGATCGTGGGAACACCGCGTTCGCTGGGGCGACGACTCGATCCCCTACGGCCGCACCGACCAGGACTCGCCCGGCTATCGGCGACGGGGGAGGCTTCCCGCGACGGGCGTCTGGCACCGACTCGAGATCCCACTCGACGAGATCGGCCTGCCGGCGGGCAGCCGGATCGACGGGGTCGCCTTCACCCAGCACGGCGGCAAGGTGCTCTGGGACGCGGCCTCGGTTCGACATCCCGGCCCGGTGCCGCCCGAGGTCGCGGAAGCCGCCGGCCGACCACCCGGCGATCGCAGCCCGGACGCCCGCCGGATCATCGAGGAGCACCGCCGGGCGACGGATCCGGTGGTCATCGCGATCGACACGACGATCGAGCGGCTCGACGCGGAACGCCTCGCCTTGGAATCGATGCAGCCGACGACGCTCTACACCCGCCGGCTCGACCCGCCCCGGGAGGTCCGGGTGATGCCGCGCGGCGACTGGCTCGACGAATCGGGACCGGTGGTGGAGCCTGCGGTCCCGGTGTTCCTCGGCGAGGTCGTCCGTCGCGATCCCGACGCGATTCGCGCGGACCGACTGGACCTCGCCAACTGGCTCGTCGCGCCCGCCACCGAAGGCGGCGTGGGCCCGATGACCGCGCGCGTGTTCGTGAATCGAATCTGGACGATGCTCTTCGGCGAGGGCATCTGCCCGAGCGAGGAGGACTTCGGCGGGCAGGGACGCCCACCGACCCACCCCGAGCTCCTCGATCTGCTCGCGATCGACTTCATGGAATCCGGCTGGAACGTCAAGCGGCTGATTCGAAGACTCGTGCTCACCGACGCGTATGCACGATCTTCGGTCCCCGCGGGCGACACGGCGGCCCTCGATCCCGGGAACCTGCACTTCGCGCGACAGGCCCGGCACCGCCTCGACGCCGAGTTCGTCCGGGACACGGCGCTGCACGCGGGCGGGCTCCTCGACACCGGCCGAGGCGGGCCGAGCATCAAACCCCCCCAGCCTCCCGGGCTGTATCGGCATCTGAACTTCCCCCCACGGCGCTACGAACCGGACACCGACCGGTCGCAGTGGCGGCGAGGGGTTTACGTGCACTGGCAGCGCCAGTTCCTCCATCCGATGCTGAAGGCCTTCGATGCGCCCAACCGCGAGAGCTGCACGGCCACGCGCCCGGTGTCCAACACGCCGCTGGCGGCCCTGGTGCTGATGAACGACCCGGTGTTCGTGGCCGCTGCCCGCGGGCTCGCGGCGCGGGTGCTCGAGGGCCCTTCGGACGGATCCGCCCCCACGTCGGACCACGATCGCCTCGCCCGCGCCTGGAGGATCACCTTGAGCAGGAACCCCTCGGATTCCGAGCTGATGGTCCTGTCGGGGCTCCTGGACCGTGCGCGCACGACCTTCGAGGAGCATCCGGAGAACGCGAGGACGCTCGTCGGCGCCGACTTCACGAAGAACATGCACGGACGCGGGGTGACCGCCATCGAGTTCGCCGCCTGGATCCACACCTGTCGGGCGATCCTCAACCTTCACGAGACCTACACCCGTGAATGAACCGATGCCGGACATCCTCGCCGAACTCGACGCGCTGAGCCGGCGTCGGTTCCTCGGCGCCCTGTCGATGGGAATCGGCGCGGCGTCGCTGAGCCAGTGGCCGGGGGGACCGTCCGCCGCCGCTGCCGGGCTCGCACCTCCGCCGATGATCCCGAAGGCGAAGCGGGTGATCTTCCTGTGCATGGCCGGCGGCCCCAGTCACCTCGAGACGTTCGACCACAAGCCGCGACTGGTGGAGCTCGACGGACAACCGATGCCCGGGTCCTACACCCGCGGCATGCCGATCGCACAGCTGCAGGGCAAGGAGCTTCGCTGCCTCGGTTCCCGGGCGACCTTCCGCAGACACGGCGAAAGCGGCCAGTCCATCAGCGACTACCTGCCGCACATCGCGACCTGCGCCGACGACATCGCCATCGTGAACTCCATGGTCACCGAGCAGATCAACCACGACCCCGCACACGCGTTCATGAACACCGGAACCATCCTGCCCGATCGGCCGAGCATGGGATCGTGGGTCAACTACGGGCTCGGCTCCCTGAGCGAGAACCTCCCCGGATTCGTGGTGCTCACGAGCGTGGGCGGCCGCAATCCGCAGCCCATCGCCGCTCGACAGTGGTCGAGCGGCTTCCTGCCCAGCAAGCTCGCCGGCGTGGAGTTCCACGGGCAGGGAGACCCGGTGCACTACGTGACGAATCCACCCGGGATCACCACGGACTGCCAGTCGACGCTCGTGGACGCGGTGGCGGAACTCAATCGGCTCCGGGCCGGGACCACGCGGGATCCGGAGATCGCGTCTCGAATCGCGCAGCACGAACTCGCGTTCCGGATGCAGGCGTCGATCCCGGAACTCATGGACATCACCGACGAGTCGCCGGAGACCCTCGAGATGTACGGGGCCGTCCCGGGCGACGGCTCGTTCGCGAGCAACTGCCTGCTCGCCCGCCGACTCGCGGAACGCGGCGTCCGATTCATCCACCTCTACCATCGCGGCTGGGATCATCATGGCGGCCTGAAGCAGTACATGGACGTGTGCTGCGACAAGTGCGATCAGCCGACCGCGGCCCTCCTGAAGGATCTCAAGCGACGCGGCATGCTCGAGGACACCCTCGTGGTCTGGGGCGGCGAATTCGGACGGACCCCGATGTCCCAGGGCGGCGGAAGCGATCCGGGCCGGGATCACCACATCAAGGGCTTCTCGATGTTCCTCGCGGGCGGCGGCGTTCGAGGTGGCGTGACCCACGGCGCGACGGACGAGCTCGGCTACGAAGCGGTGCAGGACGTCGTCCATGTCCGCGATCTGCATGCGACGATGCTGCATCTCCTCGGGCTCGACCACCAGCGACTGAGCGTGCCGCATCAGGGACTCGACGTGCGACTCACCGGTGTCGAACCGGCCCGGGTCGTTCGAGAGATCATCGCTTGAGCGAATCCGTCCCACCGCCGGGCGATGCCGACGTGCCGTCGCGGCCCCCGCCCGGAACGGCATCTCCGACGCCGTTCCGCGGTCTCTCGAGACGCGCGACGTGCCGACGATGCGCACTCTGGATCGTCATCGGCTGCGTCTTGGGGAGCCCGAGCTTTCTGATCGCCCTGGGCGAGACCGACGTCTCCCCCACCGCGATGATCCTCGGAATCGTGATGTACGGCGGCGCGATCGGCCTCGTGAGCTCCAGCGCCGGATTCCGGCGACGCCTCGAAAGCCCGTTCGTCGCCCGCTCGTTGAAGTTCGGGTACGGAATCCGCCTCTTGGCCGGCGCGATACCCCACGTCACGATCTCCCTCGACCTCCTGACCGGGATCTTCGCGTTGATGGCCGGCGAGCTGCTGGAGCAGTCGGCGGGGTTCAACAGCTTCTTCGCCACCCTGGCGTCGACGCTCGTCCAGGGGACGCTGATCAACGCCGCGGTGCTGATCGTCGTCTCCTTCGCGTGGCTTCTGCAGACGATGTTCATGGAGTGGAAGCCGCCGGTGCAGGACCCCAGGGCCTGCGCGGGGGGCGGCTACCACCTCGAGACGCTCGCGCCGGAAACCACGACGACCTGCCCCGAATGCGGACGAGTCAACCAGGGCCTGAACGAACGACCTCCATGGCTCGACCGCGTCTCCTGGCCCTGGTTCCTGGGCGTGATGATTCCTGCGGGCGTCGGCGGCGTCCTGGTCCAGTGCCTGGCTTTCTTCCTGCTCGGCATGTAACCACGGCACCACGACCCGCGCCCTTCCCCGCGTCGGCGCGCTCCGGCCCTCGAAACCTGCCGCTTCGGGCGGCTCACCCCGGGCAGACGCCCCAGGCTCCGATCATCAGGCCGAGATCCGCCCCGTCGATGACCTCATCCTCGTTCAGGTCGCCGAGCCCGGCCGTGCCCCATCCGCCGATCAGCAGTCCGAGATCCGCCCCGTCGACGACGCGGTCGCCATTGAGATCACCGACGCATGCGGCCTTCGGGTCGGGGATGAAGTCGAACGCCGTGATCTCGATCGACTGCTCCTGGCCGTTCATCGGGGGGCTGCCGTTCACCAGCCAGAGATTGAGATGCACGCGAGCGAGGCCCGGACGCGGCTGGTGGGGACCGGTGTAGGTCCACTCGTGCAGCAGGTCCTCCGGCGACGGTTCGTCCTCGTGCCCCAGCCAGGCCCGGCAGATCACGCCATCCGGGGTCCAGTTGAACTCGCTGGTGACGTCGGCGGGCGTGGGTTCCGGCATCTCGAACCGGCTGATGTTCCCACCCCACCAGTACGGCTGGGCGACGAACTGCGCGAAGTCGTTTCCCGGCTGCCCCCAACGGCTGAACTCGATGTCGAACTCATTCGCCGGGTTCCACCACTCGTCGCTCGGTTCGAAGCACTGCGGATACTCCCAGATGAAGAGACCGAAAACGGTGTTCGGGTCGAGCAGGTCGACCCGGCCACGCGTCTTGAACCGGTACGTGCCGTATCCGAGCACGTCCTCGACCGTCACCTCGGAGCACCGCCACTGGTCACCGACCCTGGTGATCGCGAGCCGGAGCGATCCGTCCGGCCGGACCGTGGCATTGTTCGGCGAGGGGGAGAAGGCGTTCGGTCCCGGCCCCGTGTAGGCGGATTTCACGCGCCAGGTCCGGTCGGCGAAATCGAGCGTGGTGCCACCGAAGTCGCCCCACTGGTTCACGGCCGGATCGACCCGGATGAATCTGAAGGCGTCGACGTACGCCCGGCCGGTCTCCTGCGCCTTGCTCTGGACCAACGCGAACTCCAGCCGCACCCGATCGGTGCCGGCCGGCGCCGGCGGAAGCAGCTGCTCGACGGTGGTCATCTCGTCCGTGGGTGATTCCTGATTGAGCAGGATCGCCGACTGTGCGCCGACGGTGTTCCCCGAAGTGTCGAGCCAAGTCGCGATGAACGCGAGCCGGGCGGCACCCGTCAGCGGGTCCGCTCCGCGATGCCCGACGTCGACGAAGAAGCGATGCCGCCATCCGGGAAGACAGTCGATCGTCTCGAACATCCTCGAGATGCCGGCCCCCCCCGAGTTCGGGCCCGCGAGCCAGGCCGCCCAGGACCCGTGCGATCGAAGCCCGGGAGAGCGACCGACGTTCCCGACGTCGTTCCAGGCCGCGATCGGCTCGCCGCCCTCGCCGGGGCCGATCTCGAAGCTCGGGTTGTCGGGGATGCAGTCGAAATCGCCCCCCAGGGCCGCGGTGGCGACGGCGGAGGCCGTCACGAACGCGAACTGGAGGGCGATGGCGAATTCACGATTCCGGTGCATTGCGGAAGTCTAGGCTCCATGCCCGGATGGCACGTGGTTTCGAATCCGACTCAGGGTCCGGCGCAACCGTTGCACTGGGTTTCAGCGATTCCGGCACAGATCGAGTCCCAGCCGAACTGGCAGCAGATCGGATCGACCTGGCACACCGCATCGGTACAGGCCTCGTCCGAGCAACTGGTGTTGCCGTTGGCTTCGCAGCAGTCGCAGTCCGGGCAGTCGCCCTCGTCACCGGGATCATCGCCGCCGCCGTCATCGGGGCAGTCGCCCCAGACCGCGAGGAACTCGCCGAGGTCGATGCCGTTCACGAAACCGTCGTTGTTCAGGTCCTCCGGACAGCCGGCGCAGGCACCCCACGCGGCGAAGAGGAATCCGAAGTCCGCCCCGTCGACGACGCCGTCGTCGTTGAAGTCGCCCGGGCAGGCGGCCGGGCCGCCGCCACCGCTCTCGACGGTGACGTCGACCGCGTCGATTCGGACCGATCCCGTCCCGCAGTTCGGCTGCACGATCTGGGCGACGATCCGGATCGACGTCGTGCCCGCAGGCGCGGTTCCCGAGATCTCGGCGAGGTTCCAGGTGTCGTTGTCGAACGCTCCGGATCCGTCGATGACGGTGCCGGCGATCGAGTCGAGCGGGGCGCTGATGTCGTCACCGAGGAATTCGATCTTCTGGAGCACGTAGTTGTCGGTGCCGACGATCGAATCCGGGGCCGGCGTGAAGGCGGACATCGACAGGGTGACGAAGTCGCCTTCGAAGATGTCCGGGATGATCTGGCCGAGACCGGAGACGCCGCCCGGGTCGCACTGCCCGTCGCCGTCGTAATCCGGGAACGAGCCGAACATGCCCGCCGAGTGCGGGCCGTTGATGAAGTTGAAGTCGTCGAAGAACACGTTTCCGTACTGCTCGCTCCATCCGTTGAAGGTCGGGAAGACGAGGTACTGGTAGTCGACGCCGTTGTCGAAGTTCGGATTGACGAGCGGCTTCGCCGGATCACGCTTGGTGGAGGCGAGCAGCATGTCGTCGAGGTACATCGCACCGGCGTCGTTCTGGTCGGCCTGGAGGTAGACCGGGACGATCGTCGCGGAGACCGCGTCGTCCGGCGCGAAGGCGATGAAGTCCGCCGGGATCCACTCCTCGAGCGGCATGTCGGGGTCGTAGCCCTCGAGGATCCGTCGTTCGGCCAGCCCCACCACGGTGTTCGCGGCATCCTTGAACTCGACCTTGATCCCGCCCCAGCTCCCGTTGCGGATCTGGTCGCCCGACGGCGTGAGTGCGAACGCCCCGACCCGGTAGACGGAGCCGCCGATCACGGGGATGTCGTAGATGGAGACCGCGCCGTTGCCGTTGTAGGGCGAGCAGAAGCAGCCGAACATCTTGAGCGACCACGCCGAGCTGAGGGCGAACTCCCCGTTCCGACTCGCATTGCCGAACGTGGCGTAGGTCTTCGTGATCGGCGTCTCGAAGCCGGAGTTCTGGAGCAGGTTCGGGCCGTCGGAATCGTCGGCCGAGGCCACGCCGAAGGGGACCAGTGCGGCTGCGGCGAGGCTCACCGCGAGGGATCGATTGAACACGGATGTACTCCTGTTTCTGAGGGAGGCGAAGTCGATGCCGGGCCGGAGGTCGCGAGTCGAGGTCGGGTCTCGCGGAGGATCTGCAGGCTGAAGAATTCCCCGCGATCATGTCGCTCGCGAGCGTCGTCGATGGCTGACCACTGCTCTTCACGACGGGGGGGTGACGAAGGGGACGAACGAAGGAACGGACTGCTTTGCCGGAGGGTCCCGCGGACTGTTCCAACTGTTCCAATGCTACGCCTAAAGCCCCCTCGTTCCAATATTTCGAGTCACTTTTCCGATTTCATGCGACAAATCGACAGGGCGTGAAAACACGTGCGCGGGCCGGGAAACTTTCCGTTTTTTCGGACTCGGACATCCGCGTTTGATTCGTCTCGATTCGGTCGCGGGATCATTCCCGGAGTCTTGCTTCTTGATTGCTCGAATGACGTTCGTTCGATTGTCTGGTGAGTTTTCATTGCGTATTCTCGACGAACCGGCGGCGACCCCCACCCCCGTCCCGTCCCCTCCTCCCCGGACCCCGAATACATGAACCTCCGACCGACGCCCCTGCTCGCCCTTCTCCTCTCGATGGCGTTCGCCCTCCCGGACCCCGCGATCGCCGAGGGTGGCGCCGGGGACGGCCCGAGCATCGTGCAGGTGGAGCAGACCAAGGATGGGTGGCGGCTCCTTCGCGACGGCGAACCGTTCTTCATCCGCGGTGGATGCATCGTGCGCGGCGGCGTCAGTCCGGAACTGATCGATCTCTTCACCGAACTGCGGAACGCCGGCGGCAACTGCATCCGACTCTGGGCGACCGGTCCCGGAACGATGGGGATCCTCGATGCGGCCCATGAGCAGGGCCTCGGCGTCTTCCTCGGGCTCTGGATGGACCACCCACTCGGCCACGTCGACAGCGCCGGCGCGTTCTTCGACTACACCAACGTGAATGCGGTCCTCGCCCAGATCGAGGACCTGCGCATCCAGGTGGAGCTCTACAAGGATCACCCCGCACTGATCGCGTGGGGGGTTGGCAACGAGATGGCCCACCTGACCGCGGAAGCGGACGCGCAGACCCTCGAGGTCAGGATGATCTGGCGGGCGATCAACCAGACCGCGGCGATGGTCAAGGAGGTCGACCCGAATCACCCCACCGTCGCGGTCACGGCGGAGACCGGCGACTGGCACGAGATCGACAACGCCACGCAGCTTGCCAACTGGTGCCCCAACATCGACATCTGGGGAATCAACGCCTACGAGACCATGCCGCAGATCCGCGACAAGGTCGAGAACGGTCCCTGGGATCGCCCCTACTTCATCCCCGAATACGGGCCGCAGGGATGGTGGAGTTCCCCGCAGTGCAGTTGGAACACCCGGATCGAGCATTCCAACCACGTGAAGGCGGACTGGTATCGGAACGGCTGGATCGACGCGATCGAAAGCGAGTCGGATCGCTGTCTCGGAGGATTCGCGTTCGCCTGGGACACGCTCGAATCACCGATCGACTCCTGGTGGACGATGTTCGATCACGAAGGACGCCCGACCGAATGCATCGACGTGCTGTACGAGGCGTGGAACGGCACTCCGGCCCCGAATCTGTCACCGGTCGTCACCGGCATCACGGGTCTCAACTGCCCCACCTACCAGGCCGGCGAGTTCATCCAGGCGGAACTCCTGGCGACCGACCCGGAGGGGGACGCCCTCGAGGTCGACTGGCTGATCGGACGCGAGGTCTTCGACGCCGACGGCGGATACCTCTGGGAGACCACCGGCGCGTGCGACTTCATCGTGCAGGGTGGTGACCTCACCCTCGAGATCGAGGTGCCCGAGGCCCCGGGCGCGTATCGGCTGGTCGGCTGGGCCCGGGACGGCAGCGGCCGGACCGGTGTCGCTTCGGCCCCGTTCTTCGTGGACGGCGAGATCCCCGACGGCGAGGTCCCGATGCCGTTCCCGCTCGACGACTACTACGGCCCCAGCGGGTTCATGGGGGCGTCGTGGATCCTGAACCGCAGCAACACCGATTCCCCGAACGGGGCCTGCGGCGGAACCGCCCACAAGTTCACCGTGAACGCGCCCCCGATCGCGATCTGGGCGGGCTGCGCCTGGCAGCATCCCACGAACAACTGGGGCACCGCGCCCGGACTGGCGATCATGCCGGGTGGAACCGCGGTCCGCTTCCTGGCGTGGAGCGACAAGCCCGGGACGGTGCTCGACTTCTTCGTCGGCACCGAGGGAACCGACGGATTCGCCGTCAACCTCGACGGTGTCGAACTGCCGCTGGAACCCACCGAGATCTCGATTCCCCTCGAGGGCATCGAATACGACGACGTGGTGATCGGCTTCGGCTGGACCTACTCGCAGGGATTCGGAGACGACGGCGCCCGGGAGATCTACATCTCCGACATCGTCTGGGACGGCCCGCCCCCACCGCCGCCCTGTCCGCTCGACCTCAACAACGACCGCCGGATCGACGCCTGGGACCTGGGGATCGTGCTGATGAACTTCTACAGCACCACGGCGGGTGATGCCGACGCCAACGGCGACGGTTTCGTCGACCAGCAGGACATCGCCGTGATCCTCGCCGCGTGGGGCCCCTGCCCCGAATGAACGCGTCCGGATCCGGCATGCCCGGCCGAAGCAGGAACCACGGCGCCCGGCGAGCTCGCCGGGCGTCGTTCATTCCGCCACCATCCGCGATCCGGGACGACGCACCCCCCATCCGGGGTTTCGCTAGATTGGCCCCATGAGCACTCCTGAAGACGCGTCGGCCACCGCCCCGGACATCGAGATCGAGCTCGCGCGTGGCGAAAGGGTGATCGCGGTCGCCGAATTCGATGCGAGGTCGATCATCCGGTACCACTACTTCGGACTCGTTCCGATTTCGATCCTCATCGTGACGATCCCCCTCACCCTGTTGATCGCCCTCGGCTATCGCATCTGGCTCCAACGAGTCGTGGCCAGCTGGTCGGCGGTGCTCACGAATCGCAGCCTGCACGTCCGCAAGGGCATCTGGAACAAGGTCGAGAAGACCATACCCCTCGAGAAGATCACCGATCTCTCCAGCACCGAGGGACTCGTCATGCGGTGGGCGGGAATCAAGAACCTCGGTATCGAGACCGCCGGCCAGTCCGGCCCCGGGGCCCTCGTCAGCCTGCTCGGCGTGGTCGACTCCGACTCCTTCCGGGGACTCGTCCTGGACCAGCGTGATCATTCGAGCGACGGCCGCGCATCCGACGAGTCCGATGCCGCCCGCATGCACGCGGACGGAGGCGATTCGACGCTCGACGAGATCCAGCGGACCCTCGCGTCGATGGCCGCCGACCTCAAGCGGGTCGCGGACCGGCTCGACGACGATTCGCGGTGAACACCCGTCCCGGACCGGGCGAAGACGGAGGGACCTCTCGACGGCACCGGGCACCGGCCGAGCCGCGCCCGCGTTCCGATTCGCGGACCGCCGACCGGGGAACCGGAATCGACGGCCCATCGAGCTCGAAGGTCCTCGGCTCCGACCCTGGAAGTCCAGTCCGGCCGGCCCCTTCACGCATTCCGATCCCGGCGCTCCGAGGGATTCCGAAGCGGCGACGCCCCACGAACCGTGACGCCCGCGACGGACGCAAAGATGGCGGTGCCGGGAACGGCACCGCCATCGATGAAGAACACATGGACCGACCGGGGTCGGATCAGTCGCGTCGACGACGACCGGCGAGCCCGGCCATGCCGAGCAGCGCCATCGCACCCGGGGCGGGCACGATGTTGGCGTAGAAGTTCGTACCCCAGGCCGCGCCACTCTCGACACCCGTGGGGGGAATCGAAGCCTGCACGTAGCTGAAGTCGAAGCTGATCCGGGTCGCGTCGGCCGCACCCTGGTCGAGGGTGAACGAGAAGTCGAACGACTGAACGACGTCGGTCGCCGAGTTGGCGTTGACGGTTCCGGCGAAGATCGTGAACCCGTAGGCCGTGCCGTCGCCGTACCAGAAGTTCAGCTGGATGTTGCAGTTGTTGTCACCGTAGAGTTCCTTGCCGGACTCGATGTACATCTGCCCACCGAAGTTGATGGTGTCACCGGCCGAATAGTCGCCGAAGAAACCAAGGTCCTGCGCGAAACCGCTGTAGTTGGGCGTGCCCGAGAAATCGCCGTACGCGACCACCGCGGAGGAACCGCCGAAGAAGTCCACGCCGTAGGGTCCTTCCGCACCACCGAACTGGTTCCAGCCCTCGGTGCCGTTGCTGAAGTCGCCATTCGTGAGGTCGGCCGCGGCGAACGCCGTGGTCGTCGCGGCCATCGCCGCCGCAAGAAACACATTCTTCATCTTTGAAATCTCCTTTGGACGTGGCCTGGGAATGACCACGCTTGGAACAAATTACAGCCAAGATTATGAATGAAACATAATCTGTTTCAAGCACCAAACCAAATAAATCGAACGCTCACGAACCGGGAACGCAGATTCCAGATTCCGGATTATTCCGGACACCAATGTCCTTTTAGCGACGGGCCGCCTCGCCGACGCCGTGCAGGCTCCAGGATCAAGGAATCGGAACGCCTGGCCCGAGCCGTCTCCTCTGCTCGCCTCGGCGAAGATCCCGGATCGAGGCCGGTCCCACCGCACGCAGATATCGATCGCCTTCCACGGATCGAGCCGCGACATGCAGCGTCGCGGAGAGCAACCCCGTCCGACGCCCGCGATTGACCCGCCGGGGCGGATCGTCGGGGTTTCTTGGATTCTCCGGCGTGTTGTCGAGTTCGAAGGTCGCCTGCAGCCGGGATCCCGCAGGAAGGACGACGGGATCTCGGAATCGCATGGTCTCCCGCTGGTGATGATCCCAGTCGGGGATGTCGACCAGTGTCCGGAATCGGCCATCCGGGAATTCGACCACGACCCGGAGGCTCCGACAGAGCTCGATCGCCCTCGGCGAGATTCCAAGGAGTTCCAACGGATGCTCCAGCTCGATGGGATCGGAAGACACGCGTTGCGTCGCGCCGGCCGCGAGATCGATCCGACCCACCGCCAGCGGCAACCAACGGATGGGGCGCGACGCCTCGGCGGCCGGTACCAGCTCCATTTCGATCCGTTCCTGGAGACGCTCCGGCATCCCGGTCGGCCGATACTGGAACTGCGTCACCAGATCGCTCTCCACCGGGACCGGGACGTGGAATCCGGGAGGAAGCCTGAAATCACCGGACCCGGCGAGGATCACGCCATCGGCCCCCATGGGCTTGATCCCGGGATCGCCTCCCATGAGAAAACCCACCCTGGAATCACGCTCGTCCAGATAGCGTCCGGCACCCGTGTCATCGAACGCGAAAGCGGCCACCCGCATCGCTTGAGGCGAGGCGGGCCGATGGCGAATCGCACGGACCCGAAGCGGCGTGGCGTTCCCGAGCGAAAACGTCACGCCGTGGACGTCGATCTCGCCGGCGTGCCAGGCGGGATCGGATTCCTCGGGGATGACGTAGGCGTCGGGCATGTCCAGCACCACGTCGGATCGGAACGACGGCGGCCCGGGCGGAACCAGTGTTCGCGGAGGTCCGTCGCCGACCGGGCCGCCTCCCTCGAGCCATGCGGCGAGCTTCGCCCGTTCCACGGGGGTCACCGTTCGATGATCCATCCACGCCGATCCCGCCGGAAGCCAGGGAGGCATCCGACCCCCATCGATCACCTCGAGGAGGAATCGCCCCCGATTCCGGACCCCGGCCGCGTCGACGAGCTCGAACGGACCGACCCCACCCGAGGCGTGACAGGTCACGCACCGCCGTTCGATGATGTCCGCGACCTCGCCGTTCCAGGTCGGCGGGTCCGACGCCCGCGTGGCCGAGGCGTCGACGACCGTGAAGCCGTGATCCGCGGTCGGCGGATCGGCGATCACGACCAGCAGACCGGAGAGGATGCCGAGCATCGTGCCGGGCGAGATCATTCCGTCGCCGTCTCCGGATGAGCCCTCGAATCCTCCGTCGGACCGGTCCCGATCCGATCGATCCGACAACCGACGGCCGGCCGGACCGGCTGCGCGATCGGCGAGCCCGCGACGATCGCCGCCACCGCATCCCGCGCATGGGCCGAGGTGGCGTTTCGACGTCGACGACCGATTTCGGCATACAGGTTGTCGAGCGGCCCGCGGTATCGGATCGTCCATCGATCGCCGGCCCGGGTCATGACGAAGGCCTCCGGAACCACCGTCGCGTCCAGATGCGAGACCAGGTCGTGACGTTCGTCGAGCAGGATCGGCATCCGCAGCCGACGTGATTTCGCGTGAAGCACGGCCGCCTCCGGGGTGATGCCCGGCATCGCATGCACCAGCATCAACCGACCGCCGACCCGCTCGACCGCCGCATGCAGACGACGCAGCTCCGGCACGGAGGCGTTCGCGATCGGACAGGTCGTGCTGCTCAGGACGACGACCACGAGACCCGGTCCGTCCGCGGCGAAGACCGACTGGTCGCCGCCCGGCTGGTTCCGGGCGTCGCGAAGCCGAACGGCCTCGAGCAGGGAGCGGTCCAGCACGGCCGCCGTGTCGACCACCTCCGAACGACCGGAGGATTCCCCGGGGGGAGGCGCGAACGAAGCACCGGCGAGCAGGAAGAGCATCAGGGCGATCGGTCCGTTCATGAATGACCTCCGAAACTGGTCATCGGTCGAGCACGGTCGTTCCGTGCAGCGGACGCGAACGGCGGAACGGTCGGAAGGACCGTTCCGCCGCATCGTCGATTCGACCGGATCGAGCTCGATTCAGCCACCGCAGAACTGGGCGGCGACCGCGGCGCAGGCCGCGTCCCAGTCGGTGCAGCAGTACTCGTACCCGGGACGATTGCGGACGCAGTTGCAGACCGGCGGCGGAATCATGTTGAAGGCACAGGCGTTGCATCCACCACCGCCGCCACCGCCGCCACCACCGCCACCACCGCCGCCGCCACCGCCGCCGCCACCACCGCCGCCGCCACCAGCGAAGTTCGATGTTTCGGGTTGGGCCGCGAAGCAACCGATGCACCATGGAAACCCGTCATCGGGAAGGTTGCGTTCGAGGGCGAGCTGGTAGGAGATCGCGTGGTAGTGGTAGCCGCGGTCGGCGTCGTAGTGACCGTTGCAGGTGTCGAGCGCGCCCTTTCCGTCCACCTCCGCCGCGAGGATCCCATCCTCCTCCCAGGGGCCGTAGACGGGAATGCCGTCGAAGGCGTAGCCGATCAGGACGGAGTGGCCCCCCGAATACGGCTCGATGCAGGGCGAGTACTGGTGATAGTGGTATCGGGAGTCCGGGGAGGGATGCGCGTTGCAGTCATCCATGCAGATGGTGTCCGGCGCCGTGACCCCGCCGCCGTCGTAGGGGTTGTAGAAGGCGACTCCATTGACCATGATTCCGATCGGCCCCAGCTGGACCAGCGCGTCGACGGCGGGGTTCCCCGTCATCTCGGGATCGATCGGAATGCGCCAGGTGTCGTCCTGGTCACCGACCGAGTTCGGGTTGCCGCACTCGCCGGGGAAGTTGCCGTATTCGTGATCGGGAATCCCACTGCCCGTCACCACCAGGAACGCGCCGTCGATCTGGATGTCGACGTTGCCGTGGAAGTTGTGGCACTGGATGTTCCACTGGCTGATCATGTAGCCGATTTCAAATCCGTTCGTGAGGCCGTCTCCGTTGAAGTCGACCGTGCCGGTGCCCCACGCCGCGATGAGCGAGCCGAGGTCGGCCGCATCGACCTGGAGGTCTCGATTGAGATCCGCCTTGCAGAAGATCCCGCCCGGCTGGGTGTCCACCTGGGCGGCGGCGAACCCGGAGAGTCCGAGCGTCGAAAGTGCGAGTCCCGCCAGGAGGCGACGGACATGGGTCTGTGGATTCATCTTGCAGGCTCCTGAGATCGATCGAATGTCGTTCATGGCGTCGAACCGCCGGTATACCTTGGACCGGTTCCGGACTCGGGGACATCAAGAAACGGCGACTTCGCGAATTTGATGGAAGCCGGTGAACACGGCGACCCGGAACCGAGGTCCGATCATCCGGCGACGGACGCCGTGGGCAGGAAATCACTCGAAGTGAACGCCGAGGCCGGAACCCGCTCGAAGGTGATTCGCGCGGGCGGCCTCGACGGCCCCTGCGATTCGGTCCGCATCACCTCGCCGAC
This sequence comes from Planctomycetaceae bacterium, assembly GCA_002684855.1. Taxonomy (GTDB): domain Bacteria; phylum Planctomycetota; class Phycisphaerae; order Phycisphaerales; family SM1A02; genus UBA12014. The sequence continues at coordinate 20,439 of NYWD01000170.1, read as the reverse complement.
CAGCGGATCCCGTCCGGGACCGGGCCTTCCGGGCGGCGGTCGAAATCGCCGTTCGCCGGCTCCCCCCGCCGGTCCCGGGGGCGGCGGGGGTCGGCGATCGAACTGCATCGGTGGTCCGTCGCCACCCGGTCGCCCGCGATCGGGACTCCCTCCATGCCTCGAAGGCGACCCGCGACGCCCGGGGGGAACGGATTCCCGATCCCACACGAGGACCAGGCGACGAACCTCGTCGGTCTCCGGATCGATCTCGATTCGAATCCGGTTCGGTGACTTCGAGCCGTCATCCGTCTCGCTCTTCACGGCGATCAGCGTGGTGACGTCGTCGTCGGGATCGACCTCCGTGGTCAGTTCATACCCTTCGGCCACGCGATCCAGCAGGCCGGGAATCGCGTCGAGCAGGAGATCGAGCCCGTCCCCCATGATGCGGGAACTCCATTCCGTTCGCGCGAAGCGACTGACGATCCCACTGTGGCTCCGGCCCCAGCCTCCTCGCGCGTCGACGCCCCATGCATGACTCCGGTCGACGGGTCGATCGACTTCGAACCGAAGAAGCGGATACCCGTCGGATCGGGCGAGGAGATCGATCGATCCTTCGAGATCCGGATGGCGATGACCTTCCGGGGCCTCGAGCCGGACGTCGAATCGCAGCGCCGTCACCGCGGACTCGGCCGCCAGCACCCGGGCGATGATCCGATCGGCACGCACTTCCGTGGCCTGGAGGAACACCGCCAGCATCATCACCGCCGCGATCGATCCGAGGCCGCCGGCCATGGCCCACCATCGCCGGTTCGAAGCGACCGCCACCGGACCGACGTCGCGAACCGCGGCCATGCCCCGTCGGATGCGGGCCTCGGTCGCGGCGACCTCCCCGGACTTCGAGGCCTCCAGCAAGGCCTCGACGAATCGGTCGTCGGCCTGTTCGGACGCATCGCCTCGACGCACATCCGGATCATCGGTCATGCCAGCAGTCCTTTCATCCTCAGGCAGTCGGCGATCATTCCCCGCGCCCGCTGGAGTCGCTTCTTCACCGCCTCGGCGCCGACATCCGTCGCCTCCGCGACCTCCGCGATGGAACGCCTCCCTCGATAGAGCACCTCGATCACCTCTCGATACCGGTCCGGCAGCCGCCCCACGCATTCGTTCAACATGTCGACGACGCCGGCGTCTTCGGACATCGAGATTCGTTCGTACCGCGCCGCATGCGATTCCAGGACCTCCACGATCGAGGTGTCGACCGCGAACTCCCTGCGCGTCTTCCGCATCAGACCCAGCGCGGTCCGATGCGCGATGCCGCGAAGCCAGGGACCGAAGGGCCGATCTCGATCGAAGTCCTCGAAACGGCGCCAGGCGACCATGAAGGTCTCCTGGAAGACATCCTCCGCGAGCGCGTTGTTCCGAACGACGGCGCGAATGAAGGCCATGAGATGCCCGGCGTTCTGGCGCATCAGGACTTCGAAGACCTCCTCGGCGCTCGGCGAGTCCCGGGGATCCGCCTGACTGGATTCGAACTCGCGGTCGGACATGCACCAATGTTGATCGATGGAGCGACGTGGGGACGGCCGATCCCCGATTCGGCGGGTATTTTCGACGAATCGACCCGGAGGACGCGCCGGGCGGCTCGGTATCGTGACGACTCACCCCGGAACCCACGCCCATGCCGAATCCCGTTCATCCCATCGATGCCGACGTCGAACGCCTCCTCACCATCGTCAACGACGTCGCGCAGCCCAGCATCGTCTCGATGACGCCCGCCGAGGCCCGCACCTGGGCGAAATCAACGTTCGCCCCGCCGGATCGGCCGATCGAAGTCGCCTCGGTCACCGATCGCGATATTCCGGGGCCGGCGGGCCCCCTCGCGGTCCGGATCTACCATCCTGCGCCCGCGGAACACCGACCACTCCTCGTCTTCTTCCACGGCGGCGGCTGGGTGCTCGGTGATCTCGACGGCGCGGATCCGACGGCCCGCCGCCTCGCCGTCGAACTCGACGCGGTGGTGGCGTCGGTGGACTACCGCCTGGCCCCCGAACATCCCTACCCCGCCGGACCGGAGGACGCGATCGCGGCCACCCGGTGGCTCGCCGGACACGCCGCGGAAATCGGCGGCGATCCGGAACGGGTCGGGGTCGGCGGCGACAGCGCAGGCGGGCATCTCGCGGCCGTGGCCGCGATCGCGTCGCGGGACGAGGGCGGACCGAGACTCAACTGCCAGTACCTGATCTATCCGGTCACCGATTCGGACTTCACCCGCGAGAGCATGGTCGAGAACGCCGAGGGGCGCCTGCTCGAGACCGAGGCCATGGCATGGTTCTGGGATCACTTCTGTCCGGATCACGCCCGACGCGACGAATGGAGGGCGAGCCCGATTCGAAACACGGACATGGCCGGCCTGCCCCCCGCCATCGTCGCGCTCGCGGCCCACGACCCGCTCTACAGCGAAGGCCTCGCGTACGCCCGTCGACTCGAGGATGCGGGCGTTCCGAGCATCGTGAAGGTCGCCACCGACCTGATCCACGGCTACTTCAGCCTCGAGGTCGTGGGCGAAAGATGCCTCGAGGAGATCCAGCTGGTGAACCGGCTCGCCCGCCCGCTCCTCCACGCCTCCGCGACCGGCGTGAAACCGTGACGTGATGCGTCCGGCGACGGCTTCAAGCCAGATGAAAGACCTGATCCAGCGGCCGCATCGCCTCGTCCGGATTGACGCCCTCGAGGGACTCGAAATAATCCTTCATCGCAGTCTGCCAGCGGGCATTGACGGGCTCGCCGGCCATGCCCGCCAGTGCCGCGTCCCAATCCGGAGTCTCGACGTACCCCACCAGGAGGCCGTCGTCCCGGAGAAAGAGCGAGTAGTTCGTCCATCCGTGGCGGGAAAGCGCTTCGAGCATCTCCGGCCAGACCGCCTCGTGCACGCGCCGGTACGCCTCGAGACGCTCCGATCGGACCTTCAGCAGGAAACACACTCGACGCATCGCGTTCTCCGGGAGGCTCATCGCACGAAGGCGTCCGGCAGACCGCCATCGACCGCGAGCACCTGGCCCGTCGTCCGGGATGCGTCCGGACCGAGCAGGAATCGGATCGCGGCCACCTGATCGCGCGGCCGGATCGGGACGCCGAGCAGGGTGCGATCCGCGTAGAAGGCCGAGAGTCGGTCCACGAGTTCCTCATCCGACATCGATTCATCGAAGTCGATCGAATATTTCCGAAGGCTGGAGATCACCCGGTCCCGCGGGAACATCGTGCTTCCCTCGATCACCGTGGCCGGCGCCACGGCGTTCACCCGGAGCCTCGGGGCGAGCCCGACCGCGAGGGATCTCACGAGATGATTGGCCGCGGCCTTCGAGGCGTCGTAGGCCGAGGACCCCTTCTTCGCGACGAATCCGTTCACGCTCGTCGTGACGACGATCGATCCGTCGAGTGCGGCATCGCCCACCAGCGATCCGAGCTCCTCCGCGAGAATCGAGGGGCCCAGGACGTTGACCGCGAAGGTCCTCGCGAAGGTGGCGTCGTCGACCACGCCGTCCGGGCCGGGCGTGGGGAACATCCCGGCGGTGACGACGAGGTCGTCGACGCCCCCGTAGGCGAGGATCGCGTCCTCGAAAGCCCGTCGAACCATGTCACGATCGGTGGCGTCCGCGGTGACTGCGAGCGTCGGCCCGCAGCCCGAGACGCCCGAACCCGCGACACCGATGCCCGCGCCCCGCGACGCCTCGATGGCGGCCGCGACGGCCTCCGCACCGTCTGCATCACGGTCGAGGCAGACCACCGAGGCATCGTCCTCGACGATCGAAGTGGCGCACTCCCGCCCGATTCCGGAACCCGCCCCCGCGACCAGCACGATTCGACCGGCGAAAGGACGCGGCGCGGGCATCCGCTGAAGCTTCGCCTCCTCCAGCCGCCAGTACTCGATGTCGAAGGCCTCCTGCGCCGGCAGCGCCCGGTAGCCTCCGATCGACTCGGCGCCTCGCATCACCTCGATCGCACAACGATAGAACTCCGCCGTGGTCCGGCTCTCCGACTTGCTCGCGCCGAACGCGATCATGCCGACGCCGGGAACGAGGATCACCGTGGGTTCCGGCGGGCGCATGCGCGGGCTGTCCGGATGTCGACACGATTCGTAGTACGCCTCGTAGTCCCGGACATACGACTCGAGGCCCGCGTCCAACCGCTCGCGAAGGGTCGACGTCGTCTCTCGATGCGGATCCCAGTCGACGTGAAGCGGTCTGATCTTCGTCCGAAGGAAGTGATCCGGACAGCTCGTCCCCAGCGATGCGAGTCGCCCCGCGTCCCGACTCGACACGAAGGCGATGGTGGCGTCGTCCCATTGGGCGGTCGCGATCATGCGTCGCCGCTTCGACACCCGACCACGGAGCCACGGGAGCGTCTCGACGAGCACCCGCCGCCGGGCGTCCTCGTCGAGCGGGGCGACCCCCGCGCCGCCGAACGTCGACGCGCCCCGATCATGGTCCGCCAGGTATTGCGCGGCCCGGTCGATGTACTCCAGACTCCGGTCGTAGCAGGCCCGATCGTCATCGTGCCAGTTGATCAGGCCGTGCTGACCCATGATCGCACCGCCCGCGTCGGGGTGCTCGCGGCAGAGTCGCTCCAAGGCGAGGCCGAGTTCGAACCCCGGACGCATCCACGGAAGCCACGGCACCTCGTCGCCGTAGATCTCGCGCGCAACCGCTTCGCCCTCGACACAGGCGGCGATCGCGATGACCGCATTGGGGTGCGTGTGATCGACATGGGCCGCGGGAACGAAGGCGTGAAGGGGTGTGTCGATCGAGGACGCGCGCGGGTTGAGGGCGAAGACGCAGTCCCGGTAGCGATCGACCATCTCGTCTTCGGCCTCGGACTTGATGCCGGTGACCGCCCGCGAGGCATAGAGCGCCTTGAGCGCTTCCAGTCGCTCGAGATCGAGCGACGCGAAGTTCCCCCGCCCCGCCGTTCGGAGATCGCCGCCGGAGCCCTTGACCCACAGCACGCGAACCGGCTTTCCCGTGACCGGATCCCGGTCCTCCACCTTGCTGGAAGTGTTCCCCCCACCCGTGTTCGTGACCCGCTGATCCGCTCCGAGACGGTTCGATCGATAGACGAGGCGGTCCACCGCATCGAGATCCCGGACCGCCTGGTCACGCCAGAGGTGTTGCACGAAGGGACTGGTCTCGGATCGGGTCATCGGTGTTCTTTCAGGGTTGTGGCGGGAGGACAGGGACCAAGATGCTACGTCTTCGCGTCGAGGGCGGCGAGCCGGACGCCGGCGGAGACCACGCGACGTCGCACCTCCGGAAGATCGTCCGGATCCGCGACCGGGGTCGCGACGGGAAGCAGGCCGGCGAGGTCGGCTCGTTTTCGCAGCCCCCGGGACGACGCGATCTGGACCACCGCGTTGCCGAGCGAGGTCGACTCCGTGGAGCCGACCACCACGGGGAGGCCGCTGCACGCGGAAATGAGTCGATTGAGAAGACCGTTCGCGGCACCGCCGCCCACCACCACGACCCGATCGAGACGACGTCCGGCCACTTCGGCGAGCGAATGGATGGCATCCGCGGTGCGGAGGGACACCGAATCGAGAATCGCCCTCACCATCGCGCCATCGTCCTCCGGAACCGGATCACCGGTCGCCGCGATCACCGCCGCGATCCGGCCCGGCATTCCGCCCGGCGCCGCGAGCCCGGGATCGTCGGGATCGAAGAGCGATCGGAAGGGTTCGGCGGCCTCGGCCATCGAGGCGAGGGTGGCCCAGTCGAGATCACGCCCGTCTTCCGCCCAGGCACGGCGGCATTCCTGCAGGAGCCACAGCCCGGCCACGTTGCGGAGGAACCTGGTGGTGCCGAAGATCCCCGGCTCGTTCGTCGCGTTGATCCGCATCGCCGCCGGCGTCCGGATCGACTCGCCGAGTTCGAGTCCCACCAATGACCAGGTCCCGCTGGAGATGAACACATCTCCCGGTCCGGCGAGCGGAGCAGCCGCCACCGCGGCCGCCGTGTCGTGGGTCGCGGTCGCCCGCATCGCCGTTCCCGCGGCCAGACCGTGCGCCTCGGCGATCGCCGGACCGATCACCCCGATCGGACCGGCAGTCTCCCCCGCCACCACTTCGGGCATGAGCCGCATCGGCACGCCGGCCGCCTCGAGGAGCTCCGGAATCCACGCGTCGCGCTCGAGATCGAAGCACTGCGTGCTTCCCGCGTTGGTCCGTTCCCCCGTCACCGATCCGCAGAGTCGATGTGCCACCAGATCGGGGATCATGAGCATTCGGCGGGCGCGGTCGAACGGACGAGCGGGATCGACCGCGTCGGCGGCGAGTTGATACAGCGTGTTGAACGACTGGAACTGGATTCCGGTCCGCCCGTAGATGGCCGCGTCACCGAGCTCGGCCCGAAGCCGGGCGGAACTCTCCGCATGCCGCTCGTCGCGATAGGCGGTGACGGGCGCCACCAGCTCACCCCGGTCGTCGAGGAGTCCGTAGTCGACGGCCCACGAATCGACCGCGATGGAGTCCACGGCACCGTGGCTCGCGACGGCGCGGATCCCCTCCGACACCCCCTTCATGATCGCATCGACGTCCCAGCACCATCGACGTGATCCACCGGAACCGCGCTGAACGGGGGCGTTCGAGAATCGATGGACGGAATCGATCTCGAGCCCGCCATCCGTGGTCCGCACGCCCGCCACCCGTCCCGAGGACGCGCCGAGATCGACCGCGATGACCCGATCGGTCGACATCAGGCGTAGGAGCCTCCGGAGGACGGCTTCCGACCGAGCCTCGTCGCCGCCGCCCGCTCGACATGACCGGATGCCCGATGATCACCGATCGGATCGGTGGGAAGACCGTGACGACGGCGCCACTCACCGAGCATCGGCCGGACGTCGGTGGCGAACGCGTCCGCAAGACGGCGTTCGGCGTCGACCACGTCGCCGGCCCTGCGTGCGGACTCCAGCGCCTCGACGTCGACGAGCAGCGCCTTCGCGAGCATCGCCTGAACGGTGTCGACGGTCTGGATCATCGCCTCGACCTTCGGCTTCAGATTGTGCGACTGGTCGATCATGTAGTCGATCGGGAGGACCTGATCCGACTCGCGTTCGAACTGGACGAGTTCGAACAGGATTCGGAAGATCCGGTAGGGGTCGATCGATCCGACGGTGAGATCGTCGTCCGCGTAGTGGCGATCGTTGAAGTGGAAGCCACCCAGCATCCCCTCGTCGAGCAGGAACGCCACGATGTGTTCGATGTTCTGACCGAGCAGATGATGCCCGGTGTCGACGAGCACCTTCGCTCTCGGCCCCGCCGCGCGGGCGAACGCGGCGGCCATGCCCCAGTCCGCGACGTCGGTGTGGTAGAAGGCGGGCTCGAACGGCTTGTACTCGACGAGCATCCGCATCGACGCCGGCATCGCGTCGTGCACCTCCCGCAATGCCGATTCGAACCAGCGTTTCCGCCGCCGGAAGTGTCCCTGCCCCGGGTAGTTCGTTCCGTCCGCGAACCAGAGCGAGAGCACGTCGCTTCCGATCGCCCGCCCGAGCTCGACCGATCGCAGCAGGTGCTCGATCGCCCGACGGCGAATCGAGGCGTCCTCGTTCGCGACCGATCCCAGCCGGTAGCACTGATGCTGGAAGAGATTCGGATTGACGGAACCGAGCCGAAGTCCTCGGGCGGTCGCCATCTGCGTCGCGTCGCCGGCCTCCTCTCCCTCGAAGTCCCACAGGACGTGGACCGCGACCCTCGGACAACACCCCGTCACGCGATGGACCTCCGCGGCATCGTCGAGCTTGTCCTCGAGCGTGATCGCCGCCGCGTCCTGGAGATACTTGCCGAAACGAGTGCCGGTGTCCGCGAAGCCCCAGCTGGGCAGTTCGATGCGGAGTCGATCGAGGCCGGCGAACACGTCGTCGAGATCGGGCATGGGAATGGGCTCCGGGCGAGGGATTGAACGTGATCAACCCACTCGGCACGTTATCATCGCATCCGATGGATCCAGCGCCCAGCACCGACGACGCAAACTCCGACGATCCATTCGATCCGAACGAGGTGGCCGCGTCTCCGCTCCTGATCGTCGGCGCTCCGCGAAGCGGGACGACCTGGCTCCAGAGACTTCTCCTCGGTCACCCCGCCTGCGTCGGCGGCCAGGAATCACATCTGCTCGTGCTCTTCGATGCGATGCTCACGGAGGCGAGGCGAAAGGCGGAATTCGACCGCCCGCACGGCCCCCTCACGATGACCACCGAGACGGCCATGCTCGATTCGCTCCGACGGATGTGGTTCGAAATCCTCGCACCCACCGTCGAATCGCGTCCGGATGCCGGACTGCTGGTCGAGAAGACGCCCGACCACGCCCTTCATCTCGAACTGGCGGATCGACTGCTGCCACGATGCCGGGTCATCCACCTTGTTCGACATCCCGCGGACGTCGCGGCCAGTCTCGTTCGCGCTTCCGCCAGCTCGTGGGGCCGCGGCTGGGCGCCGGGTTCGGTCGAAGCCGCGAGCCGGCGATGGGTCGAATGCGTCGAGGCCGCGGAGTCGGCCGCCCAGCGCTTCGGAACGACGCGGTTCATGACGATGCGATACGAGGACCTGCGGTCCGATCCCGCCCGCATGCTGGGCGAGGCCCTGGAATTCACGGGCCTCACCACGCCCGACGCCGAATGCGACCGGATCGTCGAGGCCGAACGCCTTGGCCGAGGCGCGGCCATCACGCTTCGGGGGGAGTTCGGGGACCGACCGCTCGTCGAACCCGAAGGGTTCGGTGACGGAAGCGGACACCCGGCGCTCGGACGTCGGGATCTCCGACGGTGCCTTGCCATCGCAGGCTCGCTCGCATCCCGCTTCGGGCACGACTCGAAGGGCGCAGACCGTTGAGGCGGCATCCACGTTTCAGCGTGATCACCATCGTCCGCGATGGCGAGGTGCATCTCGCCGAGGCGGTGGAGAGCCTTCGGGAACAGACCGTCGAGGACTGGGAACTCCACATCGTCGACGACGGTTCGAGTGACGGCACCATCGAGATCGCGTCCGGACTGGCCGGCGATGATCCCGAACGCATCCGTCTCCACCGCCATCCCGACGGCGAGAATCGAGGCATGAGCGCGAGCCGCAATCTCGGGCTTCGCCATGCCACCGGGGAGTTCGTGACCTGGCTGGACCACGACGACCGCCTCCTCCCGGGGAAACTCGAGGGTTTCCACGAGGCGATGGAGCGCTCCCCGGAGGCGGTCGCGGTGATCGGCCCGTGCCGTCGCTGGTGGACGTGGTCCGCATCGGAGAACGAGGACGAGGATCAGACGCTGCCGGCCGGAGTGCTCGACACGCTGCTTCCACCGCCGGGCCTGCTCCCGGTGTTCCTCGAGAATCCCCGCACGGTGCCGCTCGGACCGCTGGTCCGCCGACGTCCGCTCGTGGCGATGGGCGGGCACGTGGAACGATTCCGGGGGATGTACGAGGACCAGGCCTTCCTCGCCCGCCTGATGTTCCGCCATCCGGTGTTCGTCATCCCCCAGGTCCTGCACCTTTATCGCCAGCACGAGTCGAGTTGCGTGGCGCAGACCCATCGATCCGGCCTCGAAGTCCGGACGCGGAGGCGTTTCCTGCACTGGCTCGCGATGGAGTTCGAGACCTGTGGCCCACGCGACGAGAAGCTCCGCCTCGAAATCGCCCGGGCGACCCGCGCCACCCGATCCTGGCGTCTTCGACGGTGGCAGCGGGTGCTGATCAATCTGCGTTCGAGGAAGCCCGTTCGCTGACGGGATCGACGTCGAACACCGATTCCCAGGGCCCACCCGAAAGTTCCCGACGCAGCGCGTCGATGTTTCCCACCGCCGACGACAGTCGCTCGCTGGTGTTCTTCGCGACGGAGGACACGACCCTGCGCGGGTCGACGCCGAGCTTCTCCTGAACGCGTTCGAGCACTTCCGAGGGACCGGCGAGAATGTCCGCGTATTCGATCTCGAAGGGCGTCACCCCGGTCGACGCCACGAAGTCGTCGAGCCGGGCGACATCGTCGCGGCAGGCGGCCAGCGCCTCGACCAGTTCATCCACGGAGACGTCCCCACCGCTCACCGGACGGTCCTTCGATCGCACGTTCCAGCGTCCGGTCGCCGCGTGAAGTCGACGCGCATTGATCCGCGAGATCGCGAGTCGGAGCAGATCCCGACGACGCATCAGCAGGACGACCAGATCGTATTCCTCGATGCAGGCGCCCAGGTGCCCGGGGTCCGCGACATCCTTCAGCTTGGTCTTGAAGCCGACGGCCGACTTCCTCGATCGTCCGTACAGCCGTACGATCTCGGCCCGCTGTTCGACGGCGGATCGCCCCACGAGCATCTCGCCCTCGGCTCGAATCCCCGGATGACGCGCCAGACCGTCGACGAGCCATGAACTTCCGGTCCTGCCCGGGAAGAGGATCAGGAACCTGGTGCCGGTCGTGGTTCTTCTCAGCCAGGGAATCATCGACGAGTCCTCGTGCAAACTGTATCGTCACATCCATGTCAGACGCGCCGCAAACGCCCTCCTGCGTGCCGACGCCGAACCCCCGACCGAGCCTCCATCGGCTCATATCGGCACCCTGGCGGATCCTCCCGGATTTCCTCCTGATCGGCGCCCAGAAGTCCGGCACCACCGACCTCGACCGTCGGATCTCGCGATCGCCGCACATCCTTCCGAGGGCGGCCAAGGAATGCCGGATCCTCGCCGGTCCCCGCCCGTCGAGATCTCGCTGCCGAAGCCTCCAGGAGACCGTCTTCCGCCGCGCGGGTCTCCGACGCCGGCTCGGCGGCAGATTCCGAGCCGGCGACGCGTGCCCCTACTACCTCTTCCACCCGCGAACCCCGAGGATCGCCCGCGACCTGCTGGGCCCGGAACTCGATCTCGTGGTGCTGCTTCGCGATCCGGCCCTTCGCGCCTGGTCGCATCATCGACATGAAACGCGGCTCGGCGTCGAGACGCTCGACTTCGAGGACGCGATCGAACAGGAGCCGACGCGACTCGCCGGCGAGACGCAACGCCTCCTCGACCATCCCGCAGCGGTCTCCGGACCGCACGAGCACTTCTCCTATCTCGCTCGCGGTCGATACGCGGAGCAACTCGAACGATGGTTCGAGAGCTTCGGAAGCGAACGGACCCTCGTCCTCTTCTCGGAGGATCACTTCGCGGACCCCGACGGCACCGGCGATCGGGTGCTCGACTGGCTCGGACTCCCACCGGTTCCATCCGCCGAACCGTCCCCGATCGCGAACCGCGGCGACGGACAGGCCCCGCCGCCCGGGGTTCTCGACCGCCTGCGGACCCACTTCGCGCCCGAGAACGAACGACTCGCCCGACTGCTCGGCCGTCCCGTTCCCTGGCCGGACGCCTGAAGCCGCGATCGACGCGTCGGCCGGCCCGGCGGACCGATCGCTCGTCGAGTGATCGCTCACGTCGGACGCCGCGTCGGTCCGAAGAATCCGGAACCTCGAAGCGAATCGATCATGACGCCAAGCGTTCCAAATAGACACCTCGTCCTTCCATTCACCCTCGCGCTGGCCGGAGGCTGGCTGGCGCTCTGCTTCGCCTGGTACGGGTGGCTGGAAGGCGTGGTCGAGTCGTCGGCCTCCGGCCGGGGCGGAGTCGACGCCCTGGTCGACCTGATCGAACGACGCCGTTCGGTCGATCCAGCGTGGGAGTCGCCGGAGCACGCGCTCTGGGTGGGTCGAACCGTCATGACGCGGCTCGGCCTGCTGTGGCTGCTCGTCGTGGCCGGCGTGACGGGATTCAGGCATCGCCGGTCGCTGGCACGCGGCTTGAATGCCTATCTCACCGAACCCGATGCCCCGCTCAACCTCGCGATCCTCCGAATCACCACGTTCGGAGCGCTGCTCCTGATCCCCGCGGGGCGGGAGGAGTTCCTCGTGCACGCCGCGCTGCCCGAGGCGATCCTCTTTCCGCCGTCGGGCATCGGCCCCCTCCTCTCGAGCCTGATTCCCGATCCGTTCACCGCCCGCCTGATCCTCATCGCGTGGATCGCGGCGACCGCGATGGCGATGCTCGGGCTCCTCACCCGCCCCGCGACCATCGCGAGCGCGCTGCTCACGCTGTTCGTGCTGGGTATTCCGCAACTCCACGGCAAGGTCAACCACGCGCACCACCTGGTGTGGTTCGCGATCCTCCTCGCAAGCGCACCCTGCGGCGACGTGCTCTCGCTCGACGGCTGGATCCGCCGACGCCGCACGGCGCCTCGACCCGATCCGCGGTACGGCCTTCCCCTCCGGATCGCATGGATCCTGCTCGGCATGGTCTATTTCTTCCCGGGCGTCTGGAAGCTCTGGACCGGCGGCCTCGACTGGATCTTCAGCGACCATCTCCGCAACCAGATCTGGCACCAGTGGACGACCCACGCGAGCTGGACGCCCATGCTGGATCCCACGGGACACCCCTGGCTCCTCCGACTCGGCGGCCTCGGGGTGGTCACCTTCGAGCTTTCGTTCGTCCTCTTGATGTTCAGTCGACCGACGCGGTTCCTTGCACTGATCCTCGGGCTGCTCTTCCACCTCGCCAACCTGCTCACCCTGAACATCGGCTTCATCTCGCTGATGGCGGTCTATCCGTGCCTCGTCGACTGGCCGCGGCTGCTCGCGGGAATCGGCGTCCGGTCGCCGAGGGTCGGCATCCCTCGCGGCGTCGGCCCGCCGACTCGAGGTTCGATCCTTCCCGTGACCATCGCCGGCGCGGTGCTCCTCGTCGGCAACGGGTGGTACGGGATCCGCGGCGACAACTACGGATGGCCGTTCGCGTGCTATCCCAAGTTCGGCTACCCGATCCGCGAGCCGATCCGCACCGTGGTCGAATTCGAGTTCGTCGCCTCCGACGGCGGCGTCGAACGCGAGTCGTTCGCGACGGGTCGCGGCCCGCTGCGGACCGCGCGGTGGATCGGCACGGTCTCCCGAGTGCTCAAGCTCCCCCCCGGTGATCGCAGGGATGCCGGCCTGCAGGCCCTGGCCGAAATCGCACTCGGCGATCGCCCCTCCGGAACGATCCTGCACTTCTTCCGAGCGGCGTACTCGACCCGCCCGAGCGACCGGGGAGCGCCGGCGATTCGCCGCGAACCCCTGGCATCGGTGACGATTGCCGGAACGCCGACCGTCCGCTAGGGCCCCGGGCAGAGATTCTCGGCGAGCTCGACGCAGTCCAGATCCCAGACCACGTCGCAGCAGAACGGGTCGACATCGCAGACGGCTTCACAACAGTCCAGATCGTCGCAACTGGGAACCGGGGACGGCTCGAAGCAGTCACCCGCGGCCGGATCGCCGCAGGGCGCATCCTCGCAACCTTCGATCGGTTCGAATCGACAGTCGCCGGCAAGGGGGTCGCAGAAGTCCTCGGTGCAGGGATTGCCGTCGTCGCAGCGGACGCCTTCGCACGGATCCGGCTGGCAATCCGGAATCGGGAGGTTCGTGCATCCGCCGGTGATCGGGTCGCACTCGTCAACCGTGCAGTCGTCCCCGTCGTCGCAGGGATCGCCGAAGCAGGGATCGGTGATGCAGCTGGAAATCCTGAAATGGGTGCAGGCCCCGGTCACCGGGTGGCAGCCTTCCAGCGTGCACTCGTCCCCGTCGTCGCAGTCGTCCGAAGCGCATCCTCCGGGACAGTCCCCCCAGCCGAGGAACAACAGCCCCAGATCACCACCTCCGACGACTCCATCACCATCGAGGTCCGCGGGGCCGTCGCCACCCCACTCGAGGAACAACTGCCCGAGGTCGCCTCCCCCCACGACGCCATCCGCGTCCAGATCGGCGGGGCACGACGCACCCGCCACGCAATCGTCGGGGATTCCATCGCCGTCCGCGTCGACCAGCGATCCGTCGCGAATGTCGCAGTCGTCGGGAACGCCGTTTCCGTTGCAGTCGGCGCTGGTCCCCACCGGCCAGACGTCGAGCAAGGCGTCGACCGGGACGACGCCTCGGCTGATTCTGACCTCGTCGATCGCGCCGCGAAGCCGCTGATTGAACTGCCCAGAGCTGTTGGTGTGCGCGCCGAGGATGAGATTCCCCTCCCAGGCGTAGCGATCGACGTCGCTCCCTTCGTACTCGACGGTCTCGAACCGTCCATCGAGTCCGAAGCGCACCGTCTCCGACCGGGCGTCGATCGCGGCGCTGAGGTGATGCCAGCCGGTGGACTCGATCTCGAGATACGAGGTGACGCACCAGGTGTCGGCCCCGTCGCCGAACTGGAGCACCATCTCTCGGCCGCTGAGCCCCGAAGGCTTTCCGTACCGCCGGTCCATGCCCGTCGGCAGATTGCCTCCCTGAACCAGGAAGGCGTAGTCCATTCTCGAACCCCCGGAATCCCCGGGCTTCCGCTGGACCAGGTACTGACGTCGACCGGAATTGCCCATGGCACCGAGCTCGTCGAGCCGGACCCACGCCTCGATCGTGAAACTCCCACGACCCATGGCGAACCGCTGGTCGGGATCACGCACTCGGACGAAACCGGTGTCGCCGATCTCGAGCGATCCCCGGTTCACCGCGCCGAGAATGCCCGGTACCGCGTCGACCCCGACGTCGACGACCACGCCGGCATCCCCCTGCAGATCGCCTTGCAGATCCGAGAAGCCGAGATTGGTCCCATCCTCCTCGAAACGCCAGTACCCCACGGCAGGGAAGAACGGGCCCGAACGATCGACGAGATCACAGCGATCCGGACGACCGTTGCCGTTGCAGTCGAGGCATCCGGGGTCGCCATCACAGGCGGCGATGTCCAACGCGTCCGCCACCCCGTTCCCATCGCAGTCCAGATCCGGCGAGCAGGCCACCCCTCGGAGATTCCACTCGGATGCCCCCACGTCCACGGCCGCCCCGGGAAGCTCCGGACCGTCCGGAACCGAGGGGTCGTCGACGAATCGGGGAAGACCGAAGTAGTCCAGCGGAATCGCCTCCGTCAGGTCTCCGTCGAGATCGACGTCCGCCCGATCCGGCGGCACGAGCATCGCGTCTCCCGCATCGATCCCGAGCAGGCACCCGGTGGCCCGGTAGTCCTCGTCTCCGGTGCCGCCGACCTGATCGGGCCCCCGACGGTCGACGATTCCCGCCGGACCGTCGAGCCGGCCCGGGACCTCGGACTCCCAGACCGAGATGTTCGACCATCGCAGATCGGTGGTCCAGGTCTCGTTGCGATTGGCGATGTCGGGCCAGCGCGCCGCATGGTTCCCACGGACGATGCTGTTGGCGACCAGGCCCGCGGGATTCACGCAGATTCCCCCGGCGGTCTCGTAGGACTCGTTGTCGACGATCGTGCAGTTCACCACCCGGTGATCGATCTGGTGAACATCGAGTGCGCCCCCCCTCCAGTACGCGAAGTTGCCGGCGAAGACGCAGTTGGCGACGACGGCGTCCCCGCCGCGGATCCGCGCACCGCCGCCTGCATCCGTACACCGGTTCCGGAAGAAGCCGGTGTTGACGACGTCGACCGGCGACCGGTCCGCCTCCAGTCCACCCCCGACCCCGTTGCGTGCCAGGTTGCGCGTGAAGCGTGAACCGACGATCACGAGGGCGGTGCCCTGATCGGCGTAGACCCCACCGCCGACCTCGGCGGCGTTGTCGGTGAAGATGCACTGGCGAATCTCCGTCGGCACCCCCCCGGTCCTCACGCCTCCGCCGTCGCTGACCTCGGCGATGTTGCCCTCGAACCGGCAACCCACGATCCCGAGGGCGTCCCCACGATCCGCGTGGATGCCCCCGCCCTTCCCGTGGGCTCGGTTGCCGATGAAGTCGGCGAACCGCACGTTCGTCGTGGTGGACTGGATGTCGAGTCCTCCCCCGTCGCCACCAGCGTCGTTGGAGGCGAATTCGGCGGTGTCCAGTTCCAGCGTCGTCCCGTTGAACGCGAACCCGCCGCCACGACCTCCACAGGTGTTCGAGTCGAAGATGCAACGCCGGATGATCGCGTCCCCCCCCTCGACGGACACGCCGCCGCCCCCGCCGGTCGTGACGTTGCCGATGAACGTGCAGTCCTCCAGCACGAGCCCGGTGTTCTTGGCGAGAATCCCGCCGCCCCCGTCGTCACCGTAGTTGTCGCGGAACTCGGTCCGGCGAATCGTGATCGTCGGCGCGTCGACGACGTAGATCGCGCCTCCGTTGTACCAGGTGGCCGCGTTGCCCTCGAAGACACAGTCCTCGATCAGCGGCGACCCGCGACGTGCGTACAGACCTCCACCGTCGAAGGTGGTCTCGTTGTCACGGATGATGCAGTTCCGGATGGTCGGCGAGGTCTCGTTGCAGAAGACCCCGCCGCCGAAGCAGAAGAACAGGTCGCAGTTTCCGGTGCCGTTCCGGAGTTCGAACCCCTCGAGGACCGACCCGCGGCCCTCTCCATCGGCGAAGACCACCACGCTGTTCTGGTAGTTCTCCGCATCCAGCGTCGTCCTCTCGGGCCCGTCGGTGCTTCGGACGGTGATCGCCTTCCCGGCGAAGTCGACCGTTCCCAAATAGTTCCCCGGACGAACCACGACGACGTCGCCGTCCTCAGCGGCCGCGACCGCGGCGGCCACCGTGAAGTAATCGTCCGGAACGAAGATCTCGTCGGCCCGGACCGACGCCGACGACGGGAGGATCGACGCCACCGCGACCACGACCGGCGCTGCGCCGGAGACCACGGTCGCTCGGAGGAGCAGGCCGATTCGATTGGAGAGTCGTCCGGACGAGACGACGCACCGACTCATCACTCGCAATCTCCCCAGGCCGCGAAAAGCGCGCCGAGATCGGATCCACCGACGATCCCGTCCCCATCGAAGTCGGCCGTCCCGCCCTGACCCCACTGCGTGAACAGAACCCCCAGATCCGCGCCGTTGACCCTGCCGTCACCATCGAGGTCCTCGGGACACCGCGGACCTCCGCACTCGTCGGGCACCCCGTCGCCATCGACGTCGACGGAGGCCGCGTCGTAGGGGCGGTCGAGCATCTCCTCGAGCGGCGTGAGGCCCAGCCGGATCCTCGCTTCGTCGACCAGCCCGCGGATCCCCTGGTTCCAGACGCCGGATTCGTTGACGTGGGCCCCCACCGCGAATCGGTGCGCATTGGGGTTCAATCCTCGATTCTCGAAGCGCTGCACGTCGACCTCCCCGTCCAGCTCGAATCGAACTTCCGAGCGAACGGGATCCCAGCCGACCGAGACGTGGTGCCAGTCCCCGTCCTCGATCTGCAGGTCGCTCAACACGCACCACTTGTCGCCCGCGACCCCGCTTCCGGTTCCGAGGACCATGGCGAGCTGTCTTCCGGTCGGAAATGGTCCGTCCCCGAAGACCCCGAGGTCACAGACCTCGTGGATGTTGCCCGACTGGACGAGAAACGCCCACTCGATCCGGCCGTCCGAGGTGGGGTTCTTCCGCTGGAACAACCACTGACGCTGCGCGGGCGTCGAAGCGCCGTTCGCCAGTTCGTCGATCCGCACCCAGGCCTCCGCGGTGAATCGCCGCTCGACCAGACTCAGATCCCGATCCGGATCCAGCGTCATGAGGCGGGAGGAGAAGTCGAAGGCCGCCGAGCCGAGATCGAGGTCACCGGTCCTCGGGATCACGTCGAGCGGCGTCGCGTTCGAAGCGCCGGCGCCGGAGACGCCGAGATGGAGTCCGAGCGGTCCGCTGTCCCGCCCGAGGTCCGCGGAGTCGTCGAATCGCCACCAGGCCACGACGGCGTCACCTTCGAAACCGATGTCACAGGCGTCGGGGATGCCGTTGCCGTTGCAATCCTCCGCGAGCCCGTTCGCGATGGCGATCGCGTCGGACACGCCGTCACCGTCGCAATCCGCCGCGCAGGCGTCCGCGATCCCGTCGCCGTCGCGATCGACGATGGGTCGGAGATTCGCCATCGGCACCGTCGCGTAGTCACCGTCCGGGGTGGTCCGGAGCCGGAGACGGACCGTTGCATCACCGCCGTTCTCGTAGAACTCCACCCGGATCGCCCGTCGGTCACCCGCGACCAGATCGAGCTCGAAGTCGAAGTCGGGGCCCGCCCCCCCATCCTCCCACTCGTCCACGACCTGGACGTCGTCGATCCAGATCCGGAGCCCGTCGTCGGCCTGAGCCCGGAATTGGTGCAGGCCGGTCCGGTCGGCGACGAAGGTCCCGGTCCAGCGGACCGCGAAGTTGTCATTGGGAAGCAGGGCGGCCGGCGAGCCGCCGCCCCACTCGAAGAAGACGGTCTCGTCCAGTCGGCCCAGGACGAGCTCCGAGAATCGATCGGCGCCCTCGCTTCGAAAATAGGTTCCGAGGATGCCCAGGTCGCCGGCCACGCACTGATCCGGAATGAGATCACCATCGCAGTCGAGTTCGGGCTGGCACTCGTCGAGCACTCCGTCGGCATTGCAGTCGCTTCCGCCCTGCACGAGGTCGAAGTCGTCGGGGAGACCGTTGCCGTTGCAATCGGTCGAGGCGCAGAGGTCGATCACGCCGTCGCCGTCACGGTCGACCACCGGCGTGAAGGCCGTGGCGGGCACGAGGGCTTCCCGCCCTCCAGGAACGGTCCACCAGAGCCGGCACCGGGCATTGCCCGCGTACTCGGTGAAGACCGCCCGGAACGCCACCGGCTGACCCGCGACGAGATCGATGTCGACGGATCCACTCCCCGTGCCCGGCAGCTCGGGTTCGGAAGTCGAACCGAGGACGACTCGTCCGTCGATCCAGGCTCGAAATCGATCGTCGGCTTCGAAGCGAAGGCGATGCGAACCGGTCACCTTCGACACCAGCGAGCCGGACCATTCGATCGAGAAGTAGTCCTCGTAGCCATCCGGGACCGGGAGACCGTTCTCGGTGTCGAACTCGATTCCCGGCTCCACCCGGACCAGCGATGGCGGACCGAGCCGGCGGTCGTTGTTCCAGTACCGGGTGGCGAGCCCGGTCCCGGGCAGCAATCCGCAGATGTCGAGGATTCCATCTCCGTCGCAGTCCTCCAGCGCCTGGCAGTCGTCCGGGACGCCGTTCCCGTCGCAGTCGCTGCTGGCCCCGGACGCGATGTCCTCGTCGTCGGGAATCGAGTTTCCGTTGCAGTCCGCTTCGCAGTCATCGGGCGTGCCGTCGTCGTCCACGTCGTTGGATGTCGCGCACCAGGGCTGATCACAGGCCACCGCTCGAATCGCCCAGTCACCGTTGCAACCGGGACAGATCGAACCGGCGGGCTCCGCCCCCGACAGATCGCCGGGATCGACCGGCCCCGAGGTGACCAGCACGAAACCCTGCCGAGCGAGGCTTCCGGAATCGAACCCGCACCGCCAACCGGGGGCATTCTCGAACCAGATGCCGACGAAGAAGGAGGTTCCGTCGCCACCGACTTCGAACCCGGATTCGAATGTGATCCGCCCGAAGCCGCTCGAAGAGGCTTCCGCTTCCGCGGCGGCCAGGAGGACGGCATCCGCCGGATCGCCATCGGAATCGGGATCCGACCAGACCGCGGCCCGGATCAGCGTGCCGGACGGCACGTCGACGCCCTCGTACTCGACGCCGCCGATGAAGGGAAACGCTTCAGCGAGGAAGAATCGTTCGCCGAGGACGACCGAGGACCCGCCACCACCGATCTGAAGTTCGGGACCGGCGTCGTACGCGTAAAGCACCGCCTCGACGACCTGACACTCGTCGGGAACACCGTCCGGCTGGCAGTCCGCGCTGGTTCCGTTTCGGATGTCCGTCGCGTCCGGGACGCCGTTTCCGTTGCAGTCGACCTCGCCAGCGAGTGCCGGGACGACCGACCAACACACGATCGCGATCGAGGCGACGAGGTTTCGGCCGAAGGCCGGTGCCTTGTTGGTGCTCACGAGGAATGGATCCAGCTCGAGCCGGCCGCATCAGCGTGGAACACGGCCTCCGGCCGACGGCGAGGCCATTCCTCGGATCCTGGAGATGGAACCGCGTCGTCAGCCCGTGCAGGGGCCCCACGCACCGAGCAGGATGCCGAGATCGGCACCATTCACCGGCCCGTCGCCGGTGATGTCGCCCGGGACACCCTTCTGACCCCAGTCACCAAGAAGGATCCCGAGATCGGCGCCGTTCACCACACCATCGCAGTTGAGATCGGCCGGGCAGCAGTCCGGGGAGGATCCCTGACTGGCCGCACGCTCGCCCGAAGCACGATAGTCGTCGTTCTGAGGCACGAAACGACCCTGTCGCCCCTTGTCTTCCGCGAAGGCCGCGACGGCCGTCACGAGAACGAAGACCAGGATGACGATCGCCGAAGCAACTTTGGTGCTGAAACTCATGTCTTGGTTCACTCCTGAAAGCTTGGAACGGGATGCTCCAAGTGTTCAATCTACGGGGAATCGGAATCGAGTCAACCAAATTCGGAAATTTCCGGGCCGCCGACTCCGGAGGCGTCGGGATTCGGCCCGGATTCGGATCCGCCGATCGAATTCAGGAGTGCCAGGAGTTCATCTCCCTGCTTCCGCGAATCGAACCGTGATTCCACCGTCGCCCGCGCACTCGATGCCGCGTGAAG
>NYWD01000169.1 GCA_002684855.1 Planctomycetaceae bacterium | reverse complement strand
TGGCGAAAGGCTTGAGTGAAGAATGGCTGTAAAAGCTGTCGCCAACTTGAAGGAGGGAGTTGAAGTCTGTGTACAACACCAGACAACATGACGAACGAAAGGACGTTCTTGTGCTTGCTTCGTGGGCTCATGCGGTGTGCTAAGAAATTAGATAACAGGCCAGCCTTACGAGCGTTCTTACAGATTGAAAATGCTTCGTCTGTCTCTTCCACCACACCTTTGAAACGTCGTGGAGCACTTGAAAGTTTGCGGATATGGATGGGTGGTGGACAGTACTATCTTCCCACTCTTCCTTCGCCAAGAAGTGCGACAGATACTGTCTTGTACGAGTGGCGAAAGGCCTTGAGGGATGCAAACAAAGGTAAGCAGGACATCGACGGAGCTTTTGCGGTGTTAAAGACATTGAGAGAATCTATTCATACAAGTGAAGTCAACAACACAAAAGGCAACGACAACGATGATAACGACGCTTGGAAAGACAAGTCGCTTCCCCATCAAAGGAGTGGATTAGATTTACCGAAAGTACGACACACTCTCAAACTTGAGCGTGGGAATCTGTTGCTAGCACACCCGTTGTTGAGGTGCTGTTTTCGTCGCAGCGTCATACTCATCGTTGATAATGACGAGACTGGCTCGAGCGGTTTTATCGTGAACAAGATTAGTTATGATGGCATTGACGGCCGCTTCAGTAGAGTGTCGAGCTTATGGAGCAAAATCTTGAAGTTTGCTAGTCGATATGTTGTGCGTTACACTACTTCTTTTGGAAGAACAAGGAGAAGTGGTCTCACAAAGGTGAAGGCGAGGTTAAGGGGTAACCGTTCAAGAAGAGAGATGACCAAGGTGTTTGACACATTGCGGCAGAGGCCAGAGTCATGGGGTGGTCCCGCTTACGATGCTCTCTCATGCATCTTACACACCTTGCCGAATGTTTTCCCTGGCAGCCAGCAAGAGGTATTACCTGGTACCGGGGTCTATGCTGGAGGAATTCACGCCAAGGGATACGGGAACTTTAATCCAAGCGGGAAAGCATTCACCCAATTGCTGGAAGAAGAGCTAGAAGAGGAAAAGAAGGGGAAAGAAGGGGAAGAGAGGCAAGAGGTGATGAAAGCCCCACATCACTCGCTTTCTGGGAGCGATGGCCTGGTGGCATCACAACTCAAATGTTTCAATGGGTGCTCCGTGTGGAGCGAAGGGCAACTTGAGAGGGAATTGGATGATGGCACTTGGATTATGGTGAAAATGGAGGACAAGGAACATGCTCAGACATTCCTCAGATCTCTCATCTCAGACAAACTCTTTCAACATCTTGAAGGCAGACAGCTGGAAGACATAAGAGACCTCGTTTGGAGCAGCTTCCTGTCACAAATGGGAGGAGAATATGCTGCACTGTCGTCCATTCCTTTCGTCGAGGAGGATGACTACGACCTCGAAGGCAACCCGTCCACTAACCCCCTTCACCTTCTGTAACCCATTTTCTGTAATTCTATTCCCATGTCAAGATTCCACAATTCGTGTGAGATATTTTCCCGATGACTGCTTTAAGCGGTTCAGTATTTTCATCGAGGCTGGCGGCGACTATGAGTACGGCGTGGAGCGTGAAGCGCCTAGCGCACTTGGTTGTTGGAAGAGGAACATGCTACGCTGACCTCTCATCATCATCATCATCATCCTTTCGTTGGCTTAGCTTACAAGCACCAATCGTATCTTTTGCGTCGTCGTTTGCCACAACCACAACACCGACGACAAGATCGTCCAAGAATGTGACTAAGACCAATGGCAATGCCTTCGACCAAGGTAGCCAAAAGCAAAGAAAGTTTCAGCGCGACCTGACGCAAGTTCTGAACCACTCTTATCAGTCTGCCGCAGACCTTTACGCACGTTGGGAAGCAAACGACATGACGGAGAAAGAGGTGTTACTCTACGGTGAGTTTCAGCCCAACACGGCAATCTACAACACTTACTTGCGTGCTAAGTCTCACTTGTCAAAGGACCTCTCTCCTTTGTTGGAGGATGTCTTGCGAGCGAAGGAGTCGGGAATCTTCGTTAGTGCCAAGACCATAAGCATCATGATAGGCTGCGGCGTAAGAACAAACCAGATCTCGAAAGTGCTGAAGAGCGATTTGATCGACAAGACGGACAAGGCGGTAGTGTTCGAGTATTTCTTGCGCGCGCTGTCAACGTGCATCTACCACAGGAAGCTGCGGCAAGCACTCATCCTTTTCGAAAAGCACCACCCGAAGGATTTGGTCGACACGGCGTCAAAGGATAAACAGAGAACGTACGAAAAGCTTAAGAACGAGCTTGTCATTTTGGCCCTGCAACGGGAGGCTTGGGGATTGCTCACAAAATTTCTCTCCTGCATTGAGGACGATAAGACCCCGCTGGATCTTGAGACGGTGTCGCAATTCGTGACGAAGAGCGCCTACTACGGTCACTACCTTCTCAACCAGGCGATGGAGATGCTATGGAGGTACGAGGCTCAAGGAACGGACCTGCAGCTGGATGGAGGCACGGCCTACTACCTCATTGCCAACTCTAGCGGCAACAGAAGCATCCACAGGTCGAATAGAAAGAAGATAGCCGAGTGGGTGTGGGACAAGGTGCAACCCGTGAGTGCAAACACTCCTCCGGCCATCTTCTTCGCCATTCTCAGCTTTTACAGCCAAGAGAAGAACGTGGCCACTTGCTTTGACGTGCTGTCTTCCCTGGACCAGTTCCATCCGGGCAAAGTTGACCCCTATCAAATGCAGATTCTGAGCTCTGCGCTATCGGGGGTGGACCTACAGAAGCGGTATGACGATCCGGAGAGGTTTTCGAGGTGCGTGGAGAGATTAGATGACGTCTTTGACATTTTGCTTCAGAGACAGGAGAGTGGAAAACCCATTACCACCTCTTGCATTAACGCTCTGATTGCAGCTTGCGTCAAAGCCAAAGAGCTCGGAAGAGCCTTTGAGACCTTTGAGACCTTCCATGAGTTTGGAGCCGAGCCGGATATCTACTCTTACACTCTGCTAATGGATATTTGTCTGCAGAACAGAAGATACGATGCCGTGTTCAAAATGTCTGAGGAAATAGAGGACCGTGGCTTCGATCTGAAAGCCAAAACGGGAGAGATTGTGTTAATTGCCGCGATGAGAAGAAAAGATATCTATTTGGTGAATGACTTTTTAAAGATGTATCAAAGGGAAGGATTGAACATGACGGCTTACTTGCAGAATTATTTGTATAACTTTTTAGACAAATATGAGAGGAAATCTGAGGAGGAGGAGATGGAGTTGCAAGAGATCAATCAAATTCTTGAAATCTATTCGACCGCTACCACCACCACCAACACTGCTGCTGCCGAAGCTGCCGCACCAAAGTCTGTAAGATCATAATAAAACACACATACGCACGCATTACATATTCTTTTAATTTTGTAAAATACAAGTTCAGAGGGTTATTTCAAGATTGTTGGGTCCTTTGCCCATCTGATTCTCCACAAAGCAATTGCTTCCCGGATAGGGCTCCGATTGAAAGTACTCGTGCTTAAGGGCTTCCGCTGCGGTGATACGCTTCTGTGGGTTGTATTCCAACATCCTCTTGAGCAAATGGATTGCCGTGCAGTCCTTTTTCATGGAGAGCATGCTTTCGAGTTTCCTGGCCTTTCCTTTCGTTGGCTTGTAGTTTTGGATATTGTTGGTATTGTTCTTCCAGTGATCCATTTCTGTTAGCGCGGGCCACCGGGTGGTGGAAGGGCGGCCCAGGATATTGATGATCCTCTCCATCTGATTGACTTGAAACGTGTTCCCTGGAAGCTGGTGAGAATAGAATAGAGGGCGCAGTCTGAGCAATTCACCAAAGAGACAGCCCACTGCCCACATGTCTATTGCTGGTGAGTAGTGTTGGGTCCCCAAGAGCAGCTCGGGAGACCTGTACCATAGCGTTACCACCACCCCATCCGCCCTGAGCGGTTGGAGCGTGTTCCTGAAAAGCCTTGCTAAGCCAAAATCCGCTATCTTGGCCGACCCTTGACTCTTTCCTTCCTCCGC
The DNA here is from genome assembly GCA_002684855.1 of Planctomycetaceae bacterium. Taxonomy (GTDB): domain Bacteria; phylum Planctomycetota; class Phycisphaerae; order Phycisphaerales; family SM1A02; genus UBA12014. The sequence goes on along the minus strand of NYWD01000169.1, from coordinate 1,941 downwards.
GGTGATCAAAATATTGCTAGGCTTGAGGTCCCTGTGCATGACCCAATTCGAGTGAAGGTAATCTACGCCCCGCAAGATTTGCCACAGAAGTGACTTGACCGTGTACTCAGGTATCTTCTTGTGCTGGGACACGTGACGTCGAATGATCTCGTGCAGGTCGTGGTTAATGTACTCGTACGAAAGGAACACGGCACGTTCCTTCTGTGCGATATGTACTTTATTCATGCGAATCACGTTTGGGTGGTTGAGCTCTCTCAGCAAACCTATCTCCCTGATAGCTGCCGTGCACACCCCTTTCTTGCTTACGGTCTTGTATGCCTTGATGGCGAACCGGTTGGTCGTTTGGTCGCACTGTCCATCGTCTTTCGCCTGTACCACGTAAACCACCCCGGAAGTGCCCTCCCCGATCTTCCTGACAATATCATACCCTTCAAGCACCCTCGCCAGACCTTTCGGGATCCCCGTTGTCCCTCTCGACGACGCAGCCTTCCTCTTCTTGACTTGATTGCTCATCCTTGAAGTTGTTGTGGCTTTGGGTTTCTTCTTCTTCTCTTTCTCCACCTCCTTCTCTTCGCGAGGACGAGCCACGACCTCTTCGCTCGTGTGCATGGCCTCGTCCAACATGCCTTCGTGCCCGTCGTCGCCGTTCCCCATCGTCCACAGTGACCAACGACTCAACTCAGATCAGATGAAAGGATCACGACGTAGACACTCAATCTATCGCTTTTCTCCTTCAAACATCTCAACGGAGGCGCGCGAAAACCGGTAAGAAGACGTTACGAGAGGACACAAGAGAGAAGCGGAGAGTGAGAAAAAGGCAAAGAGAGTTGACTAATAGGTTTGTTATGCTTGGCATTACGTTCCAGTTTATACGACAGAGTTGAATTGAACTAAACCGGATCCATCTGCTACGCTCCTTATGTAATAGTAACAGAAGTCTGCTAGAATGAAGGTCTGGACAATCTCTGAGATCAAGGTACACGCGGCCCACAATCTCCCACTAAGTGTCATCTTTGCCACGTAACCAAAGGTAGCTGGCTGAAGGATCCAGCTTGCACACGCAAGAAATCGGGCTATTCCAAGAGCAAAGACATAATCTGCTGTAGACTTTCTTTCAAAGAAGCCCACGGAGTCACTGATGTGTTTCATGACTTTGAGCTGGGGCACTACTGACACCGCCTCTATGTAAGTGGCAAAGGCCCACAAGACATTGCAGATCCAAGCGATGAGCCCGAGGTGCATCTTGACACCTGGATTGACCACCAGCGCTAAGCCAGCGCAAGGGGCAACGATGTAAAGCATTTGCGCTTTCCTTGTCATGTCGATCTTCAGATCCACCGTGGATTTAAGTGTCGTCTTCATGTAGTAGATGACGAGGATGGTTACGACCAGTGTCAGAATGTCCAAGAGCGTGTGGTGATTGCCCTCGAACAGGAAGCCTGCAATAACTCGAGCTCCCAAAAACATGGCAGAGAGCTCTTGTGTTCTGAGAGACAACCCTTCACAGCTTTTTTCCTTGAGCAGCTTCCTAATGAGCACGAGGATACCAAAGAAGTGAACCACTTCCATCGCGATGAACAGGAAGTCTATCTGGCCGCCAAAGACGTACTCGACCATGGCGTAGATTAGGGCCAGCGTCACGGCCGAGAAGGCGAGCCCTCCGAGTGCAGCTTGTCCTCTCGAAGCGGACTTAATCTTCGTTAGAACCTCATCCGTTGTTTTGCGACTTATGGAGTGCCCACCTCCACCAGTGGGCCTTCTTTGATACGCCTCGGGAGCTTGCTCCATGCTTGTCTATGTCAATCGTGGCACTCGGCAAAGCGAGCAGGCACACACACACACTACAATCACCTTTCACTGTTCCGATGCGATGCGATACGGACTTCGCACACTTACTCAATCCCTACCTTCCGTGAACGCGTTTAGCAGGTCGGCGGCGAC
>NYWD01000168.1 GCA_002684855.1 Planctomycetaceae bacterium | reverse complement strand
CGGATGGGATTTCCGGATCGATCGTGGACATCGACCGTCCGGGGACGCCCGTCGCGGGTTCAGGACTCCGGTGGCCGCGGTCGTCGATGCAGCAGCCGGGGCGTCTGGCTGGCGAAGATCCCCGCGAGCATCAGACCGCAACCGAGCAGGGTGCGGGCGTCGTAGCTTTCACCGAGCAACCACCATCCACCGATCGCCGCGAAGACCGCTTCGAGACTGAGCAGGATCGCCACGTGCGAAGGCGGACTCTTCCGCTGTGCCACGATCTGCAGGAAGAAGGCGACGCCGATCGCGAGAACCCCGGAATAGAGGATCTCCCAGGTCGCGCTCCGGAATGCGCCGACGAGATTCAAGGCTTCGCCGGGACCCTCGACGAGGATCGCCGCGAGCATCGTCGTGATCGCCACCACGGTGAACTGGACGACGGTCAGATCGATGGGATCGGTGTGCGGCGAATATCGGGCGACGATCTGCACCTGGACCGCCCATCCCAGCGCACCACCGAGCACCAGCATCGCCGGCACGTCGATCGTGAACCCGCCGGCTCCCTCCTTGATGCCCAGGAACCACATCCCGATCGCGGCCAGACCGCAACCGATCCAGGTCGCGACATTGGTTCGAACCCCCACCAGCATCCCGATGATCGGAGTGAAGACGACGTAGAGGCCGGTGATGAATCCCGCCGGGCCGGCTTCGGTTTCGACGATCCCCCACTGCTGCAAGGCGGAGGCGGCCGCGACGACGAGTCCGAGCAGGATCGATCCCCGGATGAGGAGTCGACGTTCACGTCGTCGATCGGCGGGCCCCGCCCCGTGGTGGATCCGGGGGATGAAGAGTCGGAGCGGGGCGACCGCGAGGGCCCCGATGGCGAACCGGACTGCGTTGAAGGTGAGCGGCTGGATGTCGTCCATCGCCTCTTTCTGGGCGATGAATCCGAACCCCCAGATCGCCGCGGCGAGGAGCATCAGGAGGTCCGCGGTGAGAGGGGTCAGACGCATTCGGGGAGAAGGTAACCCCCCGTTCGAACCCATGGGAGCCGATTTTCGGCGTCGGAACGCCCTTTCCGGGACGCGGATACGATTTTGCGGTGAATCCCGGATCCCCGGGTGACCGAAATGATGGATCTCAGGGGTGGATTTCCTGCGGCTGTCGGTATGCCCCGCCCCGGCGTTTGTGACGGCGATCTGCAACGGAAAACGATCGTTCCAGTAGAAGAGAACCTCCCCGGACCGATGCTCGTGCAGTCGGATCCCCAACCTGTTTCTTGTCAGGAACTTTCATGCGCTCAACCCCCCGTGATCCTCAAGCATTCGCAGGCCCGCGCCGCCCGGGGCTGGCCGTCTCCTGGATGGTCGCGCTCCTTGCGGTGCTGGTGGTGGGAGCGACGCTCGTCCTGATGGGCGGTGGCGGCGGGACGATCGGCGTGGTGGTCGAATCCACGGACATCCACACCGTCGAGCGCGCCGACTTCGAGATCATGATCCCGGCGAGTGGCGAACTCATCACCGAGACCAAGGTCGAGATCCGCAACCTGCTCGAGGGACGCGCCGTGATCACCGAGGTCGTGGACGAGGGTTCCTTCGTCCGGAAGGGCGACATCGTGCTTCGCCTCGCCGACGAGGAACTGGTCGACAAGATCAAGGACGCCGAGGACAAGGTGCAGACCGCCGAGAGCTCCGTGGTCGCGGCCGAGCAGTCCCTCGCCATCCGGAAGTCCACGATGGCGAGCGATCTCGAGAAGGCCGATCTCGAGATCGAGATCGCCAACCTCGACCTGAAGGCTTGGGAGGAGGGCGGTGTGGTGACCCAGCGGCAGAAGCTCGACCTCGACATCGAGACCGCCCGCATCAACCGCGATCGCAGCGTCCGTCGTGCCGCGGACGCGGAGAACCTGCTGGAGAACGGCTGGATTTCCTTCGATGAGTTCGAATCGGACCGGATCGCGATGATCGAGGCGGAAGCCATGGTCAAGGAGGTCGAGCTCGCCAAGACCATCTACGAGAACTACACGATCAAGCAGGAAGAGGCGACCAAGCGGTCCGCCGTCGAACAGAGCCGGGCGGAAAAGGGTCGGGTGCGGCAGCGACACGAGGCGGAGATCGTGAAGATCGAGGCCGACGTCGAGAGCGTCCAGTTCAAGCGGGACACCGCGAACGAACGGCTCGCCGATCTGCAGGAACAGCTGAAGGCGTGCGTCGTCGAGGCACCCAGCGACGGTCTCGTGGTGTTCGCATCCAGCCTGTCCGGTGAACGACGGGGTCGAGACAACGATCCGCCCCCCCAGGTCGGCACCGAACTCCGCCAGAACGAACTGGTGATGATCCTGCCCGACACGAATCGCATGATCGCGAACCTCAAGGTGAGCGAGGCGCTGAGCGGTCGGATCAAGGGAGGCCAGCCCGCGACCATCTTCAGCGACTCCTCTCCGGGGACCCCGATCGCGGGCGTCGTGCAGGGAGTGAGCGTCCTCGCGGAATCGGGCGGTTGGCGTGATCCGAACCGTCGTGACTACACCGTCCGGGTGCTGCTGGACGCCGATCCGGCACTGGGTCTCAAGCCCTCGATGCGATGTCGAGGCGAGATCATCCTCGGGCAGGTCGAGGACGTCATCACGACACCGATCCAGTCGGTCTTCCGGTCCGGTCCGCTGGCCTACGTGTACACCATCTCGGAGGGCGGATTCGCGCAGACCGAGGTCAGGATCGGACGGGCGAGTGAAATGGAGGTCGAGATCGTCGCGGGCCTCGCCGAGGGCGATGACGTGCTCCTTCGAAGGCCCACCGCGGGGGAGAAGATCGTCTCCAAGATCGAAACGAAGTCCGGCGAGGGACCGTTCGGGGGCGGACGTCCCGGTCCGCCCGCCGGTCGACCGGGCGGTGGCAAGCCCGCCGGGGTCGCCGCCGCCGTCAAGCCGGGATCCGCCGGAGCGTCCTGACCCATCGTGAGATCCGGGGCGGACCGCGGCCGGTGACCGGATGGTCCGTCCGGTACCGTGGTGCTCGGTTCGAGCATCTCACGACGGAACGGGACCCTTTCGATCATCTACCTCCTCGTATTCCTCGGATTCTTCGGCGGCGCGCTCGTGTCGCCGGTGCTCTCGCCGATGTTCCTCCATCCGGAGGAGCACGGCGTCCTGCCCGACGGGACGAGCATGGCGAAGCGGGTGTTCCTGCTCGGCGTCGCGATGGGCATGATGCGTCTTGGCGAGTTCTTCGGCTCGCCCCTGCTCGGACGTCTCTCGGATCGACACGGGCGACGGAACGTCCTCGCGATGGCGATGGGTATCACCGGAATCGGGAACTTCGCGATCGCCTGGTCGATCGGGATCGACCAGGTGTGGCTCATCGTCGTCAGCCAGTTCCTGATCGGATTCACGGGGGTGCTTCTCGTGCTCGCCCAGGCGGAGGTCGCCCATCGCTGGACCGGTGTCGAGAAGACGCGGCGATTCGGCTACGTCTATCTCGCCAGCAGTCTCGCCTACGTGTTCGCGCCCGCGATCGGCGGTCATCTCGCCGACCGGAAGGCCTTCGAGTGGGCGTCCTACCCACTCGCCTTCATGGTCGCCGGATCGATCTACGTCGTCTCGGTCCTGCTCGTGCTCTGGCGATTCCCGAACTCCCGGGTCGAATCGACGAGCTTGCCGGAACCGAAAGGGGCGATCGTCGAGTTCGGCGAGGCGTTCCGGATGCCGTCGTTTCGAACCCTGCTCCTGGTCAACTTCTTCCTGTATCTGGGCATCGACTTCGTCTTCCAGTTCAACTCCGTCTTCTTCGTGCAGAAGTGGTCCTTCACCGCTTCGGACGTCGGATGGCTGATGTCCTACACGAGCATCGCGATGGTGGCGACGCAGTGGTTGCTGATACGACCGGTCGGTCGCCGACTCGCACCCCGGGCCGCCACCACCGCCAGCGCGGTGGCGCTCGCGGTGCTGCTCGCATTCCAGGTGGCGCCGGATCGATGGCAGTGGCTCATCGTGATCCTGCCCCTCGTCGGCGCCGCGATGTCGCTGGCCACGACGAACATGTCCGCGCTGCTTTCGGACACCGCCGGCGAGGCCGCCCAGGGAAGGATGCTCGGGGTCGCCCACTCGATCAGGGTCTTCGGATCGGCCCTGCTCTGCTTCGGAGGCGGAGTCCTCGCCGGGTTCGCGCCGCAGTATCCGATCCTGATCGGCGCACTGGCGGCCTTGATCGCGGCGGCACTGCTCGTCGTGGGTCGTCGTCGTTCGCCGCAGCCGGTCGCCTGATCGAATTTCAGTCGAGATCGTCGAGGTCGACCGCGCGACCGCGGAGCCGATCGCCTTCCTCGTCCCGCCAGACGAGGATCACCTTCGCATCGCGCCCTCCGGCTTCGTCGGCGGGCAGCAGTTCCAATCTCGGGAAGCCGGCCCGTCGACCGAGGTCCATGGACTCGACGAGCGTCGCCGGCCCGAGGACCCCGTCGCGGGAGAGGCGACGCAGGGCGACGGATCCCGAATCGTCTCGAGCATCGACGGGCGCGGCGAACCCGCCGGCGGCCGGTTCGCGTCGATCCATCCAGAGCACCAGGGCGTCCCCTTCCGGAAGCATCAGCACGTCGGTGCGTCCGATCGTGGATCGGGCGACGGTCGTCGGCGGCGAAAAGGTCCGCCCGTGGTCGCCGCTGCGGCTCGCCAGGACCCTCGGTCCCTCGTCGCCCGCGGCGGTGAACCAGGCCACGACCACTTCGGCACCCGAGGCCGACACGCTGGGGCCGTTCACCGGGCAGGCGGGAAAGACCCAGCCGTCCCGAGCGACGGGCATCGGCGTCGTCCAGCCCTCTTCCGTTTCCCGGACGATGAAGATGTCCCGCTCCTCGTTGGGACCGCGATCTCGGTAGACGGCGACCGGACCCTCGCCGGTCATCGCGAGGTCGGTGTCGCAGCACTCGCACACCCTGGCGTCGAGCGCCGTCGAGGTGATCGTCTTCGAATCCGATCCGGCGTCGAGCACGGCGGTCCGCAGCGACATGGCGCCGCCCGCGCCGTGACCGTCGCCGTGTCCGTCATGGCCCGAACCGGGGGTCATCTGTCTACCGTCCAACCACACGTAGCGAAGGCCTTCGCGGGTCGGCACCGCGGAGACGAAACCGTGTTCGACGGCCTTGTCGTCGTCGTGCAGCCAGCCCGTGTCGGACCAGGTCCGGCCTTCGTCCTCGGATCGCGACAGCATCACCCCGTAGGCATAGGTCCCAGTGCCGATCTTCCGGAGGCGGTGACCGATCAACGCACCATCGGTCCCGCGTTGGATCGCCGGACGATCCGCCCAGTTGGCGAAGAGATCGTCGGACGCGATCATCGTCTGCGCGGGCGACCAGGCGAGCGAGGTCGAATCGTCCGGATCCGAGGACAGTCGTGAGAACCGGATCGCCACCATGCCGGGCGACGAGCCGGCTTCGATCCAGCTGGTGATGATCCCATCACCGTCGGGCGTCGTCTGCACGGCGTAGGCCCCGGGTGCCGCGGGTGGATCGAGATCGCGGGAGTCGACGCCGGGCGTCGCCGTCGCAACGCCGCCGAGGATCGTGCCGAGGATCCCCGCCGTCCCGATCAGGTCGATCCGACGGGAGGTCGCCGGGGTGCGGGTGTCGATGTTCCTCTTCGGTCCGGTCGCGGCGTCTCGGTCGATCATGGCGCGGGGATCCCTCGTGGCGTGGGCGGTGGCGTCGGCGTGCTTCATTCCTCGGAGGCCGTCTCGGGAAGCAGGAGCTCCTCCCGGCTGACCCGGCGAACCTCGAGCTCGAGCGGAGCTGGAGAATCGATCTCGGACTCCTGCGTGGCGTGAAGGTCGCGGAGCTGCTTCGTGGAAGGCAGTACTCGACTTTCGAGGGAACCGATCGCCTTGTTGTAGCTCTCGGTCCCCTGGCGAAGCTTCGTCCCCACCTCGGTGAGGTGTTTCGTGAAGGTCGCGATGCGGTCGTAGAGCTCGGATCCGACCTTGGAGATCTCGCGGGCGTTGGCTGCGATCTTCTCCTCGTTCCAGCCGTAGGCCACGGCCTGAAGCAGTCCGACCAGGAGGGTCGGCGTGCAGATCAGGACCCGATTCTGCATCGCTTCGTACTGGAGATCGGGCGAGCGTTCGAGGGCCGCGACCAGGGCGCTCTCGATCGGCATGAACATCACGACGATGCGCGGGGTCCGCTCGAACTGCTTCCAGTACTTCTTGTCGCCGAGATCCTTGACGTGCTTCTCGACCGCCGCGGCATGGCGACGAAGCTGGCCGTCCCGCTGGTCGGGGGAACCGCTCTCCAGCATGTCGAGGTAGGCATCGATCGCGACCTTGGAGTCCACCACGATCTCGCCGCCGCCGGGAAGGTTGACGATCATGTCCGGGCGGAGCTTGGCGTCGGTCCCCGCCACGTTGACCGAAACCTGTTCGTGGAAATCGCAGTGTTCCGACATGCCGGCGAGTTCCACGATGTTGCGAAGCTGCATCTCGCCCCAGCGACCGCGCTGCTCGGGTCGCCGAAGGGCGCTCACCAGCTTGCCGGTCTCGTCGCGGAGGGACTTGTGACCCTCCGAGATGACCTTCATCTGCTCCTCGATGCCCGCATAGGCCTTCTCCCGCTTCACCTCGAGTTCCTGAAGCGATTCCTGCTGCTTGACCATCGTCTCCTTCATCGGCTTGAGCATCGACTCCAGCCGCTCGTGCCGCTTCTCCAGGTCACCGTCGATCTTCTCCTTCGCCGTCTCGAAGTGGGCCTTGGCCAGTTCCATGAACTGGTCGCTGCTGGACTTGAGCGCCTCGACGCCGAGGGACTTGAAGGTCTCCTCGAAACGCTTTCTCGCCTCCTCGATCCCGCGGGCGTGTTCCTCGTGTCGTTCCCGGGCGGCCTTGAGATCGCCCTCGACCCGCATGGTGTCGAGTCGAGCCGATTCAGCGGACTGGAGGGCTTCGTCCCGGGCGGCCACCAGCCCGTCGAGTTCGGTGCGGGACGACTCGAATCTCGATTCGGCGTCCGAAGCTCGCTCGTCGGCCGCGGAGACCCTCTCCTCCGCGGCCGCGAGCCGGGATCGGAGGTCGCCCTGTCGACGACCGTTCCAGAGGGAGACGCCGAGGGCGGCGAAACCCCCGCCCACGACCAGACCGGAAAGCAACCAGAGGAATTCAGTCATGACGCGATCGTAACACCCCGGAAGCTCTTTTCTGACGGTCTTCCTCCGGGGTCGGCTGGAAGGTTGACGATGGCGGGCGAGGTGTCGAAGGTGTGTCCATGAACCACGTCGTCATGATCTCGATGCTCTGCCTGGCTTCGATCTCCGAACCTCCCGGCACCGCGGTCGATCGAGGGGCGGGGACGGTGTCCGGCGTGCCCGCGGTGGTGGTGTTCGAAGCCGGGGTCGACCCCTACTCCCACATCCGGATCCCGGTCCTGCTGACGCTCGAGGACGGCACCCTGCTCGCGTTCGCGGAGGGTCGTGCCGGTGGCGATCACGCGAAGAACGACATCGTGCTCAAGCGGTCGACCGACGGCGGCGAGACCTGGGGTCCGCTCCGGGTGCTCGACGACCAGGGTGACGACTCGCTGAACGATCCGATGGCGGTCGAGATCCGACGCGGCCCGAACGCCGGCCGGGTCCTTCTCTTCTACATGTCATTTCCCGAGGGGTGCCACACCAACTGCGTCGAGCCGGGTTACGGACCGCGAAGTTCGCGGAACTGGATGATGCACTCCGACGATCGAGGTGGAACCTGGTCGAAGCCGCGTGAGGTGACCCGGGTCGTCCGACGTCCGAGCTCGAGCTTCGCGGGCAGCCCCGGCATCGGCATCCAGCTCTCGACGGGTGATCATGCGGGCCGGCTGGTGGTCCCCTACCGGCAGGGACCGCTTTCCCGTGTCCGGATCTACATGCTGTATTCCGACGACGGCGGCTCGACCTGGACCCGTGGCGAGCTCGTCGGCGACGGTGACGACGGCGGTGGTGGCGACGAGGTCGCGGTCGCGGAACTCGCCGACGGGACGCTGGTCCTGAACGCTCGGGGGCACAACGACGCACCGAATTCCCGCAAGACCGCCCGGTCGACCGACGGCGGCGTCACCTGGACGCCGCTTTCGAACGATCCGGCGATTCCCTCGCCGCACTGCATGGCGTCGATCATCCCCTTCGCCGTCGATTCGGAGGCGGGTCCTCGCACCGGACTGCTCTACGCGGGACCCTGGAGTCCGACCCGCCGGGCCCTCGGTTCGATCTCGGTGAGCGATGCGTCGGGCCGGAACTGGTCCGGGCCGATCGAAGTCGTGCCGGGTGGATTCGCGTACAGCCAGCTGTCGACCATCAGACCGGGTGAGGTCGGACTCCTCTTCGAAGGTGCCGGTTACGCTCGAATCGGACTGCTGAAGATCGATCTCGACGAGATCCTGGAGCAGGCCGACCAGGCCGTGAACACGTCGAAGAGCCCATGAGACGATCCTGGACGGATCGGAAACCCTGTTTTCCGACCGATTCCGCATGATTCCCCGAATTCCCTCCGAATCGCGGAGACTCGACCCGGAGACCGGCCATGGACCCAGTGGTGACGACGCACGACTGCCATGATCTGGACGCGGTCCGGTCGGGGGATCTCGACGCCTTCGGGCGGATCCACGACCGCCATGCCCCCCTGGTATTCGCCCTCTGTCGTCGCCGTGGTGTCGGTGGACCGGGCGGGTCGCCGGCCGACGCCGACGACGCGACCCAGGAGGTCTTCATCCGTGCCTATCGAAAGCTCGACACCCTCGAAGACTGCACCCGGCTCCGGGCGTGGCTCTGCGGGATCGCGAAGTTCGTCGTTCGCGAGCGCTCTCGAGCCGCGTCGCGCCGCCGTCGCCACGAGGGCGACGCCATGACCGCCGCCATCCGAGACCATGGCGGCGCGACCACGTCCACCCCGCCCGCCGAACTGGCCCGACGCGAACGATTCGCGGCGCTCGAGTCCGCACTCGAGGCGCTTGCCGAAGACGAACGCCTCGCGATCCACCTCCACTACCTCGAAGACGACCCGGTCGAAGCGGCCGGCAACGCCCTCGGGATCTCCCGAAGCGGCTACTACAAGTTGCTCGCCCGCGCCCGGAACCATCTCGCCGAAGCACTCCGCGATCACGCGCCGGAGGACCACCGATGAACCGATTCGACATGATTCACCGATCACCCGAGGCCCGCGACGGCGGCGGTGCGGACGACGCCGGCGTCGATCGCCTGCTTCGTGAATGGCACGACGAGAACGCCGAGTCCGCGCGGGCGGGCCGTGACCGGATGCTCGAGGCCATCGCGTCCGAGACCGCCGCGGCGGGAAGGATCGACGCCGCCACCGAGCGTGGACGCGGAAGCGCCGGATCGAATCGGCGCCGGTCGGGCCCTCGACCGCTCGGCGGCTCCCACCTTTTCAGTGGAAGCGGTCTCGCGGTGGCGGCCCTGCTCGCGATCGTGGCCTTCCTCGCGATCCTCGCGGTGGAACCCGATCGGAACGCCGCGATGGCGGGTGTCGTGCAGGTTCCGGAAGGTGGTCGGCTCGAGGCCTTCGCCCCGGACGGCGAACTGATCGGCCCTTGTCCCCTGGAGGGAACCGACGTCGCGGTCGAGATCAGCGGACCCATCGTCTCGGTCTCGCTCGTCCAGCGATACTCGAACACCTACGACATGCCGATCGAGGCCGTCTACACCTTCCCGATGTCGGACCGCGCCGCGGTGCATCGAATGAGGATGACCATCGTCGATCGAGACGGCGAGGAACGGATCGTCGAGGGTGAGATCAAGGAACGGGCGCTGGCCCGCATGATCTACGAGCAGGCGAGGGACGCTGGCTACGTGGCGGGCCTGCTTGAACAGGAACGACCCAACATCTTCACCCAGTCGGTCGCGAACATCGAGGCGGGGGCGATGGTCACCATCGAGATCGGCTATCTCGAGGTGGTTCGCGCCCGCGACGGCGAATACGCGTTCGAGTTTCCGACGGTGGTCGGACCTCGCTACATTCCGGGGTCGCCGTCGGCGATGACCCCCGGATTTCCGCCCCTCGAGATGATTCGTCGCGGGATCATTCTCCGAGGTCCGTGCGACGTCATCCCGTTCGGTGATCCGGAGCACTGGAACGAGTTTCTCCAGCGTCCGGGCGGGTTCGATGCCTTGACGTTCGAGGCATGGATGCGGCGCAAGGTCGCCGAGAATCCCGAACGCTTCGATCCGGCGGTCGCCGGGACCTGGAACGCGGAACGGATCCTCCAGGCGTTGACCACCGCGGTTCGAATCAATCGACCCGCGATCGTCGGTTCGACGGCGACCCCCGCCGCCGAACCGATGACGACCGTGGTCGATGGCGCGGTGATGTACGACGCACCGCCGGCGCCCGGCGAAGGATCGGGGACCGGCGATGCGTCTCTGGTTCCGGAGTCGTTCACCCTCTACGCGAACGGCTACGGCGAGATCGGCGGGCGTTGGTTCGCCTGGCGGCTTCCCGAAGCCTCCGCCGAGGGAGGCGGCTTCGCGGCGGACACCGATCAGGTTCCGGATGCCAGTCGGATCACGCCGATGCCGGTTCGTCCGGACCGGCGGGCCGGCCACGACATCTCGATCGACGTCCGTCTGGACACCGGTGGGGTGCCGATCGCCTCGATCGACGCGCCGCTGCACGAGATCGTGGAGCGACCGGAGGGCGTCGGCCGGGTCGATGTCTCCCTTGCCCGTCGTGACACGATTCCCAATCGCGACTTCGTGCTGCGATGGCGGCTTCAGGACGATGCGATCACGGAGAGCGTCTTCACCCACGTGGCGACGAATGCAGCCGCCCCCTCCGCGGGATCGGACATCGCGGGGGTCGCGGGTGGGTACCTCACCATGGTGCTCGCACCACCGGCCCGCATCGCCGACGAGGAGGTTCGTCCGCGGGAGCTCGTCTTCGTGCTCGACACCTCGGGCTCGATGCGGGGTTTCCCGCTCGAGAAGTCGAAGGCCGTGGTCGCGAAGGCGATCGAAGGCATGCGGGCGAACGACACCTTCAATCTGATCACGTTCGCGGGAAAGACCCGGATCCTCTGGCCCGAACCCCGACCGGCCACCGAGGAGAATCGCGAGCTCGCGCGGAACTTCGTCGACGGTCTCGCGGGCGGTGGTGGCACCGAGATGATGCAGGCGATCAATCAGGCCCTCGTCCAGACCGGGACCGGCGACCTGCCGGATGCGGCAGGCCTGGCGAACCTCCCCGCGGACGGTCGGATGGTCTCGGTGGCGGTCCCCTATTCATCGATCGTGGTGGATGGCGGACGGACCTGGCTCGTGGTTCGAGACGGTCTTCGCCTCCCGCTCTCCATGTCGGTCTCCCTTCCGACCATGAAGGACCAGGACCCCGACGTCGAACTTCTCGGTCGCTGGCTGACCATCGACGGCGAGCGACGCTTCGAGATCGCGCAGGCCGGATTCGCGGAACGAACCCTCACCCCGCCGATGCGGATCGTGACGTTCCTGACCGACGGATACGTCGGTAACGACCGTGGCATCATTCAGGCGGTTCGGGACAACGCCCGCTCCACCCGGGTCTTCGCCCTCGGCGTCGGCAACAGCGTCAATCGATACCTGCTCGACGAGCTGGCTCGCGAAGGTCGTGGCGCGGCCGACTACGTGCTCCTCGCGGATGGCGCGGACGAAATCGTCGAACGCTTCTCCGCGCGGATCGCGACCCCGGTGCTCACCGACATCGAGGTCGAGATCGAAGGCGTCGAGGCCTTCGACATCCTGCCGAAGAATCCCGCCGGACTGCTTCCGGACCTCTTCGATGCACAACCGATCCTCATCCATGCCCGGTACGCCCCCCCGACCGGTGGCGCGATCGAAGGCACCGTGGTGATCACCGGGAACACCGGCACGGATCCCTACGAGCGACGGGTACCGGTTCGATTCTCGGCCACGGCGCCGGACCATGGCTCGATCGCGACGTTGTGGGCACGAGCGAAGGTCGACGACGTCCTCGCGCCCCATCTCGAAGCACTGGAACAAGGTGCCACGCCGCCGGCGATCAAGGCCGACGTCGTGCGTCTCGGCGAGGACTACGCGCTGCTCACGCCATTCACCAGCTTCGTGGCGGTGGAGAAGACCAGGGTCGTCGTCGGTGGTCGTCCGATGCTGGTCACCGTCCCCATCGAACTGCCCGAAGGCACCGATTGGCAGGGTTTCTTCGGGCCGGACTGTCCTTCGGTCGTTCGCGAACGCGGCATCGATCTCGGATTCGTCGATCCGGGACACTGGACTTCGGACGGGAACGCGAACCAGGAGGTGGCGGTCGAGGGCGAGTCGAGGAGCCTCGACTCGTCCCTGGGCAGGCCGGCGACCGGGATGAAGCGTGCCTTCACGCCGCTGGCGTCGCGGGCGCAGGGTCCGGCCAGGTACGCGGGCTCGGGTGCCGGAGGCTCGCCCAGCGGCAAGGTGGCGACCAGATCGCGCGGCCGCGGATCGGCCGGAAGTCCGCCACCACCGAGCGGGCCTGCGACACGGGGTGGCGGTGGCTTCGCTGCGTCGAGTGCCTCCACCGAGCGTGGTCTGGCTCAAGAGGGTTCGGCGATCGCGCTGGACTCGGCCGTGGATTCTCAGCAAGCGGCCGTCGAGAATTCCGAAGATCAGGATGTCTCCATGGTCGGTTCGGCGGACGCCGTGGTCGAGGCGATCGAAACACCGGATCGTCGAGATGACTTCGAAGGCATCTGGCGACGGCTCGATCGACGTCTTCTCCTGCTGGCCTTCGGCGTCGAGCCCGACGAGGTCACCGGCCTCCCGCGGACCGGCTTGAATGGTCGACCCTGGCTGATCGATGGAACCGTGGAGATCTCGTTGCTCGTCGACAAGCCGGTCACCGAGGCGCTTCGATCGACGCTCGAGGCGGTCGGGTTGCGCATCGAGGGAAGCGACCCGCGACGCGGGATCATCGTGGGGCGGATTCCGATCGATCGATTGTTCGATCTGGCCGCTCTGGAATCGGTTCGACGGGCGACTCCCTCTTCCGGCGCGTGAAGCCCGGTCGAACCCGCAGGCTCCTCCATGAAAGACGCCCTTCCCGCCCGTGTGGCAGGAAGGGCGTCTTCATCCGAGGTGGTTGGGTCGTGGGACGCGATCCCGATCAGGCAGCCGAGTCGGAGATCTTCGCAAGGTCGGCCGTCGACGGATCGATCGCGAACCGCACCTGAGGACGCGACCGAGTGACACCGTCTTCGGCGATCGTTCCATCGACGACGACGATCATCGTCGAGTCGGATGCTTCGGTCCTGACGAGGGCGGAGACGGTGGTGGATCCGCCTTCGATCACCACCTCGCCGGTTTCACCGGCCCGGACGAGCAGGATCGGGGCCGCGAGGATCCGCGACGGATCCCCGACGCGAACGAATCGGAGCTCGACCTTCACGACGTCGTCCTCGGGCATCGTGCCACGGGCGGCGAGTCGATACTCGCCCACGCCGATGGACGCATCGGGCCGCCAGGGCAGTTCGGCGGTGGGTGATTGCGAGGCCGAACAACCGGCGAGCAGGCTGAGGAAGACGAGGGTCGGGGCGATGATCTTGTGCATGATTCTGCTTTCGAGAAGGCCGGGAGCGGAGGTCTCTCCAGCCGAACGAGGGTGGACGACGGTTGTTGAACGTGATTCGATTCGGTCGTGATGGACCCGGCTCGGAAAACGCGCTCGCCCGTCTTTCATTGCATGGCTCAGGAAATCGCGATCAAGCCCGCTCCCAGGAACATCACGAGCGACACGCCGAGCAGGATCCACCGGGCCTTGCCGGGTTGCTTCATCGATCCGATCAGGACCGGAAGCGCGAGCAGGATCAGTATGACGTCCCAGCCGAACGGATCGGCGGGTGTCTTCGCCACGATGTCCCCGGGGGAGTCGGTCTCGTCGGGATCGACGCGGGGAGGATCTCCGTACCGGACGGGATCCAGCGGATCGACGCTGGTGGCGAGGTCGACGCCGTTCGGGAGGACGACCTCGATCACCCCTTCGTCGGTCCGCCGGAGATGGAATCGGGCGACCTCGCCCGCAAGCGGCAACGGACGATGACCGACGCTCGAAGGCGGCGGATCGCCCAGCCCCGTCCACGCTCGGTGCCAGGCCTTCACTTCGATGCGATCACCCCGTTTCGCATCACCCTTCTCGACGTCCTCCACGAAGAGCGGGAACGTGAAGTCGCGGCGCGACCATTCGCCGTCGCTGGATTCCACCATGCGGACTTCCGGAAGCACGCGGGCGAGGACGACGTCCGTCGAGGTCTCCATCAGCTCCTGCGGCGTGCGAGGGGCGTCGTCGGGGCGTCCGGCCTCCGTCGCTCGAGCCGCGAGGAGACCGCAGGCGAGGAGGGTCGGAACGAGGATTCGCGGGAGGGCGTTCATCGTCCTCCGTACATCGGCGAATCGACTTCCCGGGTCACAGGAATCGATTGAACACGCCTTCGAGCATCTCCTGCCGCCCGCTGGGGAGATCGGGTTCGCCCGCGTTCGCCGCGAGATCCCGCAGTTCGGCGAGGCTCGAGCCGCCGTCCGCGATCCGTCGTCCGAGATCACCGTCCCAGGACGAGTACCTCGATTCGATGAATCGATCGATCCCGCCGTCGGCCTCGATCTTCGCGGCGATCTCGAGGCCGTGGGCCATCGCATCCATGCCCGCGACGTGGCTGTGGAAGAGGTCGATCGGCTGGAAGCTCTCTCTCCGACGCTTGGCGTCGAAGTTGAGTCCACCGGTCGTGAACCCCCCCATCTTCAGGACGCAGCGCATGATCTGGGCGCCGAGGATCGGATCGGTCGGGAAGTTGTCGGTGTCCCAGCCGTTGGTCCAGACCCCCATGTTCGCGTCGATCGAACCGAGTGCGCCGGCATTCATCGCGGTCTCGAGTTCGTGCTCCATGGTGTGACCGGCGAGCCACGCATGGTTGGTCTCGATGTTGAGCTTGAAATGCTCGAGGAGATCGAACTCGCGGAGGAAGTTCAGGCAGGTCGCCGCGTCGGCGTCGTACTGGTGGGTGGTCGGCTCCTTCGGCTTCGGTTCGATGTAGAACTGTCCCTCGAATCCGATTCGGTGCTTGTGGTCGACCGCCATGTGGAGGAGCCGGGCGAGATTCCGACGTTCTCGTTTCATGTCCGTGTTGATCAGCGACCCGTAGCCTTCACGTCCGCCCCAGAACACGTATCCCTCGCCGCCGAGCCGATGGGTCGCCTCCATCGCCGCCTTGATCTGGGCAGCGGCGTGGCAGTAGACGTCGACCAGCGGACTGGTGCCGGCGCCGGAAGCGTATCGCTGATGGGTGAAGAGACAGGCGGTCCCCCAGAGAAGCCGGCGACCGCTCGACTTCATCTCGGATTCGATGCGGTCCACCACCGCCTCGAGGTTCCGTTCGCTCTCCGCGACGTCGGCGCCTTCGGGCGCGATGTCCCGATCGTGGAAACAGAAGAAGTCGATGTCGATCTTCTCGAGGAACTCGAAGAAGACGCCGACCCGTCGGCAGGCGTTCTCGACCGAGGCGGTGTCGTCGTCCCAGGGCGTCTGCGAGGTCCCCAGTCCGAACGGATCCGCCAGCGGATTCCGCATCGTGTGCCAGTAGCAGCTCGCGAAACGGAGGTGATCGCGCATCGACTTCCCCGCGATCATCCGATCCGGGTCGTACCGCCGAAAGCCGATCGGCCGCTTGCCGTCGAGCCCCTGGTAGGAGATCTTCTGGACGTCTGGAAACGCTTCGGTGGTCATGGGGATCGCCTCTTCGGATTCGGGTGTCTCGTTCTGGACGCAGTCTATCGCTCCGGTGCGATCCATCTCGGCGACGCTTCAGATCGGTGGCAGGTCCTGGAGCAGACCCACCGACATCGCACCGTGGAGCCCGATGAGGATCGCTTCGGCCGCGTCGTGTCGGAGAACACCCTTCGGACGACGGATCCCGCTCCAGTCGATCACCCGGCGAGCGAGTCCGTCGGCCTCGCGCTTCGCGATCTCGCCGTTGCGCTGCTGTCTCGGGAGCATCAAGGTCGGTCTCCAGTCGTGGGCCTGGAGCTGCCGGAAGTCGATGCCGCGGTGGGCGGCCTGCTTCTCCCAGACCGACGCGATGTCCCCGCCCCCCTCCAGCCAGATCCACGCGAGGGGCGGCGTGTCGCGGAGGATGGTCCCGACGCCCCGCCGGAGTTCGGCGATCTTGGCGAAGTGCTTCGATCGGTATGAAAGGAGACGACCGTCCGGTCCGTAGATCGCCAGCCCGGTGCGGAGCCCCATGTCCACCGCGAGCAGGTGGCGCTTCGACGGTGGCGGCGGGTTGAGTCGGATGGGGTTAGGTCGGTCCCGTGGCGGACGATCCTCCCGCTTGCGTGGTCTGCGGATCGGTTCGCGCTCGCTCATGGCGTCGGGGCGTCCCCTGCCGCGAGATCGGCCGAACGGAGGGTCCGCCTCGGAACGCCGGGCCCTTCGAATTCGAGCGAGAGCGCGGCGTCGCCGGTGGCGTTGAACCACTCGAGCCGGAAGGGATGCCAGCCCGCGGCGAGCGGGACCGAGGTCGATTTCCCGATGAGGCCGTGAAGACCGTCGTGATCGATGACGCCCGGTTGCTCGCCGGCGCCCACGAGGAGCCGACTGCCGTCATCGCTCGAGAGATGGAAGTCGTACACCCCGTCGGTCCGGATCCGGAGAAATCCCTCGAAGACGAGGCAGACGTGTTCGTCCCGGGTTCGAGGATCGATCGAGATCCGATCGGCGGTGGTTCGAAGGACGGGCTGACGCCCGGGAAGGTCCTGGAGGCTCTGCCATCCGCCTTCGTAGCACGAGACGTCGAGCATGCCGGACCTCGCTCCCTTCCACTGGATCGGATGCGTCGCGACGAGGAGTGAGGCGGGATCGAATCGAGTGAGCTGCATCTCGGCGTCGAAAAGGCTTCGTCGATCACCTTCCCAGGCCGCCGCTCGAAGGTGGGCGTCCCGATCGATCCGGATCGGCCCGCCCGGGTACGAGGTCGATTCCCGGGTCGGTTCGGTGCCGTCGAGGGTGTAGTGGATGCGAGCGTGATCGCGATCCGCGGCGAGATACACCTCGGTGGAATCGACGAAGGATCGTTCGCCGGCCGCGATCTCGACCCTCGGTGGTCCGGAGTGCACCGTGATCTCCCGGATCGTGGGACTGGCTCGGGCATCCTCCACGACGACCCGGACGCGATTCGCCATCACCGCGGGGAAGCGGACGAACCGCCGGTTGCCGACGGTGGTGCCGCGGGCGACCGTGGTCCAGCCGTCGACCGTGCGGCACTGGACGCTGAAGGCCCGGATCCGCTGGCCGAGCGCGATGAACTCCGCGATCGAGACGTGGTCCACCGGGCTCGGTCGCGCGAGCTCGACTTCGACGGTTCCGGTCTCCGATCCGTCCGTCGCGGCCCAGTAGGTCGCGGGATCACCATCGGTGGTGTTCGCCGCGGTGAAGGGTCCCCGGTCGCCACCGCGGGTCTGGGCGCTCGTCGCCGGCCGATCGAGCGCGAGATCCACGCCGGTGACGTCCCCGACCGCCCGATGCAGTTCCCGCGCCGCGGCGGCGTCGTTCTCATGGACGAGACCGCGACGATCGACCGGGAAGTTCAGGAGGAGGTTCGCGCCACGCCCGATCGATCCGTACCAGATCTCCAGGAGCTGGCCGAGATCCTTCACGCGATCGTCCTGCGACGCGTGGTAGTACCAGCCCGGACGGATCGAGACGTCCGCCTCGCCGGGGAGCCAGTGGGTTCCGTTCTCCTGTCCCTCGTTGAGCTCGCGATTGCGACCGGGAATGCCCGGATAGAACTCGTCCCGTCGCATCAGGTTCCAGTTCGTCTCGCCGACGATGCCGCGTTCGTTGCCGATCCACCGGACGTCCGGCCCGGCGTCGCTGAAGATGCAGGCGTCGGGCTGGAGCTCACGGACGACCTCGTGGAACATCGGGAAGTCGTAGACCTGCCGACTTCCGTCCGGACCCTCGCCGTTCGCCCCGTCGAACCAGACTTCGAAGACGGGTCCGTAGTTCGTGAGCACCTCCCGAAGCTGGTTCGCGAAGAACAGGTTGTAGGCGTCGCCCGAACCATAGAGCGGGTGATTCCGATCCCACGGCGAGAGATACACGCCGAAGTCGAGTCCGAACCGGCGGCAGCTGGCGGAGAGATCCGCGAGGACGTCGCCCTCGCCGCCGCGCCATCCGGAGGATGCGACGTCATGGTCGGTGTACGCGCTCGGCCAGAGGCAGAATCCGTCGTGATGCTTGGCGGTGATGATCACGCCGGTCATGCCGGCGTCCTTGAACACCCGACACCACTGATCGGTGTCGAGGGCAGTCGGATCGAAGGTCTTCGGTGCCTCGTCGCCGTGGCCCCACTCCAGGTCGGTGAACGTGTTCATGTTGAAGTGGACGAACGCGTAGGTTCCACGATCGTGCCAAGCGAGCTGGCGTTCGCTGGGCAGGGGCAGCAGCGCCGGCGGTGGATCCACGGCGTTGGAAATCGAGGTGTTCATGAGCACGGTCGAGAGAATCAGGAACGGGATCATGGTTGGATCCTACGCCGGATTCGGTTCGCTTCAGCAGAAACCGAAGGCCCTGGCGAGGATCGCTCCGATCGTTCCGCCGACGATCGGTCCCACGACCGGCACCCACGCGTACCCCCAGTCGCCGTGGGTCTTTCCGGGGATCGGCAGGATCGAATGGAGGATCCGGGGCGCGAGATCGCGGGCCGGATTGATCGCGAACCCCGTGGTCCCGCCGAGTCCGATCCCGATGGCCCAGAGGAGACCCGCGATGCCGAACGCGAACCACGACCATTCGTCGGTGATCTCGCCGCCGAGATTCCGTTCCCATGGCGAGGTGCCGAGTGAAAGCACCCCGAAGACCAGCACCATGGTCGCGATCGCCTCGCCGATCGCGTTCCAGAGCGGAGCGCGGATGGCCGGTGCGGTGCAGAAGCATGCCCGCTTCGTGTCGCCGTCAGTGGTCTCCCGCCAGTGCGGCCAGAAGTGCAGCACCACGAGGACCTGGCCCGCGGCGGCCCCGAGGAACTGGGCGGCGACGTAGACCGGAACCTTCTCCATCTCGAACGTCCCGATCACCGCGAGGGCGATCGACACCGCGGGGTTCAGGTGCGCATTGCTCTTGGCGGCGACCCAGATGGCCACGAAGAGCGCGAACGCCCAACCCGTGGCGATCGCCAGCCATCCCGCACCCTCCCCCTTCGATCCCTTCAGGACGATGCTCGCCACCACCGCGTTCCCGAGAAGGACGAGCACCGCGGTACCGAGGAATTCCGACCAGAAGAGTTCGAGCATGCGGGCAGTGGAATCGATCGTCCGAACGCCCGCAACCCGCCGGCGGAAGAGGCGGAAGTGAAAGGACCCCGCCGCGGCGAAGCGACGGGGTCCTCGTCGACCGATCCGTGGACCGGCGAGAAAACGGTCGGGCGGTCCCTGCTCAGGCGTCGGGCGCCTTCGTGGCCTCCAGGCCGACGATGAGTCGGACCTTGTCGCCCAGCGATCCGTTCTCGACTCCCCAGGTCTGGTTGAAGTCGCTTCGCTTGATGTCGAATTCGGCCTCGAATCCGCATCGTCTTCCACGCATCTCCGCGGTACCGGTGAAGCGGACCACGGCGAGCACCGGCTTGGTGACGCCGTTCATCGTGAGGTCGCCGCTCACGTCCCAGACCGTCTGACCGAGACGCTCGACCTCGGTGCTCTTGAAGGTCATGTTCTTGAACTCCTTCGCGTTGAAGAAGTCCGGACTCTTGAGATGACTGTCGAGCTTGTCGTTGCCGCTGTCCACGCTCTCGAGATCGACGTTCACGTCGAACGCGAAGTGCTCCGCCTTCTCGGGCGTGAAGGTGATGGTTCCGGTGACGTCGTTGAACCGTCCCCAGAACTGGCCGGCACCGAGATGCTGGACGCGGAAGAGCACCATCGAGTGGACCGAGTCGATGTCGTAGTTCCCGGCCGGCATGTCGGGCAGGGGTTCCATCGGGGTCATCGCACCGGGCGCGACCACGTCGTTCGTAGCGACCGTCGAAGCGGGCGTTTCCTCGTCGCAGCAGAGCAGCGGCGTCGCCGCGATGCCGGCGATCAGGGCGCCACCGGCGAGAATGCAGAGGGGGCAGAAGCGGAAGGCCATGTGGTGATCACTCCGAATGGGGTCTGGAATCGAAATCGTCTGGAACCGGATCGTGGCGGTCCGGGTATCGGTCGCAAGGGGATCGCCCGCGAACCGAGCCCGGACCGGACGTTCACCCTACCGGATGCGGCGGAAGCGTCAAGACGACGGAGCGGGGTCGCGGGTCGGGCAAGCCCGGCCGGGATCGGTCGGGACGAGCCGCACATCCCCCCCCCGGCCTTCGCTAGCATTCCCTCAGCGCTCGTGGAGCGGACGACCCGAGATCCCGACCCGCGTGCACGGATGACCGTTTCAAATGTTCGAACAGATCGCCGACTACATCCACATCGGTATCGCATGCTCCGGCCTGCTGATCATCTGGCTGGGGTGGCGAGGTCATCGGACCGGAGCCGCTCGATGGTGTCCGGCATGTCGCGCGGATCTGTCCGGAATGGAGACCAGGACCTGTCCGGAATGCGGTTTCTCATCGCCGCACGAGAAGGACTTCCATCTCCCGCTTCGCCGCTGGGGAATCCTGCTCTCGGGACTTCTCATCGTGGCGACGACTTCCGTGCTCTCCATCCAGCAGGATGATGCGATCCGGTCCTTCCGACCGCTGTTCGCGGCCTCCTGGGCGATCGAGGAACGGATCGATCTGCCGGGCGGATGGACGGCCACGATCGAGCGTTCCAACGATCTCCGGGCCACCGGGGTGGATCGACGGGTCCGGATCACCGACGCCACCGGCCTGCGATACGAATGGGCCGGGTGGTTCGTCCGTTTCGGAACGGAGGATCCCGCGACCGGTGTTCGAATCGGTCTCGGCAACGATGTCGACCGGGACGGCACGCCGGATCTCGTTCTCGAGACCAATGGAAGCATCGACGACGAGGGTTGGCGGGTGCGGATCCTCTCGCTCGCGACCCGTTCAGGAATCCGGCGGATCGACACCAAGCGGATCCTCCCCGCGGGTTGGTTCGTCGAACTCGAGAACGGCGGCGGTCGCCGATTCGTCGAGACCGATCCGCTGGTCCGAGGACACTGGGGTCTTCCGACCGCCGACATCGCCACCTTCGTGCTGATACCGGATCGGGATCTCGACTGGCAGGTGGATCTCGTCGCGACCCGGAACCAGCCGATGCCCGCCAGGCTCGATCGAGCGAGGCCGGAAGCGATGCTCGAGGAGGCGGGTCGATCGTGGGCGGAGGATGGCGAACCGATGCTCGGCGGGCTCCTCGACCTGGTGATCAATCTCGCGGTACGAGGACGTATCGAGGAGGCAAGGCGGCTTCTGTCGCTCCCCTGGCCCGGCGACGATTCGCCGGAGCGGCTTCTCGAACACCTGCGGTCGACCACCGGCGAGTCGCCCTCGTATCACCCCGATCCGATCTGGCGCCGTACGACCTTCGATGCCGCGATCGAAGGATCGCCCCGCCGTTCCGCCATCCAGTCGATGTCGACCCTGTCGCCCCCTTGATTCGATTTCGGCGTCGAACGCCCGCTTTCGCGGTCGATTTCCGAGCTGCTGGGATATCCTCGGGCCGTTCCCGTTCCCCGGAGCCTTCATGAGAAGATTCGCGAGTCCAATCCTGGTCGTGGGTTTCGTCGCCGGTTCGATCGCGACGGCCGACGATCCGAAGACGCCCCCCGCCTCCGAAGCCGTGGTGCCCGATGGATTCGCGGCACGAGTGATCGCGACCGAGCCCCAGATCCAGGATCCGGTCGCCTTCTGGATCGATCCGGACGGCCGGCTCCTCGTCGCCGAGACCGAGCGGACGAACCACGGAACGATGGACAACAGATCGAGCCCCTGGCAGTTGGAGGACGACCTGCAGGCGATCACCGTCGCGGACCGCGTGGCCTATCTCGAGAAGTGGCGGGACAAGCGTGTGAACGGCATGGATTTCTACCGGGAGAAGGAGGATCGCGTTCGTCGCTCGGTGGACTCCGACGGCGACGGTTTCTACGACGCCTCGACGGTGTTCGCGGGACCGTTCAACGACGTGGCGGACGGGATCGGCGCCGGCGTGATGACCGTCGGCGACGAGGTCTGGTACACGAACATCCCGAATCTCTGGCGACTCGTGGACGCCGACGATGACGGTGTCGCGGAGACGCGGGAGAAGATCCAGTCGGGATTCGGGGTGCGGTTCGCGTTGTACGGACACGATCTGCACGGGTTGGCGATCGGGCCGGACGGACGGATCTACTGGTCGATCGGCGATCGTGGCTATCACCTGGAGACCGCGGACGGCCGCGTCCTCGCGGATCCGCGATCGGGTGCGGTCTTCCGATGCGAGCGCGACGGATCGAATCTCGAGGTGTTCGCGACCGGGCTGAGGAATCCGCAGGAGATCGCGTTCAACGACGTGGGCGACCTCTTCACGGGAGACAACACCTCGGACGCCGGGGATCGGGCGAGGATCGTCTTCGTCGCGGAAGCGGGCGAGACCGGATGGACCATGGACTACCAGTCGCTCGACGGGGAGAATCTCCGTGGTCCGTGGGAGCAGGAGCGGATCTGGGAGGTGGTGACGGACGAGAACGCCGCGTTCCGTCCGGATTGGACCCTGCCACCGATCGCGCACGTGGGTGCCGGTCCGTCCGGATTCGCGCACTATCCGGGTCTCGGCCTGCCCGATTCGTACGCCGACCACTTCTTCATGTGCGACTTCACCGGTTCCCGCCCCAACAGCAGGATCTGGACGTTCCGAGCGGTTCCTGACGGTGCGGGATATCGCATCGACGCGCCCCGGGTCTTCGCGAGCGGGATGCTCAACACCGACGTCGCCTTCGACTGGAACGGAAGGATCCTGGTCTCCGAGTGGGGTGACGGCTGGAGCGCGACCGGACGCGGATCGCTGCATGCGATCACGAATCGCGAGCACGCGTCGGATCCACGGATCGCCGAGGCGAGGCGTCTGGCGATCGGCGGGCTCGAGGATCTCGATGCGTTCGAACTCGCGGAGCTCCTGGGGAGCGACGACCAGCGAATTCGCGGGATGGCCCAGCAGACGCTCGCGGATCGCCGCGCGGTCGCCGCGTTCGAGGATGTCGCCCGTTACGACCATCGAACCCTCCCCCGCCTGCACGCGATCTGGGGACTCGGCCAGGTGGCGAGGATCGAGGCGGCGCGCAACCGAAGGATCGGCGCGGCGATGGATCCACTCGTCGTCCTGCTTCGCGACCCGGACCCGGAGGTCAGGGCGCAGGCCGCGAAGACGCTCGGTGATCCCGCGCACGCACCCGCGAAGGATGCGCTGGTGGATGCGCTGGTCGACGAATCCCTCCGGGTGCGATACCACGCCGCGATGTCCCTCGGCGCGATCGGGGACCCGGAGGTCGCGCCGTACCTCATCGCGATGCTTGCCGAGAACGACGATCGAGATCGATGGCTTCGTCACGCCGGGGTGGTCGCGCTCGCACGGATCGAGGCGCGATCGGCGGTCGAGGAGTTGATCTCGAGCCCGGCGCCGGCGCTGCGAAGGGCCGCGGTGCTGGTGATGCGTCGATGGGCGGATCCCAATCTCGAGCGGTTGCTCTTCGACGACGAGCCCACGATCCGCGCCGAGGCGGCTCGGGCGATCCACGATCTTCCCGTCCCGGAGGCGATGCCGGCGCTGGCTTCGCTGGCCGTCGAGTACGACGACTCGGGCGGTGACGTCGATCGGACCGACATCGAGGTGCTGCGGGAGATCCGCCGGTCGACGGCGAGCCATGACGGCGAGGATCTCGTCGCGCTTCCGGACTTCGATCGTCCAGCCGACTCCACCGAGGTGGTCCGGATCTTCCGCGGCGTCGACGACGGTGGCGTGAACTACCTGACCCGGTTGGAGTCGCGCCTTCGCGTGCCGGAGACGGGTGACTACCGGTTCGCGATCGCGAGCGACGATTCCTCGATCCTGCGCATCGCGGTGGATGGCGATCCGGCCTCGCTCGAGGTGGTCGCCGGCGTGAACGGTTGGACCGCGCCGAATGCGTGGCGACAACAACCGGGCCAGCAGAGCGAGCCGATCCATCTGCAGCAGGGACAGGTGGTGCTGGTCGAGGCGCGTCACGCCCAGGGTGGTGGCGGAAATCATCTTTCGGTCGGCTGGACCCGACCCGACGGTTCCTTCGAGGGCCCGATCGGACGAACGTCATCCGGTCTGCATCGGTCGGAGACGCCGTTGCTGCGCCGGATCGTCTCGGCGAACCTTCGTCTCGGAGGCGTCGACGGTCTGCAGGCGGTCGCGTCCATCGCCTCCAACCGCCGGATGCCGGGAATCATCCGCCGCGAGGCGATGACGGCGCTCGAGACCTTCGACGAACCGCTCCCCCGGGATCGGGTGCTCGGCTGGTGGCGACCGGTCGAGGACGCTCCCCGCGAAATGACGCCGCTTCGTCCGACCTACGGTCGATTCCTGCCGATGCTCGCGTCGGACGAGATTCCGGAGATCCGGACGGCCGCCCGGTCCCTCGCGGGTCGGGTCGGCGTGACCCTCGATCCCGGATCGTTGTACGAGACGGTCGTGGATCCGGGCGAGGCGGTGGCGGATCGAGTCGCATGCCTCCGTCAGTTCGCGCGGACGGACGACGAACGGGTCGAGGAGGCGATCAACGTCTCGCTCGAGAGCGACCACCCGTCGCTCAGGGCGGAGGCCAGGGAACAACTGTTCGCGCGCGACGAAACCGCGGGAATCGCGCTCCTGCTCGAGGCGTCCATCGAGGGTGAGGTGGTCGAACGCCAGCGGGCGATCACCGCGCTTTCGCGATGCGACGACGAGGACGCGGCGAAACGCATCGAGTCGCTCGCGAGGGATCTTCTCGGCGAGGACGGCCGGACCTCGCCGATCATGGTCGAGGTCCGGGAGGCGGCGCTGGAATCCAGGGACTCGGCCGTCGCGAAGCTCGCGCACGACTGGGACCTGCGTGCCGTCGAGCAGGTGGACCCCTGGTCCATCGCGCTCGAAGGCGGCGATCCGGTCGCCGGGGCCTTCATCGCGCGGTATCACGCGGGTGCATCGTGTCTCCGCTGTCACGTCATCGACGGCCGGGGCGGCGAGGCGGGTCCCGTGCTCGACGGACTCGCGGGCCGAAGCGACATCGAATCGATCCTCCAGTCCATCATCGATCCCCAGGCTGTCCTGGTCGAAGGCTACGGCGCCGCGAGTGCGATGCCCAACATGCGACCGGTGCTATCTCCGCGCGAGGTCCGTGATCTCGTGGCCTACCTCGCCACGCTCGAGGAGCCGGCGGCGAAGGCTCACTGAACCGGCGAGGACGGCCTCGTGACCGGCAGGAGTCGGGCGCGAAGCAGGGCGACCGCGAGCAGGAGTTCGCGGTCCCGCGTCCCGGCGAGTCGTTCGGCCCGACTCCGCGGATCCGGCGTCGCCGGCGAGTCGAGGCCGATTCCGGAATACCAGCGACCGCGGTCGACCATGATCGCGCGGGTCTCCTCGATCGTCGCGCCGACGAGGAGGTCGGGCCTGATCCCCCACTCCGCGCCGGCTCGGGAACGATCGATGAAGCGTCGTCCCCCGTCGCCGTCCGGAATGGTGAACCACGACTCGGTGACCAGGGCGTAGCCGCCGTTGACCAGGCGGCGGACGGTCTGCACGCTTCCCTTCCCGTAGGTCCGTTCCCCCACCACCACGGCGTCGCCGGACGCCTGAAGCGTGCCTGCGACGATCTCCGACGCGCTCGCCGACGCGTCGTTCACCAGGATCACGAGCGGAATCGCCTCGAGTCGGGTGGAGAACGGACTGGCGGCATGGGAACGGACGCGATCGCCCCGGCCCTCCGCGGAGAAGATGGTGCCTGACGACACGAACAGGTCGACGAGGTCCTCGGCGACCCATCGAAGCCCCCCCGGATCGTTTCGAAGGTCGAGGACGATCCCCGACACGGATCGCGTCGGCCCCAGGGCATCGGAGGACTCGCGCAATGCGGTTCGAAAGAGGCGTATCACATCCTCTCGGAATTCACGGATCGAGACGAAGACGATTCCCGCTTCGGGGTCCACGATCCAGTCCCAGATCGGACGTCCGGCCTCGTCGACGCCCAGCTGTCTCCAGCCGATCACGGACTCGCGTTGAACGTCACCACGAAGAATCTCGAGTTCGAGCGGTTCGTCGCATCCATGCCGCGCGATCGTGAGCCGGACCGTGGAGCCCGCCCTGCCCGTGATCAGGTCGACCACGTCCTGGCTGGTGCACCCTTCCACGTCGCTGTCGTCGACCGCGATCAACCGGTCCCCTTCGAGTAGGCCCGACTTGGCCGAAGGGCTTCCCGGCATGGGTTGGAGCAGGATCCCTCCGGGTGCCTTGTAGATCTCCGCGCCGATTCCGACGAAGGAGGCGTCCAACTGGCGTCGCAGCTGAACGGCGCGGGCCCCGAAGTAGGCGTTGGTGCGCAGATCGGTGGCGGCGACCACGCCGTCGAGGAACAGCCGGGACACCGCGGTCGTGCCGAAATTCGACGCATCGACCGACGCGATGTCCTCGAGCGTTTCGACGAGTTCGCGGCGGACCAGTGAAGGAAGTCCTCCGGTCCGATCCTCGACGTCCGCCGTCCGCTCGCGAAGACGCGAGGTCGCGGCCTCCCACCGGCGCATCCACGATCGCGTCGCGGCGTTCCCGGCCGCGACCGTCATGCCTTCCTCGACCTGGCCGAGACCGGCGGTCACGAGCGTTCGCCAGGTCGGGCGGTCGACGTGGTGTTTCAGGATGATCCGGAGGACGCGCATCGCATCCTCGATCGAGGGCCGCCGGACACCGAAGGCATCTTCACCCGGATCGAGCTCCGGACGACCGCGAAGACCGTCGAGACGACGTTGGCGACGTCGTGCTTCGATCATGATGCCGGGCCGGTCCGATCCGATCGCGATGTCGCCGACCACCCCCCATGCGGCGTCCGCATCGACGAAGTCGCCGTTTCGTTCGCAGCGCTCCGCGAGATCGATCCAGCGATCGATCGCGCGTTCCACGGCGGACGCGACTCGTGCATCGCCGGCTTCGGGCAGTCCGGCGGCGCGGAGGTCCGCCAGTTCGAAGATCGACCGCGCCGCATCCTCGTCGAGTTCTCGTGGGTCGAGGTTGCCGAGGATTCTTTCGGCATCGGAGACGCGCCGTCGCATCGCGGCCGCGTCGAGCGCCAGGTAGCGATCCAGCGTCGCGGACATGACGGGATCGGGGATCGGTGGTTCGCCCAGTCCGGACAGGGTCGCATCGATCTCCCCGGCGCGGGCGGACGTCCAGATGTCGCGGCTCCAGTTCGCGACGTCGTCGTCCGTGGTCATCGCCACCGGCGTGCGATATCGATCGATGTTCGGACCCGTGCCGACGCATCCGGCGGCGAAGAGGGTCGGAATCAACAGGGCTGATCGGACGGCTTGAATCACCGAACACGATCCGGCGGTTCGGCAGCGGGCGTTCTTCAATGTCGGATTCCTCTGGAATGGGTTCCGGAGGAACCCGCACGGTTCGATCGTACCGGAGCGGGAAGGCCTTCCGCGGATCCAGGCGAGAACGCGGCGGACCTCACGATGATGAAGTCCGCCGCGTCGAGTGATCGTCGAATGGATGGGCCTCAGTCGGCGCGCCGTCGCCGGCGTCCGGCGATCGCCGGAATCAGGATCGCGATGGTCGCGGGTGCGGGAATCGTCGCAGGGGCGTCGGAGGTGCCGAAGACCCAGGCGTCGGCGGCGCCGTCGGTCAGGATGCGGTCGCCGAATCCGATCATCGATTCGCTCCAGGCGGTACCGGGTTCGCTCGTCCAGTAGTGCCAGTAGTCGACGTACGGCGGCGTGCTTCCATCGCCGTAGTCCACGTCGGAGTCGATCTCGATGCCCACGAGGAAGTCACCGAACGAGTAACTGATCACGTCGTAACTGAATGCGAAGCCCGCTTCCGTGGACCCGTCGGCGATCATCTCGATCGCTTCCTGGCCGCTGAGCGAACCGTCGAAGAAGAGATCCACGACGTACGTGCTTCCGGAGAGGAAGTCGAACTGGATCATCGCGGTCGAATCACCCGTTCCCACCCCCCATCGATCCACGAGATCGGCGTGGATCGAGCAGGCGGGTGCGAGCATCGCGGTGACGATGGTGCATCGGAAGGCGAGGGATCGATCATGCAGGACAGACATGTTGTTGCTCCACCGGATTCGCGCCGGTTCGCGGGGCGTGTTCGGGAGCACCGACGCCATGGCGAAGGATTCTCCTGATCGCGATGAGGGGTCGACTCGATCGGGTGATACGGCATCACACCAATGGAAATCGGTCGCCCGTATCGCGCGGGCCCGAAGGAATGTCCTGCTTGACGACCCGACTCGTTCGAAGGCAGCCCGGGAAGGGCTCCGCGAACACACGGTGCCGCGTGCG
>NYWD01000167.1 GCA_002684855.1 Planctomycetaceae bacterium | reverse complement strand
TGATCCCACGCTCGAGACGAAAGGCCAGGAATCCGTGATGCGACAGAAGTTCATCGTCATCGCCACCGTCGGGCTGTGCACCGCCGCACAGGCCGGGGTCGTCGGCACCACCTACACCGATGCGACCGGCGACGTCTTCGATTCGTCGCTGACCAACATCGACCTGGTGTCCGCTCGCTTCAGCAACGACGCGACCCATCTCCATCTCAGCGTCACCGTTCGAGGCGACCTTTCCGCGACGACCTCGGGCGACTACCTCGTCTTCATCGACCGCACGCCCTCGCTCGGCATGTCGGGGACCGGCGACGGCGGCGGACCCCGCGGCAACCCGCTCCACCGGACCATCGCGTCGACGCCGGCCGGCACCGACACCTTCATCGGCTCCTGGCTCGAGGACGGTGGCGGTAATCGCAGCTACGCGTTCGAGGGAAACCGGTGGAACCACAAGGAATCCGGCACGCCCGACCTCTCCCGCGCCGCCGACGGCACCGTGAGCTGGACCTTCAGCCTCGAGTCGCTCGGCCTCGCGGCCG
Organism: Planctomycetaceae bacterium; assembly: GCA_002684855.1. Taxonomy (GTDB): domain Bacteria; phylum Planctomycetota; class Phycisphaerae; order Phycisphaerales; family SM1A02; genus UBA12014. Next base: position 42,605 of record NYWD01000167.1, on the reverse strand, counting down.
GCGACACGTTCCACTTCGACATCGCGACCAAGGGCGAGAGCGGCGTCGGATCGTCCATCGATCTCCTGTCGACCGACGTCATCCGACCGGGGTGGGGATTCGACGAGGACTCGACCCTGGACCTGACGTACACCGTCGCCGAATCCACCGCGGTCCCCGGGCTCGCGGGGACCGCCGCCCTCGCGGGACTCGGCCTCGTTCGACGACGCCGGACGCGCTGACGCCACGATCGCGAACCGATCCGACGCGGTCTCCGGTCGCATCCCGCGATCACCGCCCGGGCTCGAGCGCGTCGAAGCCTCCCGGGAAATCCTGGTCGAACGGAATCTCGGGGACGTCGTCGAAGTAGTCGTCGAAAGCATCGTGGTCCGGAACGTCGGTTTCGAGCGGTTCGAGGGGCTCGACCTCCACGCCTTCGGGAAGGGAGGCCTGGAAGATCCTTCCGTACCCCTTCGTGACGATCCGGGGATCGAGGACGACCACCCGGCCCGAGTCCTCGCTCGACCGGATCAATCTTCCGACTCCCTGCTTGAACCGGATCACCGCCCGGGGGACCTGGTCCTCCATGAACGGGCGTCCGCCGCGAGCCTCGATCGTCTCGTGCCTGGCCTGCACGATCGGTCGATCCGGCACGTCGAAAGGGAGTCGCGTGATGATCACGTTCCGCAGGCCCCTTCCGCGGACGTCGACGCCCTGCCAGAAGCTCGCGACCCCGAACAGCACCGCCCGCTCGTCGGCCCGGAACCGGTCGAGCAGGAGTCCTCGTGGACCGGTCTCGTGCTGAACGAGGACCGCATGGCCTTCGGACTCGAGCGGCCCGCGACACCTGTCGGCCGCCTCCCGCATCGCGGTGTTGCTCGTGAACAGGACGAACGCGCCGCCGTCGGTCGCCCGGACCTGCTCGACGATCCTGGCGGCCAGGCGATCGAGATAGACCGGGGACTTCGGCTCGGGCATGTCGGGATCGACGCAGACCCGCATCTGCCGGGCGAAGTCGAACGGCGAACCAACCTGCAGGGTTCGTGGCGACTCGGCGCCGAGACGCCCGGTCACGAGGGAGAAGTCGTCGGCGCCGGTCGCGAGCGTGGCGCTGGTGCAGACGACGGCGCCGTCCCGACCGAAGAGATGCTCTCGGAGCACCGGTGCGACGTCGACCGCCGCGCAGGCGACGGTGACGCTGCCCCGACCGCCCCGACCGCGGCGGTCGGGCCGACGGTGGTTCTCCGCCCAGTACACGCATCCCTCCACGCCCTGCTCGACGAGCAGGGCCGCGGCCTCCGCGATCTCCGTCGCGCGACCGGCGAGGGAACCGAGTTCCAGTTCGTCGGTCTCGCTGGTGACCCGGGTCCTCAGGACCTTCAGCGCCGAGGCGAGTTCCCGCAGCGCGGGCGACATCGGATTGTCCACGACCCCGGGAACCGGAATCCGGACCGAGCCCTGCCCGTCGCGATCCAGCCAGGACGCGAGATCGTCGAAGAAGGCGTTGGTCGCGGTCTCCGCCCGGCGGAGCGCGACGATGGAATCGTCCACCATGTCGCCGGCCCCCCCTCGTCCGCCGATCGTGGCCAGCACGCCGCGATTGGTCCGCTCCGAGAGGAGCATCCGCATCAGATGCCGCACGCGGCCCTCGGAGACGCGGAGTCCGAAATGCTCCGCCGCCACGTCCTCGACGGTGTGGGCCTCGTCGAGGATCACGTGCGTGTAGGGCGGCAGGAAGCCCGCCCCTCGGATCCGCAGCGCAAGATCGCTGAAGAAGAGCGCGTGGTTGCACACCAGGATGTCGGCGTTCTCCATCCGACGCCGGGCCGACTGGTAGAAGCATTCGTCGTGCGTCGGACAGCGACGGCCCATGCAGTTTCCACTGTCGCTCTGGACATGGTCCCAGACCCCCGACCGCTTCAACTGGGGAAGGGTGGCCAGCGTTCCGTCGTCGGTGCGGGCCGCCCACCGCTCGATCTGCTGGAGTGAATGCCGCTCGGGTTCGTCGGCGAGCAGTCGGGTCTCCCGCTCGACCGCCAGCCGGAGTCGTCGCTTGGAGAGGTAGTTCGACCGGCCCTTGACCAGGACCGCGGTGAACTCGTCCGGCACGAGGGCCCGGAGCAAGGGCAGGTCCTTCTCCATCAACTGCTCCTGCAGGCTGATGGTGTGCGTGCAGATGACCACCCGCTCGCCGCGGTTGGCGATCACGCTTCCGATCGCCGGAAGCAGGTACGCGAAGCTCTTGCCGGTCCCCGTCCCCGCCTCCACGAACAGTCGTTCCCGCGCCGCCAGCGCCCCCTCGACCGCGGTCGCCATCTCGATCTGCTGGGGGCGCGCCTCGAATCCGGCGAGCCGGCGGGCGACGGGACCGTCGAGAGCGAGCATGGAACGGGCGGGGAGGATCATGGAAGGATCGATCGGACTCCGGCGTTGGTGGGTGCGGTCCGCGCGACCGTCCGCCGCAAGCATAGGTCTTCGGCCGGCGATCGAACGCGACGATTCAGGCCAGGGGCCGGCGTTTCGGCTCGCCGACCTCGCGGGGGTAGGCCCGGGGGACGGCGCGATTCTTCTCGATCACGACGATCCGACCGGTCGACGTGGGATGGACCTCCACCACCGATGCGTGAAGCTTGTAGAGCGCCTGCTTCGCCGTCTCGATCTCGGCCTCGGCCTTCGCCCCCTTGATGGCGAGCACCAGCCCGTCCGGCCGCGCGAGCGGCACGGTGTATTCGGCGAGGACGTCGAGCGGGCCGACCGCCCGCGCGATCACCAGATGGGCCGATTCACGATGGTCGGGATCGCGGCCGACGACCTCCGCCCGCCGGTCGAGCACCAGGACGCGATCGAGGTCGAGCGAGCGGGCGGTGTCGCGGAGGAATCGCGCCTTCTTCCCGGTCGACTCGATCAGGATGATCTCGAGGGACGGACGCACGCACGCGAGCACGAGGCCCGGCAACCCGCCTCCGGAGCCGACGTCGACGAGCCGAGTGGCCGGCCCGTGCCGCTCCTCCATCTGCAGCACCCAGGGGAGCAGCGTCAGGCTGTCGAGCACGTGTCGTTCCCACGCGTCCGCCGGCTCGCGGATGGCGGTGAGATTCATCCTCGCGTTCGCTTCGTAGAGGAGCTCGAGGTAGCGGCCGATCCGTTCCAGATCCCGCGACTCGAAGTCGATGCCCGCGGCGGCGGCGGCGACGAGGAACGATTCGGGAGGCGTGGCGATGCGTGGTTCGGTCATGGGGGTCCACGGTGTACCACGGTTCGCCGCGGCCTGCCTCGAGGGACGGTCAACCGGTCTCCGCGACCTCCCATCGCTCCATCCGTCGGGGTCGTCGAAGCCCGACGTTGAGGACCAGACCGATGATCATCCAGGCGGTCACGAGGCTGGCGCCGCCGGCGCTCACGAAAGGCAGGGTCATCCCCGTGATGGGGAGCAGGCCGATGGTCATGCCGGTGTTGATCGCCATCTGGGCGAGCAGCAGGGTGACCAGCCCGGTGGCGAGCAGTCTTCCGAAGAGGTCCCGGGCGAATGCCGCGACGAGAAAGCCGCCGACCCCGAGCGTGAGGAACAGGGCCCAGACCACGGCGCCACCGAGGAGTCCCCATCGACAGGTGACGACCGCGAAGATCATGTCGTTGTGATCCTCGGGCAGGTGGTTGAATCGAAGGAGGGTGGCGGCGTGTTCGCGACCCACTCCGGTCGCGCCACCCGCACCCGCGAGCGTCATCGCCCGATCCCCCTGGTAGCCGATGTCGTCTCGATATCGATCGTCGCCCTCGATCTGCGCCAGCAGGGCCTCGATCCGATCCTGCTGATGATCCTTGAGGAATCCGCGGACCGGCGTGAAGAGCACCGCGGAGATCGCGAGCACCCCGGAGAGGACGAGGATGGCGAGGTGGGAGATCTTCGCCCCCGCGACCAGCAGGATCGCCAGCAGCGTCGGCACGAACAGCAGGGCGGTCCCGAGATCGGGCTCGAGGAGGATCAGGCCCATCGGGATCGCCGTCACCACGAACGGCAGCACGAACCCCCGGAGCGAGCGGACGTTCCACCGCAGGCGGAACCAGGCTGCGAGCGCGAGCACCCAGACCACCTTCGCGAGTTCGGACGGCTGGAGGTCCGTGATGCCGAGGTTGATCCAGCGACGCGCCCCGTTGTACGGCCGGACCAGCCAGGTCGGCACGAACGGGATCAGGACGAAGACGAGCAATGCGAGCACCAGCACGCTGAGACCGGGGACGATCCGTCGCAGGCGCCGGTAGTCCGGAATCGCCACGGCCGCCGCGACGATCATGCCGAGCGGCAGGAAGAGGGCCTGCTTCCGGGCGAATCCCGGCTCGGTCGTGGAGATCGCCACGATGCCGATCACGTTCAGGGCGAGCGCCGCCAGCACCACGATCCACCCGACCGTCGCCCAGCGGATCCGTCCCACCTGCAGGTCGAGCGCGTGTTCGTGGAGTCCACGCGCGGTGAAACGATCCCGCTTCGGTCGGGCCGGGACGTCGACGAGGGTCGACGAGGTGATGGGCTCGGGATCCGTCAACCCGCGTCGCTCCGTTCCAGGGCCGGAACCGACGCACCGGCGACCTCCCGGGGGACGGAGGGCGCCGACTTCGCGGCGGCGTCCGGCAACGGATCCAGCCACTCGACCGGCCCCGCATCGAGCGCCTCGCGGGCCGCCTCGCCGAGGTATCCCTCCGCCGCGAGCGCGCGGATCATCTGCGCCGCGACCGGTCCGCCGGCGCGTCCGCCCGAGTTGCCGTGTTCGACGATGACGGCGAACGCGTATCGAGGTTCGACCGAGCCGGCCGGGGCGATCAGACCCGCATACCACGCGTGCGAGGCGCGACCGGTCACCTGTGCGGTCCCGGTCTTCGCCCAGATCTCCGGGGCCGCGGCCCCGAGGTCCCGGAAGTCGAGGATGTCCTCGGTGCGGGGCCCCGTGGTCGGATCGAGCCACAGCCGGCTCGCGGTCCCTTCCCGCGCGGACTTGGCCATGCCCTCCAGCGCGATGGACACCGCGGCCCGATTCCAATCGCCGTCATCCCCCGCTTCCGTCGAGGATTCGTCGAGCACCATCACGGGTTCGATCGGGGCTCCGGCTCTCGCGAGTCTCGCATACGCGTTGGCGGCGTGCAGCGGCGTCCACGCCACGGATCCCTGCCCGATCCCGAACAGCATCCGGCCGACCTCGGTGTCGTCGGGAATGAACGCCCCTTCGCTTCCCCCCGCGAGTCCGGAGCCGAGCGGCATCTCCAGCCCGCAGGCCCGGTACCACGCCCGCATCGCGTCGGGACCGAGGACATCGGCGATGGTGTAGAAGTAGATGTTGCAGCTCTCGGCGATCGCATCCACCGGTCCGAGGACGCCGTGCCGGCCGTAGAGCCCGTCTTCCGGTCGCCATCCCCAGCAACGGGGCTTCTTGAACTCGCCTCGGATCCAACCCTTGCACTCGATGGACTGGCGGAGTCCGAACCGACCGTCCTCGACTCCGCCCACGTAGACCAGCGGCTTCACGATCGAACCCGGCGCGTAGGCGGTCCCGATGGCGCGGTTGCGGAAGGGCGCGAGTTCCTGCAGCGCTCGTCGTCGATCGCGCCGGGCCACCGGAAGCCCTTCGGCGTCGGCGTCGGGCATCAGCATCAGTGCGAGATCCTCGGCGGCGAGCTCGAGATCGGAGAACGTCGGCGTCGACACCAGGGCGAGGGTCTCCCCGGTCCGGACGTCGATCACCACCGCCGCACCGTGGAGGGGCGTGCCGAGGGGAAGCTTCGTCTCCCGAGGGCCGGCCGCGTTCCATCCGTAGTGGAACTGCCGGACCTGCATCAGCCCGAGCTCCGGATCGAGGATCGCCCGCACCCGGGCCTGGAGATCCGTGTCGATCGCGATTCGCACCGTTTCACCGAAACCCGGTCGAACGCGGGCGAGGACGTCTCCGCTCGCGCGGTCGGTCTCCTTCATCCCGATCGTGCCATGGAGAATGCGGTCGAACTCACGCTCGAGACCGGTCGAACCGATGAGATCGCGGCCCGGCCGGTATCCGGAGTGGTCGATGCGCGTCTCCCCGGCGTCGTCGCGCCGCTCGTAGGGACGTCGTTGGATGTCCTCCGGGGCGACCTCCGAACGGGTGGTGCCCACGAGGGTGGATGCGACGCCACCGACCTCGATCTCCGTCAGGCCCTCGCCTCGGAGGTCCGCCGGCAGGGTGGCGCGATCGATCCCGACCCGGGCCCTCGTGAAGCCGCGTACCCGTCGATTGACGCCGCGCACGGCGAAGGGCGGGGCGCTTTCCGCGGATCCGCCGGACGCCGCGACCTCCTGCATCAGCGCCGCGATCGCCTTCCGCAACGCGAAGGCGTCCGCGTCGGTGACGGCGAAGTCCTCGACGATCGGATGCAGCCCCTTCTGTTCGGCGATCGGCCGGGCGACGAAGATCTCCTCCGCCTCCGCTCTGCCTCGACGGCCGACCAGCCGTTCGAACTGCCGGTTCCAGACCGACGCAGCCCGGATCGAGACCCCCCGTCGAATCGAATCGAGGCGTTCCGGAAGTTCCGCGAGCACGAGACCGGCCTCGTCCGCGGCCGCCGTCCAGACGGCGTCGATCCGGGCCTGCCACGCCGGAACCTCGGCATCGATCGCCGCATCCCGTTCGGTGCGGGAGAGACCGCTCCAACCGGTGCCGAACGCCCGCTTGGCGCTTCTCGCGGCCTGTCGTCGCTGCCATTCCCCGGTGATGACCTCGTAGTCGACGCAGAAGTCCCAGCCGGTCCGTTCGACCGCCAGCGGCCTTCCGTCACGATCGACGATCGGCCCCCGCACGGTCGGCTGGAAGGTGCGACGGACCAGCCGCGATTCGGCCCGCGCGAGCCGCGAAGGCCCCTCGAGCACCGAGAGGCGGACCATCTGCAGGACGAGGGCGACGACCACCAGCAGCGAGACCGCGCCGAGGGCGATCAGCCGCAGGTGGAAGGGCGTCATCCGGTCGTCGCTCTGGCCGGTCGGTGGTCGCATGCGGCTCCGGAGTGATCAGGCGAGGTTCACCGGTCCCCCGGCGGGACCCGGCCGGCGAGCCCGCCCCGGCGAAGGGACGGGAGCACCCGAACCATATCGGCTCCAGGCGTGCGAAGACTTCCCTCCGACGGGAATCGGAAGCGATCTCCAGGGAGAAGACCTCAGACCTCGGTCGAACCTCCGACCTCGAGCCGCCGGACCTCGACGCCGTCGGGCGTGAACAGGTCGGGATCGGCGTCGATGAGCGGCCAGGTCCCGAAGTGGCACGGGATCGCGATCGGCGCCTTCACCATCTCCGCCGCCCGTCCCGCGTCGGCCGGCCCCATGGTGAAACGGTCCCCGATGGGCAGGATCAGCACGTCGGGTCGGTGGATCTCCGCGATCAACGCCATGTCGCCGAAGATCCCGGTGTCACCGGTGTTGTAGATGGTGGTGTCGCCCATCCGGATCACCAGTCCGCTGGGCATGCCCATGTACTTGCCGCCGAAACTCGACGAGTGGAAGGCGTGGGTCATGGTGATCCGTCCGAACGGCATGTCGACGCCACCGCCCGGATTGGCCGGCTCGAGCTTCTCGAGCCCCGCCTCCCCCAGCATGTTGCAGAGTTCGTACGGACCGAAGACGGTCGCGCCGCATCGCTTGGCGATGTCCATCGTGTCGCCGACGTGGTCCTCGTGGCCGTGGGTCAGCGCGATGTGCGTGCAGGAGATCGACTCGGCGGTGATTCCGGCCGACTCCGCCTGGGGGTTTCCGGTGATGAACGGATCGATCAGGACGGTGTGGGTCCCGTCGGTGATGGAGAAGGCGGCGTGGCCGTGGAAGGTGATCTTGACGCTCATGGGCTCGCTCCGACCTGGTGTGAAGTCATCCGACCGGCCGCGTCGATCCGGAACGGACCGGATCCCGCACGCCGTGACGAGCAGGATCACGACGAATCGACGGATGGTCAACCCGGATCGCCGCGATTCCCGGTCCGCGGAGAGCGACTAGCATGTCCGTCCGGTCCCGGCCGGCACGCTCGTCCCCCTCACCCCAGCGATTCAGGAATCCCGCCATGGAATGCGGCATCGTCGGACTGCCCAACGTCGGCAAGAGCACGCTCTTCAACGCCCTCACCGCGGCCGGCATCGAGGCCCAGAACTATCCGTTCTGCACCATCGAACCGAACATCGGCGTGGTCAGCGTCCCCGACCCGCGACTCGACGTGATCAACGAACACATCGAGACGCAGAAGATCATCCCCGCGGTGATCCGCCTCGTGGACATCGCCGGCCTGGTCGAGGGCGCGAGCAAGGGGGAGGGACTGGGGAACAAGTTCCTCGCCAACATCCGCGAGGTCGATGCGCTGCTCCAGGTCACCCGCTGCTTCGAGGATGACGACATCGTCCACGTGTCCGGTTCGATCGATCCGGTGCGGGACATCGAGATCATCGGACTGGAGCTCCTGCTCGCCGACGCCGAACAGGTCGAGGGCTCGCTGGACAAGGCCCAGCGACAGGCGCGATCCGGCGACAAGGACGCGAAGTTCCGTCTCGGCGTGCTCGAGAAGTGCAAGGCGTGCCTGGACGGGGAGCAGCCGCTAAGAACGCTCGACCTCAGTCCGGAGGAGGCGAAGGCGGTCCGCTCGTTCGGATTCATCACCGCGAAGCCGATCCTCTACGTCGCCAACGTCGACGAGGACCACGCCGACGGTTCCGGTCCGCTCGTGGACGCGGTCCGGAAGTACGCCGAGGAGAACGGCGGCGGCGTGGTGGTGGTGTGCGCGAAGATCGAAAGCGAACTCGCCGAACTCGAGGACGATGACAAGCTCGAGATGCTCCAGTCGCTCGGCATGGATGAGCCCGCGTTGGCGGTCGTGGCCCGAGGTTCCTACGACCTGCTCGGCCTCCAGAGCTACTTCACCGCCGGTCCCAAGGAGATCCGGGCCTGGACCATCCGGAGCGGCGACACCGCCCCGAAGGCCGCCGGCGTGATCCACGGCGACTTCGAGCGCGGATTCATCCGGGCCGAGTGCTACCTGGTCGACGATCTCGTCCAGCACAAGAACGAGAAGTCGATTCGAGAAGCCGGGAAACTGCGGAGCGAAGGCAAGGACTACGTCATGCAGGACGGCGACGTGGTGAACTTCCTCTTCAACGTCTAGGACCGGCGAATCCGATCACGTCGAGGACGTCGCCGCGTCGCGGGACGTCGACCACGAAAGGAACGCCCTCCCGCCGCGGGCGGCACGTCCCCGATGTAGCCTCTTGGAATGTCGATGACCGCCTCCACCCGCGAGGAGCGATGGAACGCCATCACCCATGGCATCGGTTGCCTCGCCGCGATGGCCGCCCTGCCCGTCCTGCTGATCCGGGCCGCGGGACGAGATGACGGGGCGGCCTTCCTCGGTTGCGCGATCTTCGGGCTGTCGATGATCCTGACCCTCGGGGCATCGGCCTGCTACCACGCGAATCGAAATCCCGATCGCAGGCGTCGGCTCCAGGTCCTCGATCACGCCTCGATCTACGTGCTGATCGCGGGCAGCTACACGCCGATCTGCCTCACCGGGCTTCGAGGTCCCTGGGGAGACGGACTGCTGATCGCGGTGTGGTCGATGGCGGTGCTCGGCGTGGTGTTCAAGATCCGTTTCACGGGTCGATTCGAGGGCCTGTCCACGACGATGTACCTCCTGATGGGATGGACGTGTCTCGTCGCGGCGGTCCCGATGTTCGAGCGGCTCGGTCGCTCGAGCCTGATCTCGCTGCTGGTCGCCGGTGCGGCGTTCACCTTCGGCGTCCTCTTCTACCTGCAGGACCACCGCCGGGGCTACCACGTCATCTGGCATCTGCTCGTGGTGATCGGTTGCGCGGGTCTCTACGCGGCGGTGTTCGCGGAGATCGCGCGGATCGGACCGGTGGACTGAGGTGGCGGTGCCTTCCCGCGGATCCCGTGCGCGTCGTCTCGCGGCGTTCCTCGTGGCGACGCCGCTGGGCCTCGCATTCGCATGGATCGGAATACAGCACTTCCGGAACCCGGAGCCGTTCGAGGCGATCGTGCCGTCGTATCTCGGCTGGCCGCGATTCTGGAACTTCGCGAGCGGCGGACTGGAGATCGTCCTCGGTCTCGGCCTGGTCGTCCCCCGCGTTCGCCGGTGGTCGGCCCGGCTGCTGATCCTCCTGGTCCTCGCGATGTCGCTGGCCAACCTCAACATGTGGATCAACGATCTGGCGTTCGACGGCGTCCGCCTCTCGACGGGCGGGCACCTGTTGCGGTGGTTCGTGCAGGTCGTGCTGCTCGCGGTCCTGGCCGCGCTCGGCGGCCCGTGGAGACGATCGTCCGATCCCGCCGGAAACGGATGAACCGGACGCATCGAGCGGCCGCGGCCGGGTGATCGTCCGTCCCCCGCCTGACTATGCTTGACCACGCCAACCGCGCTTCCTTCGAAAGGTCCCGCTTGCCGTACGTCTACCTCGCCATCGCGATCGTTACCGAAGTCGCCGCGACCGCCGCCCTCCGGGCCTCGAACGGTTTCACGCGTCCCCTCCCGAGTCTCGTCGTCGTCGTGGGCTACGTGATCTGCTTCATCGCCCTCGCCCTCTGCGTGAGGCGGATCCCGATCGGGGTGGCCTACGGGATCTGGTCGGGCGTCGGGCTCGTGCTGATCACCATCGCCGCCTGGTGGCTCTACGGACAACGGGTGGACGCCCCCGCGATCGTCGGCATGGGACTGATCCTCGCCGGCGTCATCGTGATCCAGCTCTTTTCGAACACCAAGTCGGTCGAGCCACCGCAGGAGCGCGGGACGCCGCCGGCCGGAGCCGCGGCGATCGAGGATCCGTGATCGGCCGCCGGCCGGCGGCCGACCACCCGTCGTCATCCCAGGATGAGCAGCGCGAGCCAGGGACAGATGAACAGGGCGACGGTCAACGCCTTCCAGACGGCGATCGAGGCGTACGCGGTGATGTCGATCGTGCTCGTCGACACCCCGAAGATCCTGCCGTGGATTCGATGGGCTTGTGAACGAAATCCCATCCACGCGAACGTGGTCAACGTCAGGAGTCCGAGGTTGAGGAGACTCGCCCACATGAAGAACGCGGTCCAGGTCTCGAGATCGGTCTGATCCATGGCCATTCCTTCCATGCGGGGGGAAGTGCCCGCGGCCGACGAGGCCGTCCACGCCCTTCCCCTAGGATGTTCGACCAATGGGACTCCGGATCTCCATTGTCGGATGCAGCGGTGCGGGCAAGAGCACGCTCGCTCGACGAATCGCCGACACGTTCGGGATTCCAACCCTCGAACTCGACGCCGTGCACCATCAGCCGAACTGGACTCCGCTGCCGGTGCCGGAATTCCGGGATCGGGTCCGGGGTTTCATGACGGCTCGCGATTCGTGGGTGATCGAGGGCAACTACCGGGCGGTGCTCGATGACGTCTGGCAGGACGCGACGCACGTCGCCTGGCTGCACCCACCGCGCTGGCTCGCCACCTGGCGAGTCGGATGCCGATCGATTCGACGCGGTCTCGGGCGGCCCCGCCTGTGGAACGGAAATCAGGAACGGGTCCGCGACCTGTTCAGCCTCGATCGAGAACGATCCATGGTCGCCTGGACCTGGCAGACCCATCCGGAACGGGCGAGGCGCTACGCCCGGCGATTCGAGGAACCGAAGTGGCTTCGACTCGACCGTCGGCGGCTGACCCGCGCTTCCGAGGCCGACGAATGGATCAGCGCACTCGCATCCGTCATCGACGAGCCCCCGGAGATCGAATCATGACACGCCCTCCCCGAACGAGCTCGCACGCCCGGACCGCCCCGGGTGGTTGCGGACGGCCCACCGGCACGGTGTTCGGCATCGGACTGGTGGCGCTCGGGGTCGTGGCCCTCGTCGCGACCGCCGTCGGGCCGATCGAGGACACCGGTCACGACGAAGCCCCGGACCCGCCGAACGCCACGGGTGCCGCGAACCCACCGGCGCCGGAGGCGGCCGCGGACGGCGACGAACCACCGCGAGCCCCGCGCCCGACCCCGATCCCGATCCTCGACTGCCGCGATCCGAGACTCGATCTCGATGCCGACCAGCGGAAGGCCCTCGCGGCGGTGGGATTCTCGAGATGCGCGATGCCGTTCGGCGTGCTCCTCGCGGCCGACGACCGGATGCCCGCCACCTACCTCGAACTCGCGGCCGCGGTGCTCGCCGAGATGCTCGATCAGGACCACGACGGCGTGCCGGACGACGCCGCGCTGGTCGCCCTGCTGCGCGACCGCGACGCGGCCTGGCTCGCGATGCCGGTCGATCGGCGCGACTGGGAACGCCGCCAGCTTCCGCGGCTGGAGCGGGTGCTCGGCTACGACATCGTGATCCCCGCCTGGTGGCTCGACGTCCGACCCGGCGGCCCGGACGCCCGGGGCCGGGCCGTGACCGTCGAGGAGATCCATCACTTCATCACGCAGTTCGGCCTCAGTCGCCTGCATCCCGAGGTCTTCGGCGTGGAGGACTGGACGTCGATCATCGCCCGCGAGACGGCGCGGGCGAAGTGCGTCTTCTGGCAGCATCCCGAGAACGACTGTCCCGGGCGCCCCGCCGAATCGCCCGGCGACTGCAGTGACCCCAACTGCGACGTCGTCGAGTTCTTCCAGCAGGTGGTAGTGCTTCGTGCGGGGATGAAACCGGGCTGGCGAGGCATCGGTTTTCCCGAGACCGCGAAGGAACTCGACTCCCTGCTGAGTCCGGAGTTCCGGGCGGCGATCGACGATCCCGCCCACCACCAGCTCAGAAGGCCGCTTCGATTCGACTATCCGGTCGATCGACCGGCGTCGATCCCGCCCCGCAAGACGATCGACGACCGTCCCTGACCGCCGCGCACCCGGCCCCTCCGCCTCGTCTCGACATGAGCCGACGTCCGCCGGCGCGGCGGGGACGGGTGCTCGTCGCGTTGCTCGATTCTGGGGGGTTCGCCCACTTGAGGGATCTCGTCCCGATCGTCATCATCGGGCAACGATCGAGGACCGCACGAGCGTCTCGCCGGTGCCGTTCCCCTTCGAACGAAAGAGAGATCGGCACCGTCATCCCGGGGAAAGGGATCCCCGGACGGCCCGCCGAGACAATCGATCCGGAAGGAGTCTGGAAAGGCATGAGCATCCGAATCATCACCGTCATCGTGTCGGCCGCATCCGTCGGCCTGATTGCCGTCGCCGAGGAGAACGAGATCACCGCGACCGCCGGCGACGCCCGAATCCGGACCAGGGTCGACGTGCAGACCAACCAAGTCGAAGAGGCCGTGGTGGAGCGACTCGAAGGCGGCACCTGGACCGCCACGGAGACCGCGACCGACGCCGTCGAGGACGTGATCGAGGAGATCGAGGACCCGATGGCCTTCTTCGACTTCGTCGACTGCAACGGGAACGGCATCGACGATGCCGTCGAGCTCGCGGAGGGCGCGCTCGACACGAACGCGAACGGCACCCTCGACGAATGCGAGTTCGCGTACGGCGATCTCAACCTCGACGGGGTGATCGACGGAAGCGACCTGTTCATCGTCTTCGGCTGGTGGGCCTCGCCCTTCCCGCTGTACGGCGACCTGAACCTGGACGGCGTGGTCGATGCCGGCGACACCGGCCTGCTGCTGGTCCGCTGGGGACCGACCCCCTTCTGATCTCTCGCCGTGCGGCATCGGACCGGGCGCAAGACCCCGGGCGAAGGAGTAAGCCGCGAGGCATGACGATCGAGAGAGAGACGGGGCCTCGGGCCGGATCTTCGGATCGGTCCGGGCCCTGTTTCGTTCCACGCCACCCGCTCGCCATGCGATGAAGACCGGGGCGACGAATCCCACCCGATCCGCCTGCATCTCGAGACGGGCGAGGTGCCGGGGCTCGGCGACCCCCCGAAGCGGTTCAGTGGTCGCGGGTCCGCTGCGGTCGACCCTGATCCTCGGGACCGCCTCGGCCCGACGCGCCCTCGAACCCGGCCGGCCAGTCACGCGGCGTGACGAGGGCCCGTTCGAGACGTCCCTCGTATTCCTCCGCATCGATCTCGACCACGCCGAATCGATCGATGTGGTCGTTGCGGAACTGGACGTCGAAGAGCGAGAATCCGGCGGCGGCCAGCGATCGCACCGTGGCCACGAGCACGATCTTCGATGCGTCCGTTCCGCCCGCTCCGGGACGACTGAACTTCGATTCCGCCATGAACGCGGCGCCGATCTGGACACCGTAGAGGCCGCCCACGAGTCGATCGTCGAGCCACGCCTCGACGCTGTGGGCGAAGCCTCGCTCATGCAGTTCGATGTAGGCGACCTCCATGTCGGGGGAACACCAGCACCCGTCGTCTCGGCCTTCGTGACAGGCATCCAGGACCTCCTCGAACGCCTGGTCGGTGGTGATCCGGAACGGCGCGCTTCGCATCCGCTTCTCCAGTCGCCGGGGCACGTGGAGTCCGTCGAATTCGATGATGGCGCGAGGATCCGGCCGGAAGATTCCGGTCTCCGCGTTGGCCTCGTCCCACATGGGGAAGCAGCCGGCGGCGTAGATCCTGAGCAGGAGGTCGGCGTCGAGCACCGGTGGAGGTTAACCGGCACGCCACCGAAGTCGAGACCGTAGACTCATCGACTCCCTCCATGAATCCCGCCGGCCCGCCGGCCCCGGAAGCAAGTCATGAAGTACCGCCACCTCGGCAACAGCGGACTCCTCGTCTCCGAGATCGGCTTCGGCTCCTGGCTCACGCTGGACTCCGGGGACCTCGATCGCGCCGCCGGGCTCCACCGCACCGCGTACGAAGCCGGGATCAACTTCTTCGACACCGCGAACGCGTACGGGCGGGGCGGCACCGAACCCGTGGTCGGACACGCCCTCCGTCCGTTCCCCCGCGAGACCTACGTGCTGGCGACGAAGGTCTTCTGGCCGTACGAACCGGACTGGCCGTTCCCCACCGCGAACGACCGGGGACTCTCCCGCAAGCACCTGCACCAGGAGATGGACAAGTCGCTGCGTCGCCTCGGCGTCGACTACGTCGACCTCTACCAGTGCCATCGCTACGACGAGAACACGCCGCTCGAGGAGACCTACCGCGCCATGAGCGACCTCGTCGAACGAGGCAAGACGCTGTACTGGGGGGTGAGCGAATGGACCGGGCCCCAGATCGAGGCGGCGATCTCGATCTGCGAGGAGGCGGGCTGGCACCGCCCCATCTCGAACCAGCCGATCTACAACATGCTCGACCGGCACTGGGAGGAGGGCGTCTTCCCGACCACCGATCGGCACGGACTGGGCAACGTCTGCTTCTCCCCGCTCGCGGAGGGCATGCTGACCGGAAAGTATCTCGACGCCTCGCCGGAACAGGCCCGGGCCGGCGACGAGAAGCAGGGCGTCTTCCTGCGGCGTCGGTTCACCGAGGAGAACATCGAGCGGGTCCGTCGGCTGGCGCCGGTCGCCGCGGATCTCGGCGTGCCGATGTCCACCCTCGCGTTGCGGTGGTGCCTTCGACGGACCGAGGTTTCCAGCTGCATCGTCGGCGCGACGCGGGAATCGCAACTGCTGGAGAACGTCGCGGCCGTCGAGTTCCCCTGGGACGACGCGATCGAGGAGACGGTCACCGCGATCCTCGCGTGACGGGGACTCAATCCGCCGGACGCACCCCGTCGACCTGTCCCAGCAGGACCCGGACGACGAGCCGGTCGTCGACCGCGGGAAGGCGTCGCTCGCCATCCGAAGAGACCGGGAACGAGGACGCGGGAACCCGCGCCCGCGTCGGCGTCGCGTCACCCGGCACGAGCATCGCGAGATCGACGTAGAGGTCGCCGTGGATGGAGACCGGGGCGGCGGCCGCCACCGTCACTTCGATTTCACCGGCGATCGGGAGCGGCACCGGTTCAGTCCCCGTCCTTCGACCGGCCTCGACTGATGGTCCGGATCTGGCAGAACTGGCGATGTCCGTACTTGCCGGAGTGCCAGCCGTAACCGCTCTCCAGCGCGCCGACCCACGGGCTGCCGTCCGCCCCGCCGCAACCCCGATTGACGCCGATCATGCCGGCCGTCATGCGGGCGGCGATCTCCTCGGCGCGATCCGGATCCCCCCAGACGCTCGCGGCGAGGCCGAAGCGGCTGTCGTTGGCGAGCCTCACCGCGTCGTCCGCGTGGTCGACGGCCATGACGCAGGCCACCGGTCCGAAGGTCTCCTCGCTCATGATGTCCATGTCGTGCCGGAGGTCGCCGAGCACCGTCAGCGGGATGAAGTTCCCGTCCCCGCCGTCATCCCCGCCGTGAAACACCTTGGCCCCGTCCCGGACCGCCGCCTCGATCTGCCGGAGCACGTGGTCCTTCTGTCGTCGATTGATCATCGGCCCGACCTCGACGCCTTCCTCCATGCCGGGCCCCTGCTTCATCCCGTCCGCCCGCTCGACGAGCTTCTCCGTGAACCGGTCGGCGACCGAAGATTCGACGTAGATCCGTTCCGTGCTGACGCAGACCTGTCCGGCGTTTCGAAACGAGTTGCGGGCCGCGAACGCCGCGGCGCGATCGAGGTCGGCCCCCTCGAGGACGACCATCGGATCCTTGCCGCCGAGTTCGAGGATGACCCGCTTCAGTCCGCCGCTCGCCTCGCGAAGGATGTGCTTGCCCGCCTCCCGGCTCCCGGTGAACACCACGAGGTCGATCGGCGACTCGACGAGGGCCCGCCCCTGCCGCTCGTCTCCGATCACCAGCTGCAGGACGTTGGGCGGCAGTGCCTCGTTGAGGACCGTCGCCCATTCACGCGCGACCAGCGGCGTCTCCTCGCTCGGCTTGAGCAGGACCGTGTTGCCCGCCGCCAGCGCCGGAATGACCGACTGGAAGACCATGAGCAGCGGGAAGTTCCAGGGGGTGATCGCCGCGACGACCCCGTACGGGTCGAACCGGAGGGTGGTGTTCGTGTGCTCGTCCTCCAGCACCTCGGGACGCAACGCCTCGATCACCGAATCCACTTCGTCGGCGATGCCCTCGGCGCAGTAGGTGGCCTCGCCCACGCCCTGGGCCTTCGGCTTTCCCATCTCACGGGTCAGCAGTTCACCGATCCGGGGCGCCTCCTCCACCAGCCGGGGGATGGCGGACTTCAGGATCTCCGCCCGCTGCTCGAAGGAGAGGTCGCCCCAGCTCCGCTGGGCGAATCGGGCGTCGCGGACCATCTGCGGGATCCGGTCGACCGTGGTGACCTCGATCTCGCCCACGGGCTCGCCCGTCGCGGGGTCGAGGGAGACGAGCGTCTCCGGAGCGAGCGCGATCGAGGGGGCGGTGGTTTCGGCCATGTCGTGTTCCTTCGGTGGGATTGCGGGTTTCGGCGGGGCCCGAGGACTGTAGCACGTCGATTCCCCACGCCGGCGGCGATGCCGGCCCGAACGCGACGCCCCGCGAAGGGACGCGACCTGCGCGCGAACCGGTGATTTTCCACGCTCCACCTGCAATCCGGACCGGATGGGATCGTTTTCATGGTGTTCCCTTGACCGGGAGTCCTTCGAAACCGACCTTCAAGCGTCAGGACGCACGCCGGCGTCCACCGCAATCCGAACGGAGCGTTGTCCCATGCGCCGTCTGACCGCCATCATCATCCCCGTCTGCCTCGCCTTTTCGACGGTCGCCGTCGCCGCCGCATCGAACGATTCGGAACGAGGGTTCACGACCGACGAATCGAACGCGACGTTGGTCGTGCGAACCACCACCCCCCCCGACCCGCGTCGCGAGTCCGGGCTCTCGCTCGAGCAACGACGAGCGATCGCCGAGAACCTCGACCGAATGCATCCGCGAATGCGGCGGGCGGTGCTTTCGCGCCTCGCGAGAACGACCGTCGAGCGGGAGGAGATCCACCGCGTCGGACGGTCGGGACCGGACACCCGTCGTGGCGACTCGAACCGGATCGAGCGGGAGGACCGTCGCTCGCGACGCCTCGACCGCGTTCGTTCAAGGCCGTCCGTCGAGACCGCCCGACGCGGCACGAGACCATTCGCGGACGAGCCGCGTTCGCTGGGGCGGGCGAACGATCGACGCGACGTCGGCGCGGAACGCCCCCGGGTCGAGCGACGCCGAACCGAGGCTGCGCGGACCGTGAAGAAGCGCGACCGCCGACCCGCGGCCGGGCGGGCCGAGGACGACCACCGTCGCCTGCGGTCGAGCGATCGCGCTCGAGGGGACCGACGGATTTCCAACGCGACGCCGGGTCCCGGGAAGGCCGCCCCTCGGCTCCGCCGGGCGGCCCCTCCAAGCCCGGAAGCATCCGCCGGGAAGCGATTTTCTAGGTCCGAGAGGCGACGTCGAGATTGAGTGTTCCGACCGATCGCCTCGCTTTCTCCTGAAGGCCCCGATCCCGAGCCGGGATCGGGGTTTTTTCGTCCGCCGGGGACCACGGCGGGACTTTCGTCGAACCGCGGGTTCCGGTAGACTCCAGAACTCGGGCCGAAGGTGACAGCATCCCAGCTGGCGCCTCATGGGGCACGCCGTTCGCGGCTTTCGCGTGCTCCCGCCCACTCCAGCCGCGGACTCGGAACGTCCCCGACGCTCCGGACCGCGACCCGTCGAGCGGGATGGTCCCGTCCGACGCCCTCCGGTTCCGACGACGCGTCGAAGACGCGACACGAGTCCACCAACGACATTCATCTTCGACATCCGACGAGGAAGCGTCGCCGCGGAGTCCGCGTTCGAGCGAGGGATTCCGACCACTGGCCCGTGGTGTAACGGTAGCACTCTTGGTTTTGGTCCAAGCAGTCCTAGTTCGAATCTAGGCGGGCCAGCTTCCCCGGACCTCCGTCCCCACCCCCGAGACCGATCGACCATCCCATGAACGTCTCCGAGAACCATCATCCCGCCCACCACGGAAATCCCGTCGACGCGATCATCCTCGCGGCCGGCAAGGGGACGCGGATGCAGAGCGACCTGCCGAAGGTCATGCACGAGGTCGGCGGAAGACCGATGCTCCACTGGGTCGTGGACGCCTGCCGGGCGGCGGGCGCGGAACGCATCGTCGTCGTCGTCGGGTTCAAGGGCGATCTGGTCCGCGCGAGTCTCGCGGATGCGAGCGACATCGAATTCGTGGAGCAGTCGGAGCAGCTCGGCACCGGACATGCCGTCGACCAGGCCCGCCCCGCCTTCGCCGACCGCGGAGGTCACGACGTCTTCGTGCTGTGCGGGGACGGCCCCCTCATCCGGACCGAGACCCTCGAGACGCTGCTCGCGACGCATCGCGCGGCGTCGGCGGACGCGACCCTCGCGACCGCCCAGATCGACGACCCGTCGGGTTACGGACGCATTCTCCGCGATCCGGCCGGCGACTTCGAACGCATCGTCGAGCAGAAGGACGCGACGCCCGGGCAACTCGAGATCCGGGAGGTGAACCCCTCCTACTACTGCTTCCGGGCCGGCCCGCTCTTCGACCGGCTCGCTCGGACCGGCAACGACAACGCGAACGGCGAGTACTACGTCACCGACGTCTTCGGCATCGCCCGGGCGGACGGCGCCGGCGTCGCGGTCGTGGACGCGGTCCCCGCCGAGGACGTGCTGAGCATCAACGACCAGGAGCAGCTTGCGATCGTCGACGGGATCATCCGGTCCCGCCACCGCATCGCCACCTCGGAGACCGACGCATGACGGCGAGCGACCGGGAACACATCAAGATCTTCGCGGGCCGCGCCGGCCGGGACCTCGCCGCCTCGATGTGCGAGCATCTCGACCTGCCCATGGGCCAGAGCACGTCGTCGGAATTCCCGGACGGCGAGATCTTCGTCAAGCTCGACGAGGACGTTCGCGGCCGCGACTGCTTCGTCGTCCAGCCGACCTGCCAGCCGGTCAACGACAGCCTGATCGAGCTGCTCGTCTACATCGACTGCCTCCGCCGGGCCTCGGCCAAGCGGATCACCGCGGTGATCCCGTACTTCGGGTACGCCCGCCAGGATCGGAAGGACGAGGGGCGGGTTCCGATCACCGCCAAGATGGTCGCCAATCTCGTCACCGCCGCCGGTGCCGACCGGGTCCTCTGCATGGATCTCCATGCCGCCCAGATCCAGGGATTCTTCGACATCCCCGTGGATCACCTCAGCGCCGCGCCGGTGTTCGTCGAACACTTCCTCGCCTCCCGCGAGGCGCTTCGGGAGATCGTGGTGGTCTCGCCCGACGTCGGCAACGTGAAGGTCGCGAACATGTACGCGACGGTGCTCGGATGCGACATGGCGATCGTGGACAAGCGCCGGCAGTCCGGCACCGAGGTGGTGGTCAAGAACCTGATCGGCGACGTCGACGGCCGGACCGTCCTGATGTTCGACGACATGATCTCGACCGCCGGAACCGTCTGCGAGGCCGCCCGCCTGGTCAAGGAGAACGGCGCGAACGACGTCGTCGTCTCCGCGACCCACCCCGTGCTCGTCGGCATGGCCATGGAACGAATCGCCGACAGCCCGATCTCGCGGGTGAACGTCTGCGACACGATCCCCGCCGGCGATCGGTTCGGCGGGAGCGAGGACAAGATCACCGTGCTCAGCGTCGCCAAGCTGCTCGGCGAGGCGGTGCACCGAATCCACCACGACCAGTCGGTCTCCGCGATGTTCCGGACCGGCGTGGGAACCAAGCGTTAGTGAACCAACCCCGCGTCGTCGCGACCATGCGGCCGCCACGACGATTCGCATTCGAATGGAGATCCAGGCATGACTCATGAAACCCCGACCATCAGCGCCGAGAAGCGGGAGCGACTCGGAAGTCGCTACGCCCAGCGGCTTCGCAAGTCCGGACGCCTTCCCGCGGTCATCTACGGACACGGGAGCGATCCCGTCTCCGTCAGCGTCGACGAGAAGACGACCCTCGCCCACCTCCACCACGGACGACACGTCCTCAACGTGGAGATCGACGGCGAGGACGCCGAGACCTGCCTCGTCAAGGACCTCCAGTTCGGCTACCTCGGGGACGACGTGATCCACGTCGACCTGGCGAGGGTGAACCTCGACGAGAAGGTCACCGTCAAGGTCCATCTCGATCTCGCCGGCGAACTTCAGAACGCCAAGCTCGCGGGGGCCATCGTGGTCCACGACCACTCCGAGATCGAGGTCGAGTGCGCGGTCCGGGACATTCCGGAGTCGATTCGCGTCGAACTCGACACCTATCGCGAATCGGTGACGGTGGGCGAACTCGTGATGCCCGAGGGTGTCGTCGCGACGACGTCCGGGAGCACCATGATCGTCCACGTGCAGATCGCCGCCGAGGAGGATGCCGCCGAGGCACCCGCCGAGGAGGCCGCCGACGGCGGCGAGGCCCCGGCCACCGAAGGGGACTGACCCCGCCTCCCGTTCTCCACCCGCTTTCTCAGGACCACTCCCATGAAGCTCGTCGTCGGACTGGGCAACCCAGGGCAGGAATACGACCGCACCCGGCACAACGTCGGGTTCGAGGTGGTGGACCGGCTCGCCCGCCGGTACGCGGATCCCGCGGCCGGGGCCGCGAGGAACCGATTCTCGGGACTGGTGGTCGAGGCGATGATCGAGGACCAGAAGGTCCTTCTCCTCAAGCCGCTCACGTTCATGAACGTGAGCGGGAAGTCCGTGGCGGAGGCGATCCGCTTCTACAAGATGTCCCCCGCCGACGATCTCCTGATCGTGGTCGACGACACCGCGATCCCCTGCGGTTCGGTCCGGATCAAGCCGGGTGGCGGCGCCGGAGGTCACAACGGACTCGCGGACGTCTCGCGGGGGCTGGGCACGGATGCATGGCCTCGACTCCGAATCGGGATCGACAAGCCCGGACGGATCCCGCTCAGCAACTACGTGCTCGGGCGCTTCACGCCCGAACAACAGGAACTCGTCGAGCCGTCGCTCGACGACGCCGCGGTCGCGGCAGCGTGCTGGGCGAGCGAAGGGCTCGCACCGGCGATGAATCGATTCAACCGGAAGGTCGCGGGCTGACCCCGCACCGATCCGATCGAAACGGCGGAACATCCGCCCCCCAGGCGCCGCGATCCGCGGCGTCGCAACAGGAATGACCACGATGAGCAGCGAAGTTCGACACGGAATCTACGAAGGCATGTTCCTCTTCCCCCAGTCCGCCGCCGCCGATCTCCGCGGCGTCGTCGACCACGTGAACTCGATCCTCGATCGAGCCGGCGCTGAGCTCGTGGCGATGCAGAAGTGGGACGAGCGTCGTCTCGCCTACGACATCGCCAGCAACAAGCGAGGCCTCTACATCCTCGCGTACTTCAAGGCCGACCGGTCGCGAATCCCGAGCATCGAACGCGACTGCAACCTGAGCGAACTCATCCTCCGGGCGATGGTCCTCCGAGCCGAACACGTCCCCGCCGAGGAGATCGAGGCCGCCGACCAGCGATCGACCCTCGAGGACGAGATCAAGCTCCGCGAGACCCAGGCCGCCGAGGCCGCGACCGCGGCCCCGACCGTCACGGCGACCGCCCCCGCCGAGTCCGCGGTGGCCACCGAAGAAGCCCCCGCGAAGGAGTCGGCCGAAACGCCGGCCGAGACGCCGGCTGAAACGGCCGCGCCGGAGGACGGCGACGCCGGGTGACCCCCGGGGCGATCGTCAGGTTCGAGCAGCATGCGGGGGTCGACCGATCGGTCGGCCCCCGCTTTCGTCCACCTGCGACGGGGATCGCCCCGCACTCGAAATGTGGACGACTCGTCGCTTTTCGGGATCGCCCGGGCAGGACGTCGAAGTGGCTGCGTAGACTCCGGTATTCACGACCTCGGAGACCAATCATGGCCAGTTTCAATCAAGTCATCCTGCTCGGCAATCTCACTCGCGACATCGAACTGCGACACACCCCCTCGAACCAGACCGTCGCCAACATCGGACTCGCGGTCAATCGGACCTTCCAGACCAAGGACGGCGAGCGTCGCGAGGAGACGACCTTCGTCGACTGCGAATCATGGGGTCGTCAGGCCGAAGTGATGGCCCAGTACCTCTCGAAGGGCCGCCCGGTCCTCATCCAGGGTCGGCTCAAGCTGGACTCCTGGCAGGACAAGGACGGCGGAAACCGTTCCAAGCTCAAGGTCGTGGTCGAGAACTTCCAGTTCGTCGGCGGCCGCGAGGGCGGCGGTGGCGGCGGCGGCGGCGGCGGCTCCTACGCGTCCGCGGGCGCCCCGTCCGGTGGACAGCGGGCCGGCGGCGGCGACCAGACCTCCGGCGGTGGCGGTCACCAGCCCGTCGATGCCGACGACATCCCGTTCTGATCGCCGGGGGCCGTCTCGCGTCGACCTGCGGCGGCGTGACCCGTGAAATCCCGGAATCATGCCCGAACCAGCCCTTCCTTCGAGGGGCTGGTTCTGTCATAATCCTCGATCCCATTCGCTGGGGCCCTCCCGGTCGCGAGGGCTCCTAACCCGGAAACGAGGACAGCGAGAACAACATGCCTGCCAAGTCCACCAGAACCATCACCGTCCTGCTCAACCAGAACGTCGAGAGCCTCGGCATCGTCGGCGACGTCGTGAAGGTGAAGCCCGGCTTCGCCCGGAACTTCCTCCTCCCGCTCGGAATCGCCGAGGCACCGACCGACGAACGGGTCGAGGCGCTCAAGGCCGCTCGTGCGGAGGCCCTCGCGGAGCTCGAGAAGGTCCGCGGCGAGCGGAAGCAGATCATCGACGCCCTCGAGGAGATGAGCATCACGCTCGTCCGAAGCTGCAACGACCGCGGCGTCCTCTACGGCTCCGTCACCCAGCGGGACATCTCCGACGGACTCGTCGAACTCGGCCACGCGGTCGACGAACGGGCCGTCCGGCTCGCCAATCCCATTCGGCGCGTCGGCGACTATCCGGTGGTCATCCAGTTCGAGAAGGATCTCCGAGCGCAGATCCACATCGTCGTCGAGGCCGATCGTTCCCTCTCCGAGGAGACCGAGGAGATGGAATTCGACAACGAGGGCGAACTGATCGAGCCCTCCGCCCGCAAGGCTCCGGAAGGCGAGCCGGAGGATTCCGAGGAAACGAACGCTGAGGAATCGGCCGAGCCCGCCGGCGAGACCTCCGAGGCCTGACCCGGCACGGTCGGCGGCTCGCCCGCCCCTCGATCGAACGCACCACGACCGCTCGCGAACTCCGGTTCGCGGGCGGTCGTTTTTCGGGTCCGAATCGAAAATCGAGCGTCGAGGGGCCGCTGGTCGATACGATCTTCGTCCGAGAGAACGTCCGGCCCGCGGCGCGTCGAAGGATCGCGTTGCCGAGGAGTCGGGCCCCAGTGGAGCCGCGATCAGATGCAGACCATGGCCGTTCCCCCCCGTCAGAGCCTTCCGAGCACCCGCCGTTCGATGACCCACAAGTTCGCGATCGCGGGACACGAGGGATACCTCACCATCGGACTCTTCGAGGACGGCAATCCCGGCGAGGTCTTCATCAAGATGAGCAAGGAGGGCTCGACCCTCTCCGGCCTGATCCAGGGATTCTGCCGGGCCTTCAGCCTCGCCCTCCAGCACGGCCTCAGCCCCGCGGACGCCGTGGAGCGGTTCCGAGGCATGCGGTTCGAGCCGATGGGCCCCACGTCGAACCCCCAGATTCCGGAAGCCTCGAGCATCCTCGACTACGTGGCCCGCTACATCGATCTCCACTTCGTCCGCACGAACGACTGATCGCCCGATCCGGAAACGCCGATTCCGACGGCGTCCCCGGATTCCGGAGTGGTAGAATCGCGGAATGGAACGGACCGCGCCACCGAACAGCTACGAAGGGCTCTGCGACGCAGCGCGTCGACAGGTCACCTCCATCCAGGCCGCCGAGCTGGCCGGTCTGGATCCGGAGGCGGTCCTGATCATCGATGTCCGGGAACCGACGGAATGGCAGGACGGCGTCCTTCCGGAGTCCGTCCTGATCCCGCGCGGGACCATCGAGAAGGAGATTCCGTCCCATGCGGAATCTCAGTGCGATCCGATCTGCCTCTACTGCGCGACCGGGAAACGAAGCCTGCTCGCCGCCCGGACGCTCCAGGAGATGGGCTACACCGACGTCCGGAGCCTCGAGGGTGGATTCACCGCATGGACGGACGCGGGACTGGACGTCGCATCCGGGCCCACGAGCGTCGCGGCGCGGGAATCCGTCGCCACCGTCGACCACGAGGACTGGGCGTCGATTCGCTCGAACTTCGCGATCTCCGCGCGGACCGTCGAGGTCCTCGATGGATCGACCAGACCGCTCGTCTACCTCGACCACGCCGCCACCACCCATCCACCGGACTTCGCCATGGAGGAGGTCCGGAACTTCCTCAGCCTCGACTACGCGAACGTCCATCGAGCCTCGTACCAGCTGGCCCGCCGCTCGACGCTGCGGTTCGAGGATGCGTACCGGACCTGCGCCGCCTTCGTCGGCGCGGACCTCCGTCACCACTGCGTGGTGTTCACGTCGAACACGACCGCGGCCTGCGAGATCGTCGCCCACGCGGTCGAACCGCGACCCGGAGCGGTGCTGGTCACGGATCTCGAGCATCACAGCAGCGACCTCCCCCATCGACGTCGAGGAAAGGTCGTGCGGGTCGGTCTCGATCCCGACCACCGACTGGACATGACGGCGCTTCGCGAGGCGCTCGACCGGGAACCCGTCAAACTGGTCTCGGTCACGGGAGCGGCCAACGTCACCGGATGGATGCCGCCGATCCACGAGATCGCGACGCTCGCCCACGAAGCGGGCGCCCTGATCTGCGTCGACGCGGCCCAGCTGATCGCACACGCCCCGATCGACATGGGGCGGCCCGGCGACCCGGCGTCGATCGACTTCCTCGTCGCGGCGGGACACAAGGCCTACGCCCCGTTCGGGGCGGGCTTCCTGGTGGGTCCTCGCGAGGTGCTCGACGCCGTCGATCCGGTCGTCCCCGGAGGCGGGGTCGCCGCCAAGGTCGACGAGGACGGCGCCACCTGGCTTCCCAGCCCGGACCGACACCAGTACGGAACCCCCAACGTCGGCGGGGCGATCGGCATGTCGGTGATGCTCGGGTTGTTGATGCGGATCACCATGGAGGAAGTGCGGGCCCACGAGATGAGGCTCTTCCGTCGCATGGTGGACGGACTCGAGGCGATCGGGGGGATCACCCTCTACGGGCCTCGCGATCTGGAGGAGCGCGTCGCCATCGTTCCGTTCAACGTGGACGGGGTCTCGGACATGCTCACCGCGGCGGTCCTCGGCGAGGAGTTCGGCGTCGCGGTCCGGAACGGTCGCTTCTGCTCCCACGTCCACAGCGACCGACTCCTGGAAGGCGGAGGACCGACGGGTGCGGTCCGGGCGTCGATCGGGCTCTTCAACGACGAATCCGACGTCGACGCCTTCCTCGCCGCGGTCGAGGTCGTGCGTCGCAAGGCGTGGAAGGGCACCTACACGGAACGTGGCGGAGCGGTGTCCGGACAGGATGCCGGCCGCTGCGCCGATCGCTGGATGGAGAACGCCGGGAATTCGTGAGCGGTCCGGAAGGTCCCCTGGAGACGATGATGCCCGAGCCCGTCGAGATCTCCTGCGACGCCTGCGAGCGTTCGTCCCCCGCCGATCCCAACCTGGCGAAGGTGCCCTGCCCCTATTGCGGTGACGTCAATCGCGTGCGGCCGTCGGCCGAGCCCGTCGCTTCGACCGAACCGATCGATTCCCCGCCCGAGGAGCCTGCGGACGGGGAGGAACGCTTCCTCCGCGTCGCTCGTCCCGCGCTGGTTCGAGGCCACCCCGTCGCGAGCCTCGCCTCCTCGGCGACCACCATCGGAGGCGTGGTGTTCCTGGTGCTCGCGCTGACCTCGACGGTGATTCCCGACTGGACGTGGTGGTTCGGGCTCGCGGTGCTCCTGGCGGGCGGCGGATGGATGACCTGGATCTTCGTGCTGGGACACCGATGGGACCGTCTCCGGATCACCACGCGGCGCACCATCGACGAGCGGGGCATCGTGATGCGGAGCACCTCCGAGGTGCTCCACCGGCATGTTCGAAACATCCGGATCACCCAGACCTTCTGGCAGCGGATCGTCGGTATCGGGGACCTCGAGATCGACAGCGCGGCCGGGGACGGGGTGGCGGACATCCGGATCCGGAACGTCCCCGATCCGGACGGCATCAAGCGGATCGTCGATGCGGCTCGCGGCCTCGGCGCCGCGGACGACTGAACCACCCGGAGCGAGCACCGACCGGCGGTCGACTCGATTCCGGACGCCGACCCGCGGGAAATCGAGTCCGGCTCCGAGTACCATGCACGACTTCGGAGCACCGGCTCCGTGGTCCCGCCCCACATCACCCCCGACCGAGCCCGCCATGAAGATCCACGAGTACCAGGCCCGACAGCTCCTCACCGACGCAGGCATCCCCGTTCCCGCCGGCCGCATGGTCGAGACGGTGGAGGATGCCGTCGCGGAGACCGAGCAACTGCTCGCCGCCGGCGAGACCCTCGTGGTGGTGAAGGCCCAGGTGCATGCCGGCGGCCGCGGCAAGGCCGGCTTCGTCAAGCTCGTCCGCTCGGTGGACGAGGCCCGCGAAGCGGCGACCTTCATGCTCGGCAACAGGATGGTCTCGGTCCAGACCGGCCCGGAAGGGATCGAGGTGAACCGCCTCCTCGTCGCCGCCGGCGTCGACATCGAGAAGGAGTACTACGTCGCGGTGACCCTCGATCGCGCCCGAGGCGTCAACACGCTGATCGCCAGCGCCGAAGGGGGCGTCGAGATCGAGACCGTCGCCCACGAGAACCCGGAGGCCATCCTCACGGTTCCCATCGACCCGCGCACCGGACTCGAGGCGTTCGAGGCCCGCGGCCTCGCGACACGACTCGGTTTCCACGGCCGCCAGATCCAGCAGGCCGCCTCGATCATGCAGCGACTCGCAGGCCTCTACGAATCCTCCGATGCGAGCATCGTCGAGATCAATCCCCTGATCGTCACCCCGCCGTCCGAAGGCGCTCCCGACGGCCGGGTCCTCGCGATCGACGCGAAGTTCGGATTCGACGACAACGCCCTCTTCCGGCATCCCGACCTCCAGGCCATGCACGATCCGACCGAGGAGAACCCCGCGGAGATCCGCGCCCAGCAGGCCGGTCTCTCCTACGTCGCGCTCGACGGCACCATCGGGTGCCTGGTCAACGGCGCGGGGCTCGCGATGAGCACCATGGACATCGTGAAACTGCACGGCGGCGAACCCGCCAACTTCCTCGACGTCGGGGGATCCGCCACCAAGGAGTCGGTGACCGAGGCCTTTCGGATCATCCTCGGCGACGGGCGGGTGAACGGCGTGCTGGTGAACATCTTCGGGGGGATCATGCGATGCGACACCATCGCATCCGCGATCGTCGCCGCCGCGAAGGAGGTGGGCTTCGAGGTCCCGCTGGTGGTGAGACTCGAGGGCACCGAGGTCGATGCCGCACGCCGCATCCTCGAGGACGCGAAGACCGAGATCCCCACCATGCGGACCGCCGGCGATCTCGCGGAGGCGGCGGCCGCCGTGTGTGACGCCGTGGCCTGACCCGCGTCCCACGGATCCAGAGACCGGAGATCCCGACTTGCTCATCCTCTTCGACATCGACGGCACCCTGCTGCGAAGCGGCGGCGCCGGTCCGAGATCCATGGCCCTCGCGATGAGGGAGCTCCACCCGCCGCGACACCCGGGCGACGAGGTGGATCACGAACGACTCGACACCGCCGGCTGGCTCGATCCACTGATCTGGCGGGCGATGCTCGATCAGATCGGTCGCGAAGCCGACGACGGCGGCCACGAGGCGTTTCGTCGGACCTACGGCGAGATCCTCGCCCGGATCATCGAGGAGGAGCGACCCGTCTACGCACTCGAGGGCGCCGGGGCCGCGGCCCAATGGGTCCACGAGCACCCGACCCTTGAATCGGCGTTGCTCACCGGCAACTACCCGGAGACCGGACGCCTGAAGATCGAGGCCGCCGGCCTCGATCCCGATCACTTCCGATTCGGCGCATGGGGTTCCGAGGCGACGCTTCGCCGTGGACTTCCGCCACTCGCGATCCGACGGGCGGCGGAGGAACTCGGTCTCGACGTCGAACCCCACCAGACGGTGATCGTCGGCGACACCCCGGCCGACATCGACTGCGCCCATCACAACGGCTGCCGGGTCATCGCGGTCGCCACCGGCCGATTCACCGAGGACCAGCTGAGACCCCACGGCGCAGATGTGCTCCTGCCCGACCTCCGGGATCTCGCTCGCTTCCGAGAGGCGGTCGAAACCACCCTTGCGGCGGGCCCCCGCCCGATGCGAGACTGACGACGAAGCCCCGCGAAATCCCCGGCCGGAACCACGACCCGGAGACCGAAATCGAGCATCTGCGTCCCATCGAACGCCGGGGTCGGGTCACCGCCATCGACGTGATTCGCGGGATCGCGCTGCTCGGCATCGTGATCGAGAACGTCCGGTTCTTCGCGATGCCGGTGGCCCGGGCGATCCAGGGCCCCTGGTCCGCGGACGGTTCACGGCACGACGCGATCGCATCGTTCCTGGGCCTCGTGTCGGGACACTACAAGTTCCTCGGGCTCTTCACGATGCTCTTCGGATTCGGACTGGCCGCGCAGCGGGCCCGGCTCGTCGCCTCGGGCGTCAGGAGCCTCCCGTTCGAGCTTCGGCGGATCGGCTGGCTCGCCGTGGTCGGCCTGCTTCACGGACTGGGACTCTTCTTCGGCGACATCCTCTTCGTCTTCGCCGGGGTCGCCCTCCTGGCGTTGCCGTTCCTCGGACGGTCGACCGGCGTTCGACTCGGCCTGGGAATCTGCCTGGTCGTGCTCTCGGGCGTCCTCGCCGCGCGCGGACCCCTCCAGACCTGGCTCGATCGTCCGGCGGACGACGCTTCGCTCGTCGTGGACCGCCCCGTCCCCGATTCCTCCGAAGCGTCGACGGGCGGCGAAACACGGATGACGGATCCGGCGTCGAGCCCGGCCGGACGCGAATTCGAGACCCGCTTCCGGAACTGGCGAAGCTCCATCGGGTACGGGGTTCGCTTCTACGGCTGGTACCTCCTCGGGCTGGTGCTGGTCGGAACCACGCTCCGCGACATCGGATTCTTCGAATCGCGGCACGCCGATCGTCGCACCCGCGCCGCCCTCGCATGCCTGGCCGTCGGACTTCCACTCGAGTTCGTCCACTTCCTGCCGGCGTCCCTTCGCGGTGGCGACGGGTTCGCCGCGGTCGCGTGGGCGTTCCTCCATCCAGCGACCGCCGCCGCGGTGGTGATCGGGTACGCGGGACTGGCGACCACGCTCGTCGAACGGCGGAGATTCCCGCTGGCCCGTCCCCTCGCCGCCCTCGGTCGCATGTCGCTCTCCTGCTACCTGCTGGAGTCGATGCTGCTCGCGGCGATCTTCCGGCCCTGGGGGCTCGACTGGTTCGGCGGCGTGGGCGACGCGACCGCGACCCTCATCGGGACCGGGGTCTTCGTCCTCGTGCTCCTCGCGGGAACGATCTGGAGCCATTGGTTCCTGCTCGGGCCGTTCGAATGGTGCTGGCGCTGGTTCACCTACCTGCAGCGGCCGCCGATCCGGCGGATCGCGTCACCGGCCGGTGACGGGTCGGTGGATCTCGCTTCACGGCGATCCGCGGACGATTGAACCCCGAAAACCCGTCATCCAGGAAAGGAATGAGGCCCCACCGCCGCCGCCCCGACCGAGCGTCCATTCGACCCGTGCGATCGTCGGCGGGACGGTGTCTCGCAAATCTGCGAACATCCGACGCACAGGACATCGACCATGGGACATGACCACGCCATTCCTTCGCCGCTCCCCGTCGCCGAACGCATCTCCGCGATCGACGTCCTGCGTGGATTCTCGCTCTTCGGCATCGTCGTGGTGAATGCATGGTTCTTCGGCCTCCCGCTCGCCACGGGCAGCGGACAGACGGACGTGCGGGCGACAGGGGCGGACGCGGTCGCCTGGTTCGTGGTGACGGGGTTCTTCTCCTTCAAGTTCATCTCGATCTTCTCGGTGCTCTTCGGATTCGGGATCGCGATGCAACACGCCCGGCTCCTCGAGCGGACCGGTCGGGCCGGGGGATTTCTCGCTCGTCGCATGGCGATCCTGGCGATCTTCGGCCTTCTGCACGCGGGCCTGCTGTGGTACGGCGACATCCTCTTCCAGTACGCGGTGATCGGGATGATCATGATCCTCCTGATCAACGTCCCCACCACGTTCAGGCTCTGGCTGGGGGTCGCCTGCCTTGCGGTGTCGATGCTCGGCGCGTTCCTGGTCGGCCTCCTCGCTCTCCTCGCACCGGCGGTGACCGACGCCCCCGATCTCACGCTTCGTGGCCTGGAAGCGATGAAGGCCGCGAACTTCGAACCCGCGCATCCGCAGTGGATCGCCGCGGAGATCGCGGCCGGTCGCGAGGGACCGTGGACCGATGCCTTCCTCTTCCGAAGCGTCAGCTGGGGCTTCGCCAGCGTGATGTTCTTCCTCACCTACGGATGGCACGTTCTCGGCCTGGTACTCGTGGGCTCGTATTTTCACGACATCGGCTTGTTCGGTGCGGATCGACGACCACTGCTCGGTCGCCTCGCGATCTGGGGCGTGGCGGTCGGCCTCCCGGTCGAACTGATGCTTGCCCGTCTGCTCCAGTCCGGCGCGCCCGACGCCGTGCAGAAGGCGGCGATCGCCGCAGGGCACGACATCGCGTCGGCGGTGCTGGCGATCGGTCTGATCGGCGTGGTCGGACGGGCCTGCGCGGCGCAGCGGATGCCCGGGGCGGGGATCCTGGCCACCGTCGGTCGGATGTCGCTTTCGGCCTACCTTCTCGAGAGCGTGTTGTTCGTCACGTTGATGTCATTCTGGGGCTTCGCGCAGTTCGGCCGCCTGGGCGAGCTGGAACTTCTGCTGGCCGCCATCATCGTCTACGGCCTGGTGGCGACGTGCTGTGTGGCCTGGTCGAAGCGATTCGGCATGGGGCCCCTCGAGTGGTTGTGGCGAGCCGGCTCGTATCTGGGCCGTCCGCCCGTGCGACCCCGGCCCTGACCGTGGAAAACGCGTCAAGGACCCCGTGAACCCCGTCTCGCCCCCTACGGTGGGGGCGTCGCGACCGAGGTCGACGGCCCGAAGACCGGGAGGGCCGCTCCTCCCCTCGGGCCTCGAGGCGACGATGGAGCCCCCTCCGTGGACCCCGACATCACCACCCTCTGCTCGGACTTCTACCTGAACCAGAAGATCGCGCTGACCATGGACGTCCCCACGGGACGGGAATCGGTGCTGGATCTTTTCGGCCGGATCCAGCGGGAATTCCCCCGTCTCGAACGGCTCAAGCGATACGACGGCGAGTGCGCCCTCGAGTCGGAGGACACCGACGGCACCTACTCGTGGGTCGCCCTTCGGCAGACCACGCTCCGGAGCGGCTCCGTCAACCCCACCTCGCTCGAGGAGGCGTATCGCCTCCACCGCACGATCCTCGAGATCTCCCCGTACTTCCTCTCGATCAGCCCGCTCGATCTCGACCATCTGGAACTCGTCTTCGGTTTCGACTTCGAAGCCGACCGGGACCGCGACGAGATCGTCTTCGAGGCCCTGCTCGCGAACTCGCCGCTCTCGGAGCTGGTCGATCGGGATCGGGAACGCCTCGTCGAAGCCCAACCCTTCATCGGCATCTCCCTCGAGGACGATCCCCAGATGCAGGCCTTCTTCGAAGTGAAGTCCCGCCCCGCCCGAGGACTGGGGATACCGGGACTGGAGGGACATGATCCGATCAGCGTGTACCTCACGGTGCGATCGACGGGCCCGATCCGAAGGCTCGAGGATCTTCCGGCGATGTTCGCGCGACTGGCGGGACACGGCGAACGACTCGTCGAGGAGCGCCTGATCCCTTCCGTCCTCGTCCCGATTCGTCGAGCGATCCTCTCGCGACCCTGCTGAGGCCGGTCCGTTCCCGCGCCATCCCGGATCCGTGTCGCCGTCGCACGCCGTGGATGCCGATCCCTCGCGTGCTACCCTTGATCCGTGGACTTCGAACTCGCCAACGCGCTCGCTCGCATCGTCGAGCTGAAGGACCGGAGCACCGGTGCGCACACCTGGCGAGTGACGATGTACGCGCAGGCGGTGGCGGAGGCGGAACGGATGCCGGTCGCCACCGTGATGGGCTTCATGCTCGGCGCCGTGCTCCACGACATCGGGAAGATGGACATCCCCGCGGAAATCCTCGCCAAGCCGGGCCGGCTCACCGCTGCGGAGTACGAGACGATGAAGTCGCACACCGTGCTCGGATGGGAACGCGTGCAACGGATGGGGGTCCGTGATCCGCTGGTGCTGAACGTGATTCGAAGCCACCACGAGCGAATCGACGGCAGTGGTTATCCCGACGGTCTCGCGGGGGAGGACATTCCGATCGCGGCGAGATGGTTTTCGGTGATCGACGGCTTCGACGCGATGACCAGCCTCCGTCCCTACCGTCACGACGTCGGCGAGGACGCCGCCGCGCGGGCGATCGAGGAGATCTGCGAACACGCCGGCAGCTGGTACGAACCTCGCGCCGTCGAGGTCTTCGAGACGCTCCATCGGACCGGACGACTCGACTCCATCCTCGAACACCTCAACGACCGGGAGGGCCACGCCTCCCTCGTCGGGCCGCTCACACCCGACGCGATGGACCTCGCCCGCAACGCCCTCATGGACTCCGCGAAGGACGTCGCCGACGCCGAGCGGATCACGGCGATCCTCGATTCCCGCCCGGAGGACCTCCGGTGATCCCCTGGATCACGTGCGTCGTCGCCCTGGCGCTGGGCTCCGAATCGCCGGGGCCGCCGCCGTCGGAAACCCCGCCCACGGACATCGGCGAGGTCTCGGCGTCCCCCCCCGCCGTCACGCCGGCCCCCGTCGCCCGGGCGATGGACCGACTCCAGGAAGCCGAACGGATCCGCGTGTCGCTGCCCGCGAGGATCTTCCGACTGGACGAGGCCCTCCACGTGCTGGGCCAGCTCGGCGAACTGCGCATCGACGCCGACTGGGCGGCCCTCGAGACGATCGGCATGCGGCGTTCCGACACGGTCGAGGTCGATGCTCGCCCCGGATCGATCAGGATCGTCCTCGAGCAGGTTCTGGCGACGATCGGGGGCGGCTACGAACGACCCGTCATCGACGGCACCCCCGACGGACTCCGCGTGACCGCCCGAGGCACCACCGCCGGGACCGGTGGTCCCGTGCTGCACCCCGTCGCGGACCTCATCGACTCGACGACGCTGCTCGCCCGCGACACCGCGACGCCGGAACGATTCGAGGACACCGCGGTGCTCGCCGATCTGATCCGGGACGTGATCGCCCGGGACGACTGGCACGAGGTCGGAGGCTCCCTCGCGCGCCTGAAACCCAGACCCGGGGGTCTGCTGGTGGTCGCCCCCGCCTTCATCCAGCTCGAAGTCGCTCGCCTGCTCGACACGCTCCGGATCGAGCGGCCCGGACGGATCGAATGTTCGATCTCCATCGTGCAGATGTCGATCCCGGCGGTCGAGCGGATCCGACTCGCCCACGCACCCGGTTCGCCGACGGCGATCACCGCGATCCGGCGCACGCCGTCCGCGCTGGCCCGTTTCGAGGCCCTCGCCGATCTGGTTCCGGGAAGCAGGACCAGCGTGTCCGCGACGCACGAGGACGTCGCGGTCGCGCTCGAACTCGATCCGCGGTGGGACCCCGAACTTCGCGTCCTTCGATGTCGGATCCGGGGGACCTTCTCCGTCACCGGGTCCGGGTCGACGGACACCCGTGGGATCGAAAGCGATCTCGAGCTTCGACTCCCCGCGGCCGGCAACGTGATCGTCCTGCCCTCGACCGGGACCCAGCCGCCCCTGAGCCTGCTCGTCATCACCCGGGTCAATTGAAAACGCGTCTCGCGGGCCACGACGACCGGGCGCGAAACGGTGTCGACCGTCCCCGTGGATCCCGGGACGGTTCGGTCGGATGGAAGGGGTCGTTCGAGTCGCGGTGGTCCGCCACCGACCCGCGGGCCGGGGTCAGGCGGCCTTCATCTCGAGATAGGCCGCGACGCTCTTGATGTCCGGGATGATCTGCGGGGTCACGCGAAGCGTGAAGGACTCGCCGATCTCGACGCGGGTGAGTGCGGTCGGCTTCTTGCGGTTGATCCAGATGCGACCGGCCCGCTTGGTCGGGATGTTGTCCTTCTGCCGACGTCGTCGCGCGAGCATGGAAAGGCCCTTCTGAACCTCGGGCTGCATCTTCATGAGCCGGTTGAGCGTCTTGCGACCCCGCTCGTTCTTGGGGAGCGAGGTGATCGTGAAGGTGACGGTCGAGGACGGGGCGAGGTCCATGGCAATCGGTCCGGCGGTCAGGCGTCTGTGAAGCCGGCCACCTCGTGGCCGAATCTCGGATCGAGAAGTGTACCAGCCCCGACGGAAGATTCCACCACTCGGAGGGGCGAGGTCGTGGATTTACCGGGAACCGTTCGGATGAAGGAGATCACCATCGAAAAACGGCGGAATGCCGTTTCAAGGGTCCGCACGCCCGATCTCATTCACCGGATCGCGGCTGGCGGGCCTCGATCAGGAGGAGCAGGGCCTGAGTCCCCTTCGCACCGAGTCCCTCGTCGCGGGCTTCCCGGTAGAACGACTCGGCGAGGGCGAGCCCGGGCAGATCGAGTCCGAGTCGACGAGCCTCCCGGATCGCGATGCCGAGATCCTTGACGAAGTGGTCGATGAAGAAGCCCGGCTCGAAATCGCCGTCCAGCATTCGAGGCACCAGATTCGAGAGCGTCCAACTTCCCGCGGCCCCGGTGGTGACCGAGTCGAGCACCCGTCGTGGATCGAGCCCCGCGCGGGTCGCGAAGAGCACCGCCTCGACCGCTCCCATCATCGAGGCCGCCACGAGCACCTGATTGACGATCTTCGTGCGCTGACCCGCCCCCGGGCCGCCCTGATGGATCACGGTCCCGCCCAGGATGTCGAAGATCGGCTGCGCAGTCGCGACCGCCGTCGCCTCCCCGCCGATCATGATCGAGAGCGTTCCACCACGCGCCCCGACGTCGCCACCCGAGACCGGGGCGTCGAGGAACGAGATGCCCCTGGCCGCCGCGGCGTCGTGCAGTCGAACCGCGAGGTCGGGTTCGCTGGTCGTCATGTCGATCAGGATCCGAGGCGGATGATCGGCCGACAACGTTCCGGTCTCCCCCAGGTGGACCATCTCGACATCCTCGGGGTAGCCGACGATGGACACCGCGACGTCCGCCGATTCCGCGGCCTCGCGCGGCGAATCGGCCCAGACCGCCCCCCGCTCGACGAGGGTCGCCGCCTTCGCCCGGGTTCGGGTGTGGACCCGGACCCCATGTCCCGCCTCCAGGAGATGACCCGCCATCGAGGCCCCCATGACGCCGCATCCGATCCAACCGATCTGCACGTGAAGACTCCTCGTTACGAAGATCCCGCCCCGGACTGGAAATCCCGATCCACCGCCGGCACCGACGAACCCGGGCGGGAGAGGATCGTACTCGCGGAGGGCCCCGTGGACCGCAACGCCCGAGGCCTCGCGTTGTACGCTTTCCGGAACGGATTTCGACCGACGGATGGTCCGAGAAACCACCCAGCCTCCCCTCACACCGCAGAGCCGATCCCCATGTCCGACCCCGCCATGACCAAGCCACCCACTCGGGAAGACACTGCTCGTCTCGAAGCCGAGGTGGACGCCGCCTGCCGCCCCTTCCAACAGCTCCAGGAACAGATGCATCGGGTGATCGTGGGCCAGCAGGAACTCCTCGACGGACTCCTCGTGGGCCTGCTCGCCAACGGACATCTCCTGATCGAGGGGGTGCCCGGTCTCGCGAAGACGACTGCGATCTCGAGTCTCGCCCGCGGCATCCGGACCGGATTCAAGCGAATCCAGTTCACCCCCGATCTCCTCCCCGCCGACCTCGTCGGCACGCTCGTCTACCGACCCTCGGACGGGGACTTCGTGGTGAAGACCGGACCGATCTTCTCGAATCTCGTCCTCGCGGACGAGATCAACCGGGCCCCCGCGAAGGTGCAGTCGGCCCTGCTCGAGGCGATGCAGGAACGACAGGTCACCATCGGCGACGAGACCCACCCGCTTCCCGAGCCGTTCATGGTGCTCGCGACCCAGAACCCGATCGAACAGGAAGGCACTTATCCGCTCCCGGAGGCGCAGGTCGATCGGTTCCTCATGAAGCTGGTCGTCCGCTATCCCGACCGGGGAGAGGAGCGGCGGATCCTCGATCGGATGGCGAAGACCGCCACCGATCTCGAAGTCGAGGCGGTCATCGAACCGGCCGACATCGTGCACGCTCGCTCCCTGATCGACCGCATCCACGTCGACGACCGGATCCGGGACTACGTCGTGGACCTCGTCGTCGCGACCCGCGAACCCGGCGATGCGGGCCTCCGATTCGCCGAACTGCTCGACTTCGGCGCCTCGC
The DNA here is from genome assembly GCA_002684855.1 of Planctomycetaceae bacterium. Taxonomy (GTDB): domain Bacteria; phylum Planctomycetota; class Phycisphaerae; order Phycisphaerales; family SM1A02; genus UBA12014. The sequence continues at coordinate 5,334 of NYWD01000167.1, read as the reverse complement.
CCCGAGCCACGATCGCCCTCGTCCTCGTCGCGAAGGCCCGGGCGTTCCTCGCGGGCCGCGGCTACGTCGTGCCCCAGGACGTGAAGGATGCGGCGCCCGACGTCCTCCGGCATCGTCTCGGGCTTTCCTACGAGGCCGAGGCGGAGGAGCGGACCGCCGACGACCTGATCTCCGAAATGCTCGACCACGTCCCAGTCCCGTGAAGCCCGCCGCCACCAGACCGACGACCGAAGGAGGATCCTCGACCGAGGATGCGCGGGATCTCCTTCGGCGCGTCCGGCGGATCAGACTTCGTACCCGTCACGTGGTCAGCGCAGCCCTCGCCGGCCAGTACCACTCCGCGTTCAAGGGCCGCGGCATGGAGTTCGAGGAGGTCCGGCCCTACCAGGTCGGGGACGACGTCCGTTCGATCGACTGGAACGTCAGCGCCCGACTCGGCGAACCCCACATCAAGCTCTTTCGCGAGGAACGGGAGCTGACCGTCATGCTCGCGGTGGATGTCTCGGGTTCCCTGGCCTTCGGTACCACCACGCAGTTCAAACGGGATGTCGTGGCGGAACTCGTCGCGACGCTGGCGTTCAGCGCGAGTCTCAACAACGACAAGGTCGGACTCCTCGCGTTCACCGACCGGGTCGAGAAGTACGTCCCGCCCCGGAAGGGAACCAAGCACGTGATGCGGATCGTGCGGGAACTGCTGGCCCTTCGCCCCGAAGGTCGCGGAACCGCCATCGGCCCCGCGATCCGCGAACTCGATCGCGTCCTTCGGCAGCGTTCCGTGGTGTTCGTCGCGAGCGATTTCGTCGACCACGACTGGGAGCGACCGATCCGCGCCGCGCGGCAACGACACGACATCGTCCCGATGGTGGTGCAGGACCATCGCGAGCGGGAACTCCCGAAGATGGGTCTCGTCGAATTCACCGATGCCGAGACCGGAGCCAGAAGGCTCGTCGACACCGGACGCCGACGTGTTCGAAGACGCTTCATGGAGGCGGCGGCGGCGCGGGACGAGGAACGTCGGGCGGCCCTTCGGCGGATGAAGATCGATCCGATCGAGATCGACACGGGCGAGGACTTCGTCGAACCTCTCACCGCCTACTTCCAACGTCGGGAACGGAGGCGTTCTCGGTGATCGCCACCCGACACGTCGATTTCACGCGGGGACGCGGCCGATGGACGTCCTCCGCGCTCGCTTGCCTCCTGGCGGTCGCGTCCTCGACCGCGGCGGTCGCGACGCCGCAGACGCCTCCGTCGTCCGGGGCGACGACAACCACCGCGATCGAGGCGCCGACGCTCGAGGCGGGCGAGCCGTGGCCGCTGGGGATCGACGACACGACGATCACCGCCATCCTCCGGACGGAACCGATCGAGACCGGCTCGCCGATCGTGATCGAGTTTTTCGCGCCCGGCCCGGAGTCCGTGAACGGCCTCACCGCACCGGAACTTCCGACACCCGGAACGATCTTCGGCAACTTCGAGGTGATCGAATCACCGCGGCGATCGAACCCCGAGACGAACGACGGACCGCCGCCCTCACGGCTCGCGCTTCGCACCTTCGACCCCGGCCCGCAGGAACTCCCACCGATTCCGATCAGCCTCGATGGCGTGACCATTCGAACCCCCGCCCGGACGCTGATGATCGAATCGGTCGCGGGCCTGGACACCGACCTCGAAGCCCATCAGGACATCGCGGCGGCGGTCGAAGTCCCGACGCCGCTTCCGATCTGGCTCTGGTGGGCGGTCGCGGCCGGCGTCGTGGGATTCCTCGCGTTGCTCGTCCTGCTCTGGTGGTGGCGACGCCGACCGCGACCGGTGCCGCCTCCCGAACCTGCGGACGCCTGGGCGTTGGCGAAACTCGATCGACTCGCGTCGGACGACCTCCTGCGCGATGCCCGGATCGACCCCTTCTTCACGCGACTCACCGACATCGCCCGGGAATTCGTCGAACGACGTTTCGGCATCGCGGCGCCGGAACGGACCACCCCGGAGTTCATCAGAGCGGCGCGCGTCGACCCCGGGATGGAGTCCGCGCATCGCGATCGCGTGCTCCGACTCGGAGCGGTGCTCGGAACCGCCGATCTCGTGAAGTTCGCCGGTGACCGCCCCGCCCGCGACGTCTGTGAGGACGCACTCCTCCAGGTCCGGGACCTCGTCATCGAGATCGGGCCCAAACCCGCGTCCGATCCGGATGCGAACGACCGCGAACACGGCGCGACCGACGACCTCGACCGGAGTCGCAGACGATCGCTGGACCGCGCCGTGGACGGAATCGAACGCCTGGAGGCCGGCGAATGAGCCGTGTCGATGATCTGTTCCAGGGTCTCGAGCAGCTCGGATTCCACCCCGAATCCGCGTGGTGGCTCCTGCTGCTTCCGCTGTGTCTTCTCGCGTGGCTCCCGCGTTGGCGACGCCGTGCCAGTCTCGTCCACGCCTCGACCGATGCCTTCGACGGAACCGGCGGCAGCTGGGTCCGTCGGCTCCGATGGCTTCCTCCCACGCTCCGGACCGCCGGCCTCGCCCTGCTCATCATCTGCATGGCCCGTCCGATCAAGGCGAACGAGCGAAGCCGGGTCTTCGTCGAAGGCGTGGCGATCCAGTCCGTGATCGATCGCTCGGGAAGCATGCGGGCACGGGATTTCCGGCTCGGCGGCGGCACCGTCGACCGACTCACCGCGGTCAAGAAGGTCCTGACCGACTTCATCCGCGGCGACGATGAATTGAGCGGGCGTCCGGACGACCTCGTCGGCCTGATCACCTTCGCGGGCTTCGCCGACAGCGTCAGTCCGCTGACCCTCGATCACGCGTACGTCACGGCCGCCCTGAACGAGGTCCGGATCGCGACCGAACGGAGCGAGGACGGAACCGCCATCGGAGACGCGATCGCACTCGCCGTCGAACGGCTCCGTGAACTCGACGAACGTGGCGACGACGCGGGTCGCCGGATCAAGAGTCGGGTGATCGTGCTCCTCACCGACGGCGAGAACAACGCGGGGGACATCGACCCGCTCGTGGCGGCGGAGATCGCCAACGCCTTCGACGTCCGGATCTACGCGATCGGCGTCGGCTCGAACGGCGTCGCGAAGATTCCGATGAAGGATCCCTTCGGCCGACAGATCACGACCCGGCAACGCGTCTCGATCGACGAGAAGACCCTCACCCAGGTCGCGGAAGCGACCGGGGGCCGATACTTCCGGGCCACGGACACCGACGGCCTGCGCGAGATCTACGCATCGATCGACGCCCTCGAGAAGACCACCACCGAGCAACGTCGCTACCGCTCCTACCGGGATCTCGCGGTCGAACCGCTTCGGCTCGGCGACATGACCATCCCACCCCTCCTGCTCCTCGCCTTCGCGCTGCTCGCGAGCGAGCAGCTCCTCGTCCACAGCCGTTTCCGCACGCTTCCCTGACCCATCGCTTCGAATCATCATGGACTTCGACTTCCAGGATCCCGGTGCCTTCAGACTGCTCGCGCTCGTCGCGTTGCTGGCGATCGTCGCCACGCTCGGAATGCTCGCACGCCGCCGGGCGCTCGGCCGATTCGCCACGCATCCGATGCTCGTCCGGCTCGCCCCCCACGTCAGCCTGTTCCGACCGGCGCTCCGGGCCGGTCTGGCGACCTGCGCGTTGCTCGCGTTGGTGCTCGCCATCGCGGATCCCCGATGGGGCGTTCGTTACGTCGACGTCGACCGCGGCGGTGGCATGGACGTGATCTTCGCGGTCGACGTGTCGCGGAGCATGCTCGCGGGGGATGCGACGCCGAACCGGCTCGATCGGAGCCGGTCGCTCATCGAAGAGGCGGTCGAGACGATGACCGGCGATCGAGTCGGGCTCGTGGATTTCGCGGGCACCGCGACCGTGAAGAGCCCCCTGACCCTGAACTACGACGCATTCGAGGACGCCCTCGATGAACTCACGCCGCGAAGCGCCGCCCGCGGGGGGTCGATGCTCGGCGACGCGATCCGCGTGGCGGCCGACGCGTTCGGCAACGACGAACCTGGTGGCAAGGCGATCGTGATTCTCACCGACGGGGAGGACATGGGCAGTTTCCCGGTGGAGGCCGCGGAGGCCGCCCGTCGGGATCACGGTGTCCGCATCTACACCGTGGGCATCGGCGACGCCGAGGAGGGCGGCCGGATTCCGGTGTCCCGGGACGGGCAGCCCGGCTGGCTTCAATACCAGAATCAGGAAGTCTGGTCGAAGATGGACATGCCCCTGCTCGAGTCGGTGGCGGCGGCCGGCGGCGGGGTCTTCGTCCCGGCCGGCACCAGCCTCGTCGACCTCGGCGAGTTCTTCGCGGAGTGGATCACCAGCATCGATCTCCGGGATCGCGACGAGGGGACCGCGCGTCGGACGATTCCGCGATTCCAGTGGTTCGCCGGTGTCGCACTCGTGCTGATGATCATGGAGATGCTGATCGGCGAACGTCGACGGCGTCCCGCGAAATCGACACGTCTCGTCGAATCAGGGAGAATGACGACATGACCGCGCGTCGCCGATCAGGAATTCGAATCACGGGCGTGCTCGCGGCGGCGGTGCTCTCGACTTCGGTGGCGACCATGGCCGAAGACCCGTCGCCGCAGGCGGATCGGACGGGAGCCGGGTCCGCGAACCCGTCGCCTCGAGGCTCCGCCACCGAGATCCGAGCGGCGGTCGAGGCGGCACGTGCCTCGATGGCTGCCGAAGACTGGAAGAAGGCCGCCAGCGACTGGGCCGAGGTGGAGCGCCTCGATCCGGCGGCCGCCGCCGCGATCTACAACCTGGGCGTCGCCCGGTACCGGGATGGCGACGCGCAGGGCGCAGCCGACGCGTTCGAACGTGCCGCGCGATACGGCGATGCCGACCTCGCCGCCCGATCGATGTACAACGAAGGGACCGCCCGGTACGCCGCGGCACTCGAATCGCTGGGTGATGACTCCCAGACCTCAGATCCGGGGGCGATGCAGGAAACGATCGAACGCGTCCAGCGGTCACTCGATCACTTCAAGGACGCACTCGATGCGAACCAGGGGAATCGCGATGCGAGAATCAACGCGGAACTGGCTTCTCGGTTGATTCGCCGCCTCCAGCAGGTACAGGAGCAGCAACAACAGCAGCAGGACCAGCAGCAACAGGACCAGCAACAGCAGGAGCAGCAACAGCAGGAGCAGGAGCAGCAGCAGCAGCAGCAGCAAGAGCAGCAGCAAGAGCAGCAGCAGCAGGATCAGCAGCAGCAGGAGCAGCAGCAGCAGAACCAGCAACAGCAGGATCAGCAGGAGCAGGAGCAGCAGCAGAACCAGCAACAGCAGGATCAGCAGGAGCAGGAGCAGCAGCAGAACCAGCAACAGCAGGATCAGC
>NYWD01000166.1 GCA_002684855.1 Planctomycetaceae bacterium | reverse complement strand
TCACCAGGCGCGACGACGCTCCGGCAGCGGCCGGACCCAGATGTTCGCGAACTCGAGCGGATCACCGTGATCCTGGATCCGGATCGGCCCGGTCGGTTCGTGGGGCGAATACTTCGCCCGCGATCCGAACACGGTGATCCCCATGTTCTCCGCGTGGTCGAGCACCAGTACGCCGTTGAAGAGGAGCGTGGTGTTCGCGGGACGGACGAGATTTCCCTCGCCGTCGAAACGCGGCGCGGTGAAGACGATGTCGAAGGTGTTCCATTCGCCGTTGGGGCGGCACGGATTGACCATCGGGGGGTACTGTCCGAAGAGGGATCCCGCCTGCCCGTCGGGGAAGGTCTGGTTCGGATTCGATCCGACGATCTGCACCTCGTATCGATCGAGGAAGAAGATGCCGCTGTTGCAGCCCTTCTGCCCGTCGCACTCCCGATCGGCCGGAACCTTCCATTCGAGGTGGAACTGGCAGTCGCCGAAGGACTGCCGAGTGTGATTGTCCCCGGACCCGGGGACGACCGTCATGACGCCTTCCGCGTCGACGTCCCACTTTCCGTTCCTCCAGGCGTCGAGGCCCGAACCCTTCCCGAGCAGCACGATCGCATCGCTGGGGGCGGTACCGGGGGTGGTCGCGGTTCCCGGGACGCCGGGCGTCACCATCGCGGGCTGCGGCCGGTCCATGTCATGGACCTTCCAGTCGTCGCCGCCGGTCCCGGGGCGGGCGTCGGTGAACGCGAGCGCGACCGCGAAACCGGTGATTCCGAGGGAGGCGACAAGAAGACTTGGTCGAATGACGGGCATGTGGGCTTCTCCTGGCAGGATTTCGGCGTACCGGATCTGTCGTCAGGCTCGCAGGTCGTCCGCCGGCCGTCAAGAAACCCGGCCGGATTCGATCACTCCGCACGATTGCGCATGAAATCCGCGACCTGGGTGAATCGCGCTTCGAGAAACGTTCGCAGCTCCCCGTCGATCTCCAGATCGTCCATCGCCATCGCCATGCATCCGAGCCACTGGTCCCGCTCCGCGTCGCCGATCGGGAACGGAGCGTGTCTCATCCGGAGCCTCGGATGCCCCCGCCGCTGCATGTACAGCGGCGGGCCCCCGAGCCACCCACAGAGGAATTCGAAGAACTTGTCGCGACTCACCTCGAGGTCCGGCGGATGAAGCCGTCGAATGGTCTCGAAGGCGGGTTCCTCCGCCATGCGATCGTAGAAACGGTCGGCGAGTTCGCGCACTCGCGGCTCGCCTCCGATCGCATCGAAGGGGGTGTGGTCCGGACCGAAGGTCATCGAATCGCACCTTTCCAACCCGGCGTCCAGCGCGGAGCGGACGCGGGATCCGACTCGCTCGGCCGCCCTCCGGCGGGATGGGAATCGGATCGCAGCGCCGGGTTCGGGCATCCCTTCATCGCCGGCACACGGGACCTCGGCTTCGGATCGGGACTGGAAACACGCATGGAAGGCTTCGACTCCTCACCGATCCGAGGGGGAGAATGGCGTCCGGATCACGGAATCCGGGACTTCCCACACGCCCGCGTTGACGGTCGGACCTCGGATGCTACACTTTCGCGTCCGTCCGAAAGAACGGATCACGGCCCCATCGTCTAGCGGCTAGGACATCAGGTTCTCATCCTGGGAACGGGAGTTCGATTCTCCCTGGGGTCATTCGAGCCCCTCCCCTCGCGGGAGGGGTTTTTCTTGGCAGGACTGTTCCCGCGGCCGGAACGCACCGATGGTCGCCACTCCGCTCAGATATCGTGCGGGGCCGGCGTCCGCGGAAGCGTCGGAATCGATTCCGATCCCCGGACGTACCGATGTCTCGCGACTCGATCCCGGCGCAGAACCCGGATTCCGGGGGATCCCCGAACGCACCGGTGCTCTTCGTGCACATCCCGAAGACCGCCGGGACGACGCTTTTCGGAATCGCGGCCTCGATCCACGGTCGGATGCCCGGCATCGTCGACCGCCGAAAGGTCTTCCACATCCCGCTGGACTGGAACGAACCGGACGACCTCTCGCCGGAGGTCGTGGAGACGATGGAACGCAGGGCGGAATCCCTGCGGTACGTCTCCGGTCACTGCACGGTCGGTTTCCGCGAATACCTGCCCGAGGACACCCGCATGATCACGATGCTCCGCGATCCGGTGTCGCGGGTGGTCTCCGCGTACTCGAACATACGTCGCGATCCCGGCAACGGATATCACCGGGCCGTCGGTGGCTCGACCCTCGAGGAGATCCTCGAAGCACGCTCCATCCCCGAACTGGACAACGGCCAGGTCAGGCGGCTCGCCGGCGTCCGGCCCGATGCGGGCCCCACGGACCGCTCGCATCTCGACCTGGCGATCGACCACGTCGACCACCAGATCGCCGCGGTGGGATTCACGGAACGCTTCGACGAGTCGTTCCAGCTCTTCCGTGCCGAGCTCGGATGGCCGCGACGGGGCTACCTGCCCTGGAACACCGCCCCGATCGCGGCCCGGGAGGCCCCGAAGCCGCCGGGCCTCCTTGCGCTGATCGCCGAACGGAACACCTTCGACGTCGAGCTCCACGCGCACGCCGCTCGACGCTTCGATGCCCGGATCGCGGAACTCGGCGCCGGATTCGAAGCGGAGGTCGAACGGGCCCGCCGCTTCAATTCGGGCTGGTACCGCCCCTGGCATCGTTTCGGGGTGGTTCCGTTCCGAGCCGCGAAGCGAAAGGCGATGTCGATCAGGCGAGGAATCCCGTCGAGGAAATCGACCTGATCCGCTCCCCGGTTGCGCGGGACGGATCTCGAAAGCGGCACCGAGCCCCGTCAACGGCGGCTCGACACCACCGTCCCACCGTTCAACTTCACCATTCTCGCAATCGTCTTCGAGAATCCACCCCCGCTCGGGACGAAGAATCCGCTGTTGCACATGTAGATGAAATCATGATCCGCATCCCTGCACTCGTACCGGACGACCTCGAACGACTCGCCGATGAAGAATTCGGTGATCTTCCTGACGTACTCCGCGGACTTCTGATGGTCGCCGACCCGGCCGAACATCCGACTGCGATCCAGATCGGGATAAGGAGTGAAATCGAGGCGGTATGAGAATTCCAGCCTCTTGATTCCGAGCTTCTTCAACTTCTTCGCGACGGCCACGTAGTACCGCATGGTCTTGGCGTACTGATTCCACGCCGCCTTGATGTACCTCCCCTTTTCATCGATCTGGTAGTAGCGCTTCTTGGCGAGCGTCTCATCCACCGAGAATTCGCTGCTGTCGATGATGTCACCGGTTCGCAGGTGGATGACGCAGTGGTCCCCCTGCGGCGTCTCGATTCCTCGAATCGATCGAACGTCGTCGATCACCTCGCGCATGACTTCATAGTCGGATGGGACCGACGCCCGCTTGTAGTACTCGTCGATGACCGTGCCCGGGTACTTCCCGTGCCGCTTCCTCCCCTCGGGCAGGTGGAAGAAATCGCCCAGTCTGTACGTCGCCCAATCCGGATCTTCGGCCGATGCCATGATTCCGCCCGTCCGTTCTGGTGCCGGGACGTTCGCTGCGATCGATTCCCGCGGCAGGTCCGGGTTCGGAAGGTCCTCCGCGATCGCCACGACGATCGCCCTGGAGGGGCTTCCCACGATCGATGCATCGTAACGAGAGGTCGCCGTGGTTCCACGAGGAATCATCCGCTTCGAACGGACCGGCCGGGCGCGAACTCAGGAACACGGTCCCCACGCGCCGATGACGAGACCGAGGTCGGCGGCGTCGACGGTGCCGTCTCCATCGACGTCGGCGATGCAGTCCCCGGGACAACGCCCCCATGATCCGAGCACGACGGGAAGATCAGCGCCATCGACCCGCCCGTCGCCGTTGAAGTCGGCGGGACAGGGCGGCGGGTGGAATTCGAACCAGTTCAGGTTGAACGGGGTCGTCCCCCGATTCTCGAAACGCATGATCTGCGGGCCCGGTTCGAGCACCGCGGCCCGCGCGAGCGTCGTCCACTCCTGGTATCCCCCGGTGCCCGGGACGTCGATCGATCCGATCGAATCGACGCCGTCGAAACGCAACCCGAACCGGGCGCCCGGTCCCGGCGAGGCGACCCGGACATCCACGACGAACTCTCGGGCACGATTCCCGGGGACCTCGACCGTGTATTCGATCCACTCCCCGGCCGCGATCCACCCCACGTTGAAACCGTCGCCGACGTCCTCGGCGATCTCGATGTCGACGCCCTCCAGGATCCGGTACCGGCCTCCGATGTTGGTCGCATCGATGTCGAGGTAGCTGATCCCCGCTCCACCGAGATCGTAGTGCTCCGCTTCGACGCGACCGGGAAGCGGAGCCGGTCTTCCATCGAACGGGCTCCCGACGATCGGATCGGGTGATTCCCCGGCGGTGGTCACCAGTGCGAATCGACTCGCCGCCGCTCGACCGTCGTCGGCGTCCGGAAAGATCCAGTTCGATCCGGCACGCAGACGGAGGAGGCGACCGCCGGCGTCGCGAGCGCGGATGACGTGATCCCCGTTGGGAACCTGGATCCACTCGAAGATGGTGGCCTCCGCGGCCGATCCTCCGTCCGCGGCCAATGCGCCGGATTCACCACTCGACCGCACCCAGCCCGTGCCCAATCCGCGAAGTCGGAAGAGCCGGTCGGGAAGCCGTTCGACGACGAAGGCGTCCGACGCCGGGCTGCCGGAGAAGGCGTCGAGATCGGCCACCAGTCGATTCCCGGATTCCCCGGCGACTCGAACGAATCTCCCGACCTCGCGTTGATAGAGGCCCACCACGTTGCCGTCGTCCGGGACCTCGGGCGAGCCGAGCGCCGGCCAGCGGGCGACGGTGGAATCCGGAGTCCAGATCGTGCCCGCCACGTGGATCTTGGAACGGAAGAGGTGGAGATCCTCGTCGTCGGCACCGAGCCACTGGAACTGCATCCAGCCGTTGAGGAGTCGCTCGTACATGTTGTTGTAGCCCTGTCCCTCGGTGTCACCGGGCCAGAACTCCGTCGCGAGCAGCGGTGGGAAATCCTCGCTGGACTGCATGATCGAGATCGCGTTCTCGATCCCCGCCCTGCTCTCGTAGCCGTGATGGGCGAAACCCGCGTTGTCCCAGGTGACGCCCGCGGCGGCGAGGTACTCGGCGCCGAAGGTGGGATCGCCCGCGAAACCCATGAAGCTCCCCAGCAGGATCAGCGTGTCCGGCGCCCGCTGCCGCATCAACTGGTAGAGCTCGACCTGCCTGTTCCAGTCCTCGAGGGTCCACTGGCTGGGGGTGTAGGCGGCCGGTTCGTTGTGAATCTCGTAGATCACGTGGGTCCGCTGGCGATAGCGGGGTGCGTAGAGCGTCCAGAAGTCCCGGGCGAAGTCCATGCTGTGGATCGAACCGTTCTCCCCGTTGCAGCCGATCGTGATGATGAGGTAGAGGCCCGCGTCCGCCGTCGCCTCGACCAGTGCATCGGCATCGGCGAGGTTGACGCCCGCCGGATCCGGATTCTGGGACGAGTTGCCTTCGAGATAGAGGTGAACGGTGTTCAAGCCGTACTGCACGGCCAGACGCCGGAGCTGGTTCGTCGTCGGCATGACCTTCGGCAGGCTCCCGTACGGATCTCCACCGTCCCACGCGAGGCTGACCCCGCGAAGCAGCGTGCCCTGGTCGGTCTGGATGGTGTTGTAACCCAGGCTCGAGTCGATCACCGGACGGCCTCGCTGCTGGCCGTGTGCAGGCACCGCCGCGAGGAGGAGGAGGAGCAACGTGATGATCGCCAACGTCGGCCGGGGGAACATCGGGCGCGGTTACCTTTCGGGATCGGAGCGAGGTCTGTTCGCGACTCGCACGGCCGGACGGGCCGCTCGTCGAATATAGACCCGCGGACCGGCCGCACGAGCGGATATCCACCGAACCCG
>NYWD01000165.1 GCA_002684855.1 Planctomycetaceae bacterium | reverse complement strand
GAGCGTCGGATTCCACCGACGCGGTTTCTCCTATCATGAGGCCCCGCGGGAGCCGATCCCCGATCCGACTGTCTCGATCCGGAAGCGAACCGAAGATGACGTCAATCCAAGAACTGCTCGGCGATGAGGCCGACGACCTGCTCAGCCACTCCGCCAAGGTCTCCAGCGACCTGCTCCACCTTCCCGGCCCCGACTTCGTCGACCGGATCTGGTCGACGAGCGATCGGAACCCGCAGGTGATGCGGAACCTCCAGTCGATCTACGACCACGGTCGGCTCGGCGGGACCGGGTACGTGTCGATCCTTCCCGTGGACCAGGGCATCGAACACGCCGCGGGCGCGAGCTTCGCGAAGAACCCGATCTACTTCGACGGCGAGAAGATCGTCGAACTCGCCATCGAGGGTGGCTGCAACGCGGTCGCGACCACCTTCGGGGTGCTGGGAAGCGTGAGCCGGAAGTACGCCCACCGGATCCCGTTCATCGTGAAGTTGAACCACAACGAACTTCTGACCTATCCGAACCACTTCAGCCAGATCATGTTCGGTTCCGTCGACGAGGCCTGGGAACTCGGGGCGGCGGCGGTCGGGGCGACGATCTACTTCGGCTCCGAGGATTCCGATCGACAGATCATCGAGGTCGCGGAGGCGTTCCACCGGGCCCACGAGCTCGGCATGGCCACCATCCTGTGGTGCTACCTTCGCAACGACGTCTTCAAGAAGGACGGCAAGGACTACCACGTCTCCTCCGACCTGACGGCGCAGGCGAACCACCTCGGGGTGACCATCGAGGCGGACATCATCAAGCAGAAGCAGCCGGAATTGAACGGCGGCTACCGGATGCTCAACATGGGTGACTCGAGCTACGGCAAGTTCGACGATCGCATCTACACCGAACTCTGCACCGACCACCCGATCGACCTCACCCGATACCAGGTCCTCAACTGCTACTGCGGTCGGGCCGGGCTCATCAACTCCGGCGGCGGAAGCGGGGAGAACGACTTCGGACAGGCGGTCCGGACCTCGGTCATCAACAAGCGGGCCGGCGGCATGGGCATGATCTCGGGCCGAAAGGCCTTCCAGCGACCGATGGCCGAGGGGATCGAACTGCTGAACAGGATCCAGGACGTCTATCTCGACGACTCGATCACCATCGCTTGATCGTCGCCTGATCGTTTCGCCGGACCATCGGCGAACATCGATGACCTGCGTCGCCTCGGACCGGCCCCTCTGGGTCGCTTCGCGGCGACGTTCGCTCGGGTGAATCCCGATCAGTCCCGGCGTCGGCGGAGTTCGGTCTCCGCCCACGCCCACCAGGCGTCCCAGGTGTGCTCGCGCCGGACTCGTTCCCGGCCCGCCCTCGCGACGGCCCGCCGCAGGTCGGCCGACTCCACCACTTCGCCGACGACGTCCGGCAGTTCCTCGATCCGCGCGAAAGCGAGGACTTCGACGCCGACCTCGAACGCCTCCCGAAGCGCGGGACGGTCGTCGGTCACCAGCACCCCGGCCGCGGCGGGGACCTCGAAGGTGCGCATGTTGAGTCCGCCGGGCGCGGCGAAGGAATTCACGTTGACCACGACGCCCGCCCGGTGGAACGCGGCCGTCTGGTCGTCACCGGCGGCCAGCCAGCCCTGCCAGCGACCCTCGGCGGCGGTTCCCGCGATCGCCTGCTCCCAGGCGGGCTCGCCGTGGATGCGAACGTCGAGGCCGGCCTCCGCGAGCGTCACCGCACCGCGGATGCGTCGTCGCCGGGTCGCTTCGTAGGCGAGGGCGAGTCGGATCCGCCGTCGAAACGCGTCGTCCCCATCGAGGCGGGTGGTCGTGATCATCTCTTCGACGTCCGTTCCGGGCGTTTCGATCCAGTCCTCGGCGACGCCCATGAGCACGCGTCGGGCCTCGTCGGGGAGATCCGGCGCGACGGCGTCGATGCCGGGGATGTTTCCGACCACGAGGACCGTCCCGGCTCCCGGGGATTCCTTCGAATCGTCGGTGTCCACATCGGGGGAGGGAAGGTCCGGCAGGTCTGCGGCGAGGGGCCGGATCACCTGATCGCAGTCGAGCCGCTCGTAACAGGCGGCGAACCCCGGGGTGGCCGCGACGACGAGATCCCGCTCGGTCCATTCGAAGGTCTCGAAGGGGAGCAGCCGGGGATTCGAACTCGCGACGACCAGCGTGGCGAGATCGTGTCGCCAGGGAATCGTCGATCGGCCGGGACGCAGGAAGGAGAGCAGCAGGTCGGGATCGGCGTCGAGGGCGAATCGCGCGTCTTCGGTCGCGGCGAAGGGGTCGCCGCGGATGTCGCTCGCGCGAATCAGGACCTCGTGTCCCGCACGGCCGGCGGCGGCCCCGATCGACGTGGCGAGATGTCGCAGGGCGGTCGAACCCGCGTCGACCACCGCGGCGATCCGCCAGGATCCTCCGGGAGGGAGGTCGGCGTTCGGGGGCGTCGATCGACGTTCGGCCTGGCGCGAGGCCTCGAGGAGAAAGTCGGTGTTGGCGACTCGGCCGATCTCCAGGATCTCCTCGCGAATCGAATCGAATCGACCCGCGTCGCCCGGAAGCAGGCCGACGCCGGTCACGATCGCTCGCAGGGGATCGACGACTTCAGGGACGGCCTCTCGAATCGCATCGTCGATGGGTTCGCCGTCGGCGAAGCGGATCCGCGGGTCGGCGAGGATCGCCGACCAGTCATGGCTGGAGAAGGAGCCGGCGAGCGATCGTCGATCGGGTTCGACGACCACCACGACGGTGTCGGTCCGTTCCCTTTCCATCGCGTCACGGAGCACCTGCACGACCCGACCGTCGCCGCATCCCAGCACGAACAGGGCGAGCGGCCGGTTGCCTGCACGGGGCAGCGCGATCGAGTCCGGAACCGGGGATTCCCCGGAGGCGGGCGTGGCGACACCCCGGACGTCGCGGAGCCGATCGGCGAGTGCGGGTCGATGCCGCGACAGCGCCGGTGCGGAGCCGGCGTCGGGTCGCGTTTCGTTTCCATCGCTCATGCGGTCGAGCGTACCCCATTCGCGGCCCGCGGAGGGCTCACTTCCCCGCCTGGAGGAGTCGTTCGCCCTCGTCCGCGGTCATGGTCCCCTCGGCGACGTAGGCGGCGATCTCCTGTCTCGTTCGCTCGCGGTTCCGACTCACGAGCACCTTCTGGCTCACGCCCGCGACGACCGCCACGATCGCCGTGAGGAAGGCCCCGCCGAAGATGAGGATCAAAGCCACGTTGCCCGTCGAGTCCCAGAATTGCCCCGGGGGCTGGATGGAGGCGGCCTGCGCGATCAGAAGGGAATGGCTCATGGGATGGATCGCCGGATTCCGGTTTGAAGGATTTCGTTCGAGATGCGACGCGTGCGTCACACCATCTCTGGGAAACCGATCTCCCGGATTTCGATCGTCCGCTCAGTTTCTCGCCAGCCGGACGGAGGCCTCGCGGCTTCGACTGCGTCGTCGTTCCCGCTCGGTCTCGAGCCGGCGTCGGGCCTGCTCGTCCTCGGCGAAGTCCTCGCCGAATCGGACCAGTCGGAGACTGTTCAGGATGACGAAGAGATACGCGACGGCCTGGTAGAAGGGCGTCAGCCAGATGTTGATGTTCCCGGTCGCCGCGAGGGCGAGGCCGACCACCGCGAGGAGCAGGCTCACCGCGATGTTCTGGGTGATGATCCCCTTGGTTCGCCGGGCGATCTCGAGGAGGAACGGGACGTGGCGGAGATCGTCGTGCATCAGGGCGACGCCTGCGGAGTTGGTCGCGATGTCCGAGCCGGAGAGGCCCATCGCCACGCCGACGTCCGCGCTCGCGAGGATCGGGCCGTCGTTGATGCCGTCGCCGACGACCAGGGTGCGGTGCCCGTTGGCGATGAGGTGCTTGAGTTCCCCGTGCTTCTCCTCGGGAAGGCATTCCGCCTCCACGGAGTCGACGCCCACGGACTGTCCGACCCGCTTCGCGACGTCGAGCCGGTCCCCGGTGAAGATGCAGATTCGGCGGACCCCGAGCTTTCGGAGATGGTCGACCACGTCGCCGGCGTTCCGTCGGAGCTTGTCCTCGAGGCCGACCGCGCCGAGGTAGCGGTCGCCGAGCATCACGTGGACGCTGGACATGCCCGCGATCTTCTCCTCGACCGCCGAAACCGCATCGTCGATGCCAGGCGCGAGCTCTCGGAGCCAGGCGCCGCGTCCGGCGCTGATCACGCCGTCCTCGCGACTCGCCCGCACGCCTCGGCCGGAGACCTCCTTGTAGTCGGTGATCGCCGCGGGGGCGATCCGGGCCTTCTCGGCGGTGTCGAGGATCGACCTCGCCAGCGGGTGGTTCGAACTCTGCTCGGCGTCCGCGGCGGCCTGCAGGAGAGTCGCGCCGTCGACGCCGTCGGCGGGCGCGAGACGACTGACCGCGAACCGACCCGTGGTGAGCGTGCCGGTCTTGTCCATGACCACCGTGTCGACGTTGGCGGCACTCTCGAGCGTCCGGGTCTGCTTGATCATGATCCCCAACCGGGCGGCGCTCGCGAAGGCGGCGACCATGGCGGTCGGATAGGCGATCAGCAGGGCGCCGGGACAGGTCACCACCAGCACGGTGATGGCCCGGATCGCGGCCTGGTCCTGATCCGGACTCCGGACGGTGAAGAACCACACCAGGAACGAGACCATGATCACCACCGGGACGTAGAAGCCCGCGAGTCGCTCGATGATCTCCTGCCGGTCGCTGCGGGCGCTTTCCGCCTCGCGGATCAGCGATTCGACCTTGCCGATCGTCGTCTCGTCGGCGACCGCCGTGACTTCGACGTCGATCTGGCCGGTCAGGTTGGTGGTGCCCGCGTAGACCTCGGTGCCGGTGGAGGCTTCGATCGGCACCGCCTCGCCGGTGAGCGAGGCCTGGTTGATCGAACTCGAGCCGTTCGCGATGCGTCCGTCGACCGGAAGGTTCTCGCCGGGGCGGACCCGGACGATGTCGCCGATGGCGAGACTCGCCAGCTTCACCTCGCTCTCCTTGCCGTCGGCCTCGACCCGTCGGGCGACGTCCGGCGTCAGTTCGACGAGTTCGCGGATCGCCCGCTGGGCGCCCCACGCGGTCCGGCTGAGCACGAGCTTCGAGAGCCAGAGGAAGAGTGCGAGGAATCCGGCCGTGCGGAGATCGTTGACCGCGATGGCGGCGATCACCGCGAGGGTCGCGAGTGCGTCGCTCGACGGCTCGCCGCGCTTCATCTCCCGGATCGCACCCTTGAGCAGCGGGATCAGCAGGAGGATGGCGCCGATCGCCGCCGGGATGTCGGAGACCGCCGAACTGGCGCCGAACAGCCTGGCGATGCCGCTGACGAGGAGCAGCATCCCGCCGAGCAGCGCGATGAACAGTTGACGCTCGAGTCGCCGCCCGCCCTGGTCGGAGGCTTCGTTCTGGGGTTCGGGGGAGAAGGCCGGCGTCGGCGCGGTCATCTGGCTCATGGGTACTCCGAGACCTGTGTCGGTCGTGCGACGTCCGGGGTGGCGGAAGGAGAGATGGACCGTGGAACCGGCGGTCCGCCTCCCGGACGGTCACGCATTGTATCCGGGTTCTCGTCTACGTTCGTTCCCTCGACCCGGTTCGAGGGAACGCGAGCTGGAGGAACCGGCTCTCCGCCCCGGAACCCACCCTCCCGTAGACTCCGGGCATGAGCACCGACGAAGTCATCGTCGCCGGGGATGGCCAGATGGGCCTCGTGATGGCGGCCGCCGCGATCGAGGCGGGCGCGTCGCGGGTCCGGGTCTGGGGCCCCTTCGAGGCCTCGGTGGAGGCCCTGCGGAACACCCGGCAGAGTCCCCGGCTCCCGGGCTGGAAGATTCCGGATGCCGTCGAGTTCGAGCATGATCCCGCCATCTTCGCCGAAGGTCGGGTGTTGGTGAACGCGATTCCGACCCAGTTCGTCCGCCCGGTCTGGACCCGGATCGGTCCCCATGTCGCCGCAGGGGCCCTCGTGGTCTCGACGGCCAAGGGACTGGAGATCGGAAGTGGAGCCCGGCCGAGCCAGATACTCGACGACCTGCTGGAGGACGCGCGAATCTGCGTGCTGAGCGGGCCGACCATCGCGACGGAGCTCGCCCGGCGACTTCCCGCCCTGATGGTGGCGGCCTCGCCCTCCGCGGACGCGGCCGGGATCGCCCATCGGACGTTCGGCACCCCGTGGCTGCGGATCTACGAAAGCGAGGATCTGGTCGGCGTCGAGCTCGCGGGCGCCCTGAAGAACGTGATCGCCCTCGCAGCGGGCATCTGCGACGGTCTCGATCTCGGAATCAACGCCAAGAGCGCGCTGCTCGCACGCGGCCTCGCGGAAATGGCCAGGTTCGGCACCGCCGCGGGCGCGGACCCGCGCACCTTCTTCGGCATCGCGGGCGTCGGTGACCTGGCCACGACCTGTTTCAGTCGGGAGGGTCGGAATCGCGCCTGCGGCGAGGCGGTCGCCCGGGGTGCCTCCCTCCAGAGGTACCTCGAAGACCAGCAGTGCGTGGTGGAGGGGGTGCCGACGGTCGAGAGCGTCCTCGCGCGAGGCAGGGAACGAGGACTCGACATGCCCATCACGGCCGCGGTGGAGAGGATCTTCTTCGAGGGGATCGCCCCGGGGGATGCGATCCGCGACCTGATGAGCCGTCCCTCGGCCGCGGAGGGGTTGGGAGGCCTCTAGGTCGCGAGGCGGGGATGCCGCCGGACCGGTCCGCGTGATCAGTCGTCGTCCTCGAAACCCCGTTCGATCAGTTCCGCGATCGCGGTGATCGCGTCCGTCGCGTCGGCGCCCTCCGCGGTGATCTTCAGCACGGTCCCGGAGGTCCCCGCCAGCATCAGGAGCTGCATGATCGACTTCCCGTCGACGGGGTCGCCGCCGTCCGCGCGGGCGATCCCGATCTTCGACGAGAAGGCCGACGCACGCTCCGCGAGGAGCATGGCGGGACGGGCGTGCAGCCCGAGTCGATTCGAGATGGTGACCTTTCGGCTCGGCATGGCTTCTGGCTCAGCCGACGGCGTTGCCGGAGTCGGCCTCGTCGAGCAGGGTGAGGATCTCCTCCACGCTCGACGCCTGCCGGAGGAAGCGCCGGAACTGGTCTCGGCTGAGGTTGCCGAAGATCGCCTCCATGGCGTCGATGTGCTCCTCGGGTCGCTCCTCCGGGCTGATCAGCAGGAAGATCGAGTGGACCGGCTGCTTGTCGAGGGCGTTGAAGTCGACGCCCTCGTCGCTGATGCCGATGGCGACCGCCAGCTTTTCGAGGCCGGGCGCCTTGACGTGGGGCACGGCCACGCCATGCCCGAAGCCGGTGGAGCCCTTCTTCTCCCGCTTGATCGCCTCCTTGAGGTAGACGTCCCGCTGGTCCGCGGCGACCGCGCCGCACTCGACGAGCCCGTCGAGGAGTTCCTCGAGGACGTCCTTCGCCTTGGTGGCGGTGAGCGAGGTGATGATGGCCTGGTCGACCACGATGTCGCGAAGCTTCATGTCTGATTCCGGTTGGCGTGCTACTTGTGGCGCTGGAGCTTCTCTTTCCAGTCATGCAGTTGACGGTCGACCTTGTCGATGGCCTGGTCGATCCCCGCGTACAGGTCCTCGTGGCTGGCCCGGCCCACGAAGATCGAGTGATGGGGGACGTCGATCTTGACCTCGACCTCGTACTCGATCTTCGCCTTGTCCAGGATCACCTCGATCGCCTGGAGATGCTCCCGGTACTTCTCGAGGTGCGCGCAGCGCTTGATGGCGTACTGCTCGATCGGGTCCGTGAGTTCGACGTGCCGCCCGGTCACGATGATCTGCATGGTCAGGACTCCTTGGACTCGTCCCGCGTCGATTCACGGGCGGGGGTGCTGGGTTGCTGAAGAATACGCGGGTCGGCGTCGTCGGGGGCGGTTCCCGGGGCATCGCGGTCGGGAACCGATTGCCGGGGAGGCACCAGGACCCCGCCCGAGATGGTGAAGCGAAGGGCCTCGTCGATCGTGATCGGGAGCTCGTGGACCTCGCCGCGAGGCACGGTGATGGTGTAACCGGTGAACGGGGTCGGCGAGCTCGGGATGAAGATCGTGAGGGACTCGCCGGACTCGTCCTCGATGCTTCGCATGGAACTGCCGGTCACGAGTCCGACCGCCCAGATCCCGCGTCGTGGATATTCGACGGCGACGACCCGGTTGAACTTGATCGGCTTGTCGTCCGAGAAGAGGAAGTCGACGACCTGCTTCACGTACGGATAGACCTGCTTGAAGATCGGGACGCTGGTGATGATCCGCTCCAGACGTCGCTGCACCCGCCGGCCCAGGAATCCCCCGAGGAGTCGGCCGGCGAAGTAGACGCTGAGCACCGCGACGAGGATCCCGATCCAGTCCAGGGCGAGCGCGTGCTCGTTCCACCACTCGGAGACCTCCTTCCGGGTGAGTTCGCGCCGGATCGCGACCGGATCCGCGTTCTCGCCCTTCTCGCCGGAGCGGATCCCGATCTCCGCCGTGATCTCGCGTTCATCCGGGACGAACCGTTCGCCGATCACCGGCCAGTGGTCGGCGGCCTCCGCGATCCCCGCGCGAATCCCCGAATTGATCGGCTGGGCGATCGCGGAGTCGACGAACTGGTAGGCCTTGACCAGGATCCAGAGGGTCAGCACCGACGGCAGCAGGACGGCCAGGCCGCGTCCGAAGAAGCGCTTGAAGTCGGCGCCGAAGGTCTTGGTGGAGGAGTCGTCAGCCATGGAGCGCCCGCCATTCTATCCGGCGGCGGCATCGTGGTCGGTGTCCGCTTCCGACTTCGGGAAGCCGCGATTCACGACCCCCGAAGGGCTTCCAGACGGACCGCGATGACCATCCGCTGATCCCTTCTTCGAATCTCGAGGCGGACCGTCTCCCCGATGTTCCGGGCGGCGATCGCCAGCATGAGTTCGCCTCGGGCGCGGACCGGCTGGTCGTCGACGCGGACGATCACGTCGCCGCGCCGGAGTCCGGCCCGCCGGGCGTTGCGACCGACGATCCGTTCGATCCGGACGCCGTCCCCGGCATCGGTGCCCGAGACGCCGATCGAGGCGTCGCCCTGCTCGACGCGATCGTCGATCGCACCGCGGTCGAGGACCCAGGACTTCCAACGTTGTTCGACCTGGTCGACCGGGAGTCCGAACACCATCTCGAAGGCCCGTCCGCCGCTGGGATCGCGCTCGAAGGTGTCCACGTAGGCGCGATACCACGCCTCCAGCAGGTCGACGGAGGCGAGGAATTCGAAGATCGACCGCACCTGCGGGTAGAAGCGGGCGTTGCCGGCGAAGAACGCGTCGGTGTCGAGTTCGAAAAGCTTCGGCCAGGCGAGCGAGATTCCAGCCTGGACCTGACGTCGGGCGATGTTGTGCCGCATGTTCGGGACGAAGCGGATTCCGCCCTCGTCGGTCCACACGTATTCCTCGTACAGGCTCGCGAGTCCCTCCTGGACCCACATCGCGTGACGCTGTCCGAGCCGATCCATGTCGGCCCAGTGCATGCGATGGGTGAATTCGTGTCGGAGGCTCTCGCCGATGTCGCGGGTGACCAGCAGGCGCTTGCCGTGGAGATAGACGCCGGGCGTCCTCGCGGGGTCGGAGACGTCCAGCAACCGTTGGAACACCTCGCGGACGTGGTTCGCCGAAGGCACGACGACGAGGCACCAGTCGAGGGGCGGCGCCTTGAAGATCCGTTCCGAAAGATGGGCCGACTGCCGTGCGATGATCCGCTTCATGTCCGCGTGGGCCCGCGCATCGAGCCCCGTCGCGAAGTGCAGGCGATGCTGCTCGTCGGTCTCGTAGTGATAGTCGTCGCCGTACCGGCGACGCCAGGCCTCGAACTGCCTGTCGGCGGTGCCGCGATCGAGTCGTCGCCGGGCCTCGAGAATCGCGCTGAACGTCGGATGTTCGCGGATCGAGGCGAGATCGGGATCGCGTCGCATCACCTCGAAGTCCCGGAACCCGCGTTCCACCGCGACGAGCAGGGCGGCGGCGGCCTCGTCGGAACGTCCCAGCAGGGCGAACGCGCAGGCCCGGTTGTATCGCATGTGGGGGGCGTCGGGCCAGCGGGCGATGTAGCGATCGACGAGCGTCAACGCGGTCTCATGATCCCCGCTCGCGAACGTCCGCACGATCCGGCGTTCGAGGGTTGCCGCGTCGTCCGGCTCCTGGGCCCGGGCGACGTCTCCGATCAGGATCGACACGGCCATCGCGACCAGGATCGCGATCGGGGCGTTCCGACGGACTTCCGGCCGGTGGTGTCGTGACGGTGATCGCATCGGACCGATGCTAGCAGCCGGGTGGGGGATCACCGCGGCGTTCAGGTCGGATCCGCGGGCGGATCGACCATCGCGTCGATGATCCGCCCCCCCTCGATCCGGATCCGCCCCTCCGCGATCCCGCGGATCGCGGCGGGCATCGCGACGCATTCGGTCTCGAAGACACGGGCGGCGAGGGTCGAGGTGGTGTCGTCGGCGTGGACGGGACATCGTTCCTGGAGGATGACGGCTCCGTGGTCGTAGATCTCGTCGACCGCGTGGACGGTGCAGCCCGATTCGACGTCGCCCGCCTCGAGGACCGCGGCGTGCACGCGGTCCCCGTACATCCCCCGGCCGCCGTACTTCGGCAGCAGGGACGGATGGATGTTGACGACCCGGTCGCTCCACCTGGGTTCCACCGCGAAGTGCCGGAGGTATCCGCAGAGACAGACGAGTTCGACCCCGGCCTCGATCAGGACCTCGTCGATGCGTGGTGAAGCGGGATCCGACACCACTCGGACCGGCAGTCCCGTCCCGCGACAACGTTCGACGCCCGGGAGATCCGCGCGGTGCGCGACCACGACCGCGATCTCCGCCGGGATCGCGTCCCGCTCGATCGCCGTCTGGAGATTGAGGACGGTCCGTCCCCCTCCGGAGATCAGGCATCCGAGCCGCAGCCGCGGCTTCGCGGTCACGAGGGCGCTCCCTGGGAGGGCGGGGTATCGAAGGGGATCGCGCGGCCCGCGGCATTGACGGAGACCATCGCGAGTCGCGCCTCGGTGACCTTCACGAGGTCGCCCGTCGCGTGCCGCTCCGCCTCCACGAGGACCTCGACGGTCACCGACGCGGTGCCCGTGTCGACGGTCCGGGTGCGAAAGGAGACGACGTCGCCCGTGAAGACCGGGGCGAGGAAGTGCACGCCTTCCATCGACGCGGTGACCCAGCGGTGCATGCCGTGGCGGCGGGCTTCGAGGTACCCGGCCTGGTCGATGCTGCTCAGAATGACGCCGCCGAACACCGTGCCCTGATGGTTGGTGTCGGCGGGCATCATCAGGGAGCGGAGGGCGGTTCGAAATCGGTTCGGGTCGTCCTGGGTCATGGCCCGACATCCTCGCCGGGCGGGTCGGTCGTCGCAAATCGACCCTCGGTTCGCCGACAGGCGTCGAGAAGGTCGATCCAGCTTCGAAGGCTGTCGACCGATCCCGGGACCGGCTCGCCCGCGATCCGCCACCAGTCGGGGAGAAGCTCGCGCACCAGCGCGACCCGCCACGCGATCTCCCGCCCCCAGCGAAGGTTCGTCGCGTCGTCGAACGGTTCGTCCGGAAGATCCGGGGGGGTGCTCAACCGACCGATCACCATCTCGTCCCGCGCGAGAACCCCGAGCATGACCGCATCCGGATCGATCCGGCCGTCTTCGAGACGCGCGGTCCGGGCGGCGTAGTCGGCGGGGGACGGGCCGTCGGCCGGCCATGCGTCCATGGCTCGGAGGCCGAGCCGGGCGGTCCGACGAAGCGACGGCGTCGCCTCCGGGTCGTCCGCGATGGTCCGGATCGTCTCCAGCGTGCCGTCCCCCCGCGATTCGCCGGCGTCGATCGCCGCGATCAGGATCGCCGCGCGGCGTCGGATCGGATCGTCGGATCGGAACCATCGCGACCGAAGGTCGCGGCGTTCCGTCGCGTCCAGCGCGCGACGGGCGAGCAGGGCGGCGGCGTGGACGGAGCCATCCGTCCCGCCGGGTCCCGCCTCGAGGAGTGCCAGCGTCGTCGTCGCATCGAGCCCGCCGGTGGTGGCGAGCCTCCCGGCGGCGATGAGCCTTCGGTCCATCGAGTCCTCGTCGTCGAGGAGCACCGAGCGATTCACGCGGCGGACGGCGTTCGCATCCTTCATCGCCAGGGCGAGACGGGCCGCGTCGTCGCCGGTCCGCGCCCGGGCCTCGAGGGTGGCGCGGCTCCCGGCGTCCGACCGCGTCGCCAACAGCCACGCGGGCACCAGGTCCGTCGAGTCACCGGGGTCCGCACCGGCGAGCACCGCCTGCATCGCGGTCGCCTCGTCGTCGATCCGGCGGGGAACACGTCCATGCAGTCCGAGGGCCAGGTCGATCGCGCGATCGGTCCGTCGGGATCGGAGAGCATCCTCCTCGGATCGCCAGTCCTCGATCGCCTCGAGTTGCGCGGGGGCCGGCGAGTCGAACAGTCGATCGAGTAGTCGGTCCGTGACCTCGATGGTGTTCGGGGGATCGCGGCCCGCCACCACCGCGATTCCCTCGGACCACCGACGCAGCGCTCCGGGGTCCCCGGTCCAGTCCGCCTCGAACCAAGCGAGCAGTGGTTCGGGGTCGCCGGCTTCGGCCGACGCCGTCGCAAGCGCGATCCGCGTCGTCGCGGGTTCGGGGAGCCAGTCCCGGTCGAGGAACGCCCGGCCCGCATCCGCCATCGCTTCCGGTGCCGCGGCGGCCACGCGGTCGAGGATGCGGGTGCGCCACGCCCGATCGCTGCCTTCGGGGATCTCCTCCCAGGCCGAGCGACGGGCCGCCGGATCCGCCGCGACGATCGCGTCGAGCAGGGCCGCCTCCCGGTCGCGGGCGGCGCGCTGGGATCTCACCACCAGCGCAACGGCGATGCCGGCGACGATGGCCACCGCGATGGTCGACGTCCGCCTCAACGGACCGCGGGCTTCCGCGTCGGCGTGGTCTTCTTCTTTTTCTTCGCCGTCGACTTCTTCGCCGTCGACTTCTTCGCCGTCGACTTCTTCGCGGCGGTCTTCTTCGCGGTGGTCTTCTTCGCGGCGGTCTTCTTCGCGGTGGTCTTCTTCGCGGTGGTCTTCTTCGCGATGGTCTTCTTCGCGGCGGTCCGCTTCGTCGCCTCGCGGGTGGCCTTCTTCCTGCGAGGCCCGGCGGGCGCAGTCGGGCGATCAGCCTCGGTCGTCCTCGCGGCGACGTCCTCCCCCTCGAATCCGGGGAGGACGGTTCGGAGCCATCGGCCGGTGTGGCTGTGGTCCATGCGCGCGAGTTCCTCGGGCGTTCCGGTGGCCACGACCTCTCCGCCGCGGTCGCCTCCCTCCGGCCCCAGGTCGACGACCAGGTCGGCGCACTTGATGACCTCGAGATTGTGTTCGATCACGACCAGGGTGTTCCCGGCGTCCGCGAGCCGCTGCAACACGTCGAGCAGCTTCCGGACGTCGTCGAAGTGCAGGCCGGTGGTGGGTTCGTCGAGGACGTAGAGGGTGTGTCCCGTCGGCCGGCTGCCGAGCTCGCTCGCGAGCTTCACGCGCTGGGCCTCGCCGCCGGAGAGGGTCGTGCTCGCCTGCCCCAGCTTCATGTAGTCGAGACCGACGTCGCGGATGCAGGTGAGCATCCGGTGGATCCGGGGGTGGGCCTCGAAGAAGTCCACCGCATCCTCGACGGTCAGGTCGAGCACGTCCGCGATGTTCTTCCCCCGGTAGCGGACCTCGAGGGTCTCCCGGTTGTACCGGCTTCCGCGGCACGTCTCGCACTCCACGAACACGTCGGGAAGGAAGTGCATCTCGATCCGCCGGACACCCTGGCCCTGGCACTCCTCGCAACGGCCGCCCTTCACGTTGAAACTGAAGCGACCGGGCTGGTAGCCACGGATCTTCGCCTCGTTCGTCATGCAGAAGAGCTTCCGGATCTGGTCGAAGATGCCCGTGTAGGTCGCCGGATTCGACCGGGGCGTTCGACCGATCGGCGACTGGTCGACGTCGACCACCCGGTCGATCCGCTGCAGGCCGTTGACCCGCTTGTGGGGACCCGGCACCACCTTGGTGCCGGTGACCGTGCGCAGCGCGGACTTGAGCAGGATCTCGTTC
>NYWD01000164.1 GCA_002684855.1 Planctomycetaceae bacterium | reverse complement strand
TTTATAAATTAAATTCGTAGTTTTATACTGTACTTAATGATATATATTTTCAAAAACGACAGAAGTTTTTCTTTTGGTTTGTTGCGAACGGAAAAATTGGCAGAGTAAGCGAAGATGTCTCAAACAGGTTATGACTGAAGAGAAGATCGTCGAATTTCGTTACCAAGATCACGAATCCACAAGCAATCGAGAGCCGTATATTTTCGCCGCATACATACCCCGAAAAGGTATCATTAGTGAAATATCGACTTTCGCCAACCTGCAATACTTTTATTACAAATACGAGGTGCTGCAAAGACAGCATTGAAATGCATTGTCTGAGAGTGTGTTTAGCAATGTGGGTTCCTAGTGTCATGTGGCTTGTTAACCAATAGACGATGAATTCACAAAGCATTTATCTTGCATGCTTTACCCCATAAACAATTTCGAAAACTTTTCCGCTTTAAAAATGAACATTCTACAATGGTTTTCACCAACCGCCGGACATCACCAAAGCACTACCATCGCATGAGAACCCTCCGTTGGAGCAATAATCACCTGGGCCGACACTGTTGTAGGCTAGAATTCGCACATAATATGCGTTAATAGTGTTAAGGTTTTTAATAAAATGTTGGAACGGACGAGTCGACAATGCGGTGTACACATATTTCCCTTTGTCAGGACTCGCAGAGCCGGTATTGAAAGTATTTTGTATGTCCCATTCGATCCAATATTGAGTGACAGCAGAACCACCGTCTGCGTCAAGACCGTATCCCATACCAGACGGACACGGGTTCGGGTTAGTGAGCATGGTTCCAACCCCACTACACGGTATTCCATGAGCAGGAACGAACGGGGCATCCCATTCTACCTTTAACGTAGTGGCATTGTGCTTCGTAAGGACGGCATTAATGACCTTTCCTGGACGTTGATTGGCAGGGCTTGCAAAAGTCGGGTTCGTGATTTGTGCAGGGCCGTAACCAATACTATTTGCGGCACTAACACGAACGTAGTAAACCGCCCCTGCGGCAAGTTCGTTTATTGTGTACGACGAATTTTCAGTCGCCAATACTTCAACCTCACCTTTGTGCGGCAACGCAAGCAGACTCGAAAACGAGGACGCACGGTCCCACTCTATTTTGTACTTCGTCACGGTGTCTCCTCCAATATGACTGGGCGTGCCGTATCGAACCGTTAGCTTTGAGCCTGATGTTATGACAAGTTGCACACCAGTGGGTGCGCTGGGTATTTCTCGTGGAAACTCAGATGGAGGACTGGTTGCTTGGGTCAAGCTGTATCCTTGAGAATTGTGCGCTGAAACTCGCACGTAATATGGCTGACCAATTTGCATCGCCGTTATTGTATATGAGAACGGTGCACCACCGCCGAGATAAAGCACTTCATGTGTTCCAAGAGGATTCGAATTGTTTCCACTGGAAAAATTGCTGTAAAAATCCCATTCAATTTTGTACTTGTCGATAGTGTCACCACCATCATCCGCTGGCGAGCTGAACATGACCCGCAATGAAGTTCCCGACGCCACCGTTACTGTGGCACCGGTAGGTGTTTGAGGCACTCTCATCGGTTTCTGTGCACTAGGTAATATAGCTGTTAACCCGTAGCCGAGTGTATTGTAAGCAATTACACGAGTGTAGTAGGGCGTTCCTTGCACCAATCCAGGCAAAGTAACTTCAGTTTCTGTGCACGGGGAAAATGCTTCTCCATCGAATAGCTTAGTTCGAATAAATTCAACATGAGTTGGCCCATCTCCGTTCGCGGTTTTCACGAAATTGTGGTTATCCAGCACGGATAGGTCGTAGTCGTTACCATCACCCAAAAAGGTTACAGTCCATGTTAGGGACCCGCTCCCTAGTGATCCTGTTCGAACGACATTCACTCCATTCAAAGCGGCACCACCAGCACCGTCACTCCCTAATGCCACAATGTTTTCTAAATGAGACTGAACAGACCCAGTATTGATGGGTGAGTTTAAGGTTGTGAACAAGTCCGAGGATGCAGATTCATCTGATGCCATGGGAGATGCATCAACGCGCATGAACCCTGTTGAATGCGAAGAACCAGCTCTGGTAAGGGTCAATTTGAACGAGCTTGCGGGCGAATCAGACCCATTGTATGCCAAAAACGAGTTCGTAGGTAGATATGTGATTTGGCATCGGTCAGTATTTGCGGTAGATACCGTAATGCTTGATACAGCGACAGATGTGGCGCCTACCGCTGCTTGGCTACTAGCCGTCGCAAACTCTCCATCTGCAGCGCACGGGTGCCCAGGCACTGCGCTGATCTCTATGGCCGCGCCGTTTGGTATAGCAATGGCTAAGGAAGCGAAAGCAAGTTGGTTCGCAGACGGTGTCCCTGCAACACCCAAGGACAGAGGAACGGTGAGTTTCTTCAACTTCATTTCCAACGTCATTGTCTGCCGTATAGGAAATGTTGGACAACGTCTTTCAACAAACCCAGCATTGCTAAATGAGCTTGAGGTATCGAATTCGACCATGTATTTCAAAATAGGATCGCCACCGTCACTAAACGGGGCGGAGTATTTGACCTTGAGTTTAGATGATTCTCCATAATATACGGATACACTGGTGTTTGTTGGAGTACCAGGCTGCTGCTTGGGTGGAGTGATTGTGTTTCCTGAATTAGCATTTCCAACGAGGCCGTATCCTCGATCATTTGCTGCTGAGACTCGCACAAAATAGGCGGTCCCGGTGACGCGTTGGGTTATGCGGTAAGAAAAAGTTGTCGCGGGAAGAATAGCAGAGCCAAACTCGGCGGGGGTCTCTCCAGGAAAACACGAGGGGCATAACTTTACCCCAGTCACTGTGTTGACACTGTTATCCCCGTCCATTACAACTAACATAGAGTCTGCTGCATTACCACCGCTATACAAATCGAGTTTAGAGACAACAATTTTCGGGACATTGCCAACGTTTGTGTCGAATGTTACGTGCCACTCGTAGCCATAAGGGCAAGAACCACTGCACGAAGTAGAGGAACCATCACCTTGCCGTGTGACTGTGACAATCCCAACAGTAGACAGCATTTCTAATTCACGCTTAACCTCTGCAGTGTCTGCGTTCCACCTAATGTAGTTTCCAAGACCGCTGCCAGCAAAACTGGCTCTCCAAAATCCCGTCAGCGTCGCCACACCTGAAATGGTAATTTTCTGAATCTCGCTTGCTCCACCTGAACCACGGCGTCCAGTGACAGTCTCTCGGATCTCTAAAGCCGAATTTCCAGATGTACTGCTACTCAGCTGCGAGCCATCACCGACCAGGATCGGTTGGTCGCCAAGGTTTTTCGGGCTCCCTCCAGACACATCCAAGAACGTTACATGCCATTGGTATCCATTACTGGCTCCTTCCCTGGTTACTGCTAAGTTGCCAATACTATTGCCGTCGTTGATATTCATCAAAGCATATCGCATGTTAACATCAGAGACATCGAATGTTAAATCCGTCGTAGAATTACCCAAAAAGGACAGCTTAAACGTTCCTTGATCTGCATTGGTAGTTTGGATGGTTTGTACTTCTTTAATGGTATAATCTGCATACCACTCTGTCTTGAAGGCAGCTACAGGGTTCCCCCCCGTGCTTGTTGGAGTAGCCCAAGCGACATCGATTTCACGGATAGGGTATTCTTGCGCAGTGAGCGTGGAAGCGACGACACCTACGGGAGCGGAAGGAGCGCTTTTGGTGACGCCGAAGGCCGGAGAAGATTGCTTGAATGTGCTATAACCAATACTGTTCTTCGAAGACACACGAACGAAGTACACAATGCCTGGGGTAAGACCCGCTATGTCATAAATCAGCGAGGATGATCCCATGGTGCTCATAGATCCAACAGGCACGTCTGTGCTCGACAAACTACTCTGTCCCCCACTGCCTGAATTGAAGGTGCTTTGTGTATCATACTCAATCTTGTAATGAGAGACAGGACTTCCACCAGCCCGGGTGGGGGGATTAATATGAAGGCGAAGCGAGGTGCCGGATAGCAAAGATAGTGTAACGGTCCCTGGAGGATTCGGAACTTGGTCTGCGGGCTTTGCAGAAAACGGCAAAGATAGCTGGTAGTTGTAATTCATTTTGTTGTAAATGTATTGATGTGGAGCAGCATTGTTGGCACGCACGCGGACATAATACGACACTCCTGGACTAAGCGCTACATTGCTTCCAATAATGGTAGAGAATGGTGGACTCCCAGATATAGCGCCTCCTTGGACTACTTTGCTCCCACCCGAGCCACTGTTGAAGTCAGCAACTGTATCCCATTCAACTTGGTACGATGTAATCGGACTGCCGCCATCTGAACTTGGGGGGTCGAAAAACACTTCCAGTTCAGTTCCAGAAACAACATACAATTTCACTCCCTCAGGTGCTCCAGGAACACGCTTAGGTGTTACAGAAATTGGCGAGGATGACTGGGATGATACACCGACTTCGTTCACGGCCCATATTCTCAACCAATACACGGAGCCCATGCTGAGGTTGTCAATGTAATAACAAGTTTGGCAAGTTATTCCCTCATCGTATGTAGTGTCCACCATGTAAGGTTCCCCTCCTCGGATCGATAGCGTAGTACCCGCTGGTCCCATTGAGTGTAATGGGGCATCCAGAGCGTACATGGCTCCATCTACATCATGAAATGTAATGGTCCAGGCAAACCCATTACCCCAAGCATATGCAGAGATTCCGCTTCCGGTCAAATTTTTGATTGTTGAAGCGCTTCCAGCATCATCGACGAGATTGATTGTCGAGGAACTGATGGCTCCAACTCTATACTGCTCCCCTTGTAGAAATAACATGTCCCCGATTTCAAGGGAACCCGTCAAATCCACTGACGTGGCTACTTGGGCATTGCCGTGAACAACATCGACCGTACCCGGAAGCAGCACCTTACTAAAGACGCGATCGACAGAGCAGGTGTTGATAGTATCCAATGCTTCTAACGCATCCCTAACCGTGGCCGCGCTGGCATGCGCTGGGATTTCTGCAGTGTATTGGCCTCCATATATGAGGGTGAAACTTCCTGACGTAGTATCGCCGGGGACTAACGTGGCAACTGACAAAGACGGCGTTGTTCCCCCCAAAGACGACGCTAGGCTGACAGTTGGCACGTTACCTTTAATTCGGCCGCCTGAAAAAGTTATTGTCCAGGAATATTTTTGGTTCACAATACCTGATCTTGTTACTACGATTTGAGACCCCGTGTTTGTTAACCCATTGAGTTTTGTTTCTAAACTTGCCGCCGTCTCACTTGAGCTGAGACCAGTGATAGTTTGGGTAGATTTAGTCACACAGCCTTCACAGCCAACCGTTGTGTCGAAAGTAAGATCCCAGGTCCCAGTCAAGTCTGCGGCACCTGCTTCAGCAGTTATGACTTGAACTTCGGTTACACTAGTAGATGTTGTTGTTACTTGCTGCACTTGGCGCAATAAATGATCGGACGAAAGTTCTACAGATTTGAAGTTACCGCTACCAAAGGATGAGGAAGTATCGACTTCTAGTCGATATTTTGTAATGGCCGACCCTCCATTGTCAAGTGGAGCGGAAAAAGAAATCGGCAAACTCGTCGAAACAGCCTCCGAACCTTTTCTATACTCGCGTACATCGACAGTTGCAGCAGTTCCGGAAAGACCAGTCTTCTCGCCAACTATGGCAGGTAGATCACCCGGCATATTAGGGTCCACAAAGGTAACGTGCCATTTGTATCCTCGTTGGGTATCTGCTTCACTTCGCGATACTTGAACATCACCAACCGTTTCCAGTGCTTCAAGCTGAGTCTCGACAGTTGAAGCTGAAGCATCGTATGGAAGCAAGCCTGTCGTCTGTGCACCGTAAGAGAGGGTGAAAGTGCCACTCAGCCAATTCCCTTTCTGAGTTTCGACGACCTCCACTTCGACTCCAACGCCAACAAGGGAACTTGTTGGAACGAGAAGACCGACATCGCCGATGTTAGTCGTAAATGTTATTGTCCACGTGTACCCCCCCTCCATATCTGCATCACTCCTTGCAACCGAAACTGCATCCACAGAACTCAAACTTATCATTCGAGATTCAATGGTGGAAGGAGAGGAATTTGAAATATCGATTGGGGTCGTCGACTCTGCTCCAAGCGCAAGTGTAAACGTCCCGCTTATGTAATTCCCATCTACTAACGTACTTACATCACACGAGGCACTCCCGGTCAATGACCCAGCGTCACACGTCATAGCAGCGAGATTTCCATGGTTTCCATCGAAGCTAATAGACCAATAATAGCCTTGTTGCAAATCTGCCAGCGACCTAGTAACGTCAGTCTTTGTCACACCTGGTATTTTATTCAACTCAGCTGCCATATCGTTTGCAGAAACGGTCGAAGACATGTGCGAGCCACCCTCGTCTGAAGTACTGACCTCAACGGTGAAATTTGTGCCCGAATATGATACCGGATTGGGTTGGGTGTCAATTTGAAACCCTCCATACCACATACCTCTACAAGAATTGTGCCCATGCTCTGGACCACCCTCAACTGCTAGCTGCGCCCGGTTTTCTGTATTTCCAGTGGGATCCGTACTAGTGCTGACGAAAGCAACCGTATATAGATACCCATTCGTGGCGTCACCAGTGCGAACTACGTTAACAGTATTTATAGTTGAAATTGATTCAAGGGCAGTTTTCATCTGGGCTGCTGTTGCATCAAATTTTAGGCAGGTAGAATTTTCGTTATCTGTCATGAGTTTGTATCCACCAGACAAAATTGGACCGCCATCTCCGTGCACGGAGATGATCTGTTTTTCCATTGATGTTGTCACTCCATCGTAGGATAAGAAAAATGTTCCACCTATCGTGTCACCCAAAGCTGCTCTGGTCTTCACAGATTGCACTTCAGACACGTGATCAGCAGAGACTTTCACAGTTTGTATTTCATCGACATGCTTCGCAGCGGTTTGAATAGTTTGAATTTCGTC
>NYWD01000163.1 GCA_002684855.1 Planctomycetaceae bacterium | reverse complement strand
TACCCGCCACGATCGGCGCGTTCATCCTCGAATCGCGGATTCCCATCCGGATGGTTCGAGGAACTCGACCGACGAAAGACCGCCGAAGTCTCCTTCGGCGGTCGACGATGCGCTGGAACGATCAGGAATTCAGGGGGCGATTCGACGGCGACCGGAGCCCGCTCGGCGCAATCGGGCGTGGTCGCGAACACCATGACCGCGGCCGAAGGGGCGGAAACCGGAGGGCCGGGGTCGGGCGAGACCACCGGGGAGCGACTGAAGCGTCCGGATGCCCCGGAGCATGGGGATGAACCGGACGGATTTCACCTCGAGAATTCGTGCATCGGCACGAAGCGCCTCGAGGATGGTCGAGGGCCTGGCGGCCCGACGAAGATCCGAATCGACCGGCTCGATCCCGGCAAGATCCGCCAGGAGGCCTGAATGTACGGGTTCGGGTGGGATTGGAGGCACTCGGCTTTCCTGACGGCGTTGATCGCGGGGCGGGGGAACGGAAGGCCGCACGCATCGGAAATGCGTCGGCGGTCGGTCTCGGTCCGTTCCGCGGGGGAAACCGCGGTGAACTTCGACCAGGTCGAAATGTTCCCTTTTTCCTCGCGATCCCTCCGTCACCCGTCCCGACCTGATGGAGGGGGGGGCTCTGAAGTGATCTCCGCCTCAAGAATGGCCCTGATCGGCCGCGAGGCAAGTGTGCGGGGGATTCTTCTCACCACGAGAAGTCGCAAGTCCTTGATCGACAATGCATTCGGAGCACCATGTTTTCTTCGATTTCGATCCGAGGGCCCCGCGGTCTCGCCGGGTACCGTGTGCACCCATGAACCACCGCCTTCCGACTTCGCCGTTGCTCGCCGGACTGGCCCTCGCCGGACTGGGATCGCTGCCAGCCTGCTCGACGGGCCCCGACCCCGGGTCCATCGCCGAGCCGACCGTCGAGGTCGGCCACCCACCGTTCGTCTACGACTGCCCTCGCCTCGATTCCCCGCCCGCGTTCGACGGGGATCTGGAATCCGGGGTCTGGGCGGCGGCGGCCTGGACGGCCGACTACCGCGACATCGAAGGCGAGGCGCGGATCGATCCGAGGTATCGCACCCGATCGAAGATGGCGTGGGACGAGTCGAATCTCTACATCGGCTGCGAGATGGAGGAGCCCGATCTCTGGGCGACCTACGACCGTCGGGACATGATCGTGTTCCACGAGAACGACTTCGAGGTCTTCATCGATCCCGACGGCGATGGTGACGAGTACTACGAGATCGAGATCAACGTCCTCGGGACGATCTTCGACCTGTTCCTCCAGCGGCCCTATCGGCTCGGCGGTCCCGCGGAGCACGGATGGGATGCCTCCGGGATGCGGTTCGCGATCCACACCTCGGGCACGGTCAACGATCCTTCGGATCGGGACGAGGGCTGGGTCGTGGAACTCGCGATCCCGTTCGACGATCTGAGGCCGCCGACCCGACGCGACGACGGCACCGCATGGACGCTGCCACCGATCTCCGAACACCTTCGAGCGACGGTCCCTTCCGAGGGGGACGTCTGGCGAATCAACTTCTCACGCGTCCAGTGGGACCTGGAGGTCCGTGACGGCGAATACCGCAAGGTCGAGGGTCGTCCGGAGCACAACTGGACGTGGACTCCGCAGTGGGAGATCAACATGCACGTGCCGGAGCGTTGGGGAATGCTCCGATTCGTGGCCGGTTGACGCGTCGATCTCAGGTGTCGAGGGCGAGGGCGATGGCGGTCGCGAGACGCTCCGGATCGTCTCCGTGATCCCCGGTGGACCATTCCAGCCCGAGGCCTCGGCCGCCGACCCGCGGAATGACGTGGAAGTGGACGTGCATCACGGCCTGGTGGGCGCTCGCGCCGTTGTTCTGCAGGACGTTGTAGTCCGTCGCCCCGGTCGCGGCGCAGACGGCGCGACAGATTCGGGGGAGGACCCTCCCGAGCGCCGCGCCGGTCTCGTCGGAGAGCTCGCCGAGCGTCGCCCGGGCCTCCTTCGGGATCAGGAGCACGTGGCCCGGGCTGAGCGGGGCCACGTCGAGAAAGGCGAGGACGTGTTCATCCTCGTGGACGCGATGGCAGGGAATCTCCCCGGCGAGGATCTTGGCGAAGACGGTCATGATGGGGGGCTCCCGCGGATGGGGTCGGGACGATCGAGGTGAGGACGCGTCATCGATCGTACGATGCACCCCCCATCCACGTCTCCATCACGCATCATCCCTCGGAAGAACACCCGTGTCCGAAGCAACCAGTCGATTCGAACCGTTCGGTGAATGCTCGCTCGCGGAGCTCTTCGACCGTCTCGTCGGTCCGACGCTCGAGGCGGCGATCGAGCGATGGCTGATCGAGGACTTCGGCGACGTCGGGGACATCACCACCGAGGCCTTCATCGCGCCGGACGTCGAGGTTCGTGCGGAGATCCGCGCCCGGCAGTCGGGGGTGGTCTGCGGGCTCCCGATCGTCCGTCGAATCGCGGCCCGCGCCGCGGGGACCATCGAATCGGAACCGCTCGCGGTGGACGGTGACGTGGTCGAGACGGGCACCCGGGTGATGGAATTCCGCGGGCCGCTCGCCGCCCTCCTTCCCGTCGAACGGACCCTTCTGAATCTGCTGGGCCGCGCCTCGGGCGTCGCCACCCGGACCCGGCAGTTCGTGGAGGCGGTGGAAGGCACCGGCGTGACGATCGTCGACACCCGGAAGACCACGCCCGGATTGAGGACGATCGAGAAGTACGCGGTCCGGGCCGGAGGGGGGACCCTCCACCGGATCGGGCTGTACGACGCGGTGCTCGTGAAGGACAACCACCTCGCGGGAATCGGATCCGATCCGGGCGAGGCGATCGAGGCCGCGGTCTCCGCGGCCCGCGAGCAGATGCGTCCTCGATTCATCGAGATCGAGGTGGATCGACTCGAGCAGTTCGATCAGATCCTCGATCTGCCCTCGGGTACGGTGGATGTGGTGCTGCTCGACAACATGGATCCCGCGACCATGGGCGTGGCGGTCGAACGACGGAACCAACGTCGTCGTGGCCTCCTGCTCGAAGCCTCCGGCGGGGTCACGCTCGATTCGGTCCGCCGCGTCGCGGAGACCGGGGTCGATCGAATCGCGGTGGGGGCGATCACCCATTCGGCGGTGCAGGTCGACTTCGGGCTCGACATCGAATGAACCCGCCCGATCCCGCGCCGTCGCTCGAACTCGCGGACTGGGCGGACCGGATCGAGGCCGGTTGCCGGGGGACCCGGTTCGATCCCACGATGGTGCGGGTGCTTGCCACGTGCGACTCGACGCAGGACGTCGCTCGTGCGATCGGCGCCGGCGCGGTGGTGGTCGCGGGTCGCCAGGCCCGAGGCCGGGGGCGTCGAGGAGGACGGTGGATCGAGGACCTCGGGACCGGGGTGGCGATCAGCCTCGCCACGAAGGCCTCGGCGGCGGATCGGCTCCTGCTCGGCTCCACGGTCGGCGTGCTCGACGCCCTCCGGGCGGCCCTGCCCGACGGGAAGCAGGCCCGGATCGGAATCAAGTTCCCGAACGACCTCGTCGAACGCGAGCGTGGCGCGAAGATCGGCGGGATCCTCGTCGAGGGCGCCGACGACGTCGCGGTGATCGGGATCGGCGTGAACGTCCACCGCCGGAGCTGGCCCGAGGGTCTGTCCGCGATCGGGCTCGAGGAGCTCGGGGCGACTCCGGGCTATCGCCGGATCGATCTGATCGAAGTGCTGCCGGCCCGGATCTCGACGGCCCTCGACGCGGATCTGCCGACGCTCGTCGAGCGCTTCGTCGATGCCCACCTGCCCACCGGCCGGCGGGTCGAGATCGAATGCGGGGACGAGATCCACCGCGGGACCCTCGAGTCGATCGATCCCACCGGATCGCTTCGAGTCCGCGGGGACGACGGCGTACCCTCGACGTGGCCGGCGGCCTCGAGCAGGATCCTGTCCTGGCATCCCGAGGGTTACGAATCCACTTGAGTGCGGGCGGCCCGCGGGCCGATAAGGAATGCGTGCGGCGATCTCCCCGACCTCACTTGCTCG
Organism: Planctomycetaceae bacterium; assembly: GCA_002684855.1. Classification (GTDB taxonomy): domain Bacteria; phylum Planctomycetota; class Phycisphaerae; order Phycisphaerales; family SM1A02; genus UBA12014. Next base: position 30,948 of record NYWD01000163.1, on the reverse strand, counting down.
GATCATTCGCAGCGGCATCGACCGGGATGGTGCTGGCCTGTTCGTTCGTCGTCTCGAGCGGGGGAGCTCGGGCGGAACCTCCCGTCCGGACGGCCGATGCGGAACCGAAGTTCCTGGGATCGATGTCGGAGGCACGGGCTCGAGGACGTTCGCGACCGGAGATCGGGAGCGAGCCGGTTCGTTCCATCGATCTGCGTCCGGTCGATCAGGCGGTGGCGGATCGCGGCCCGCTCGACGGCGCACTCCGGACGATCGAATTCGGACTCCAGATGCCGTCCGGGTATCGCCAGGTGTTCGCTCGACCCGGTGGGGGATTCATGCGGGCCGACGGCGGACTGGTCGCCACGTTTCCACAATCCATCTACGTGCCGACCCGGCAGGGGATGCTGCCGGACGTGCCGGCCTCGACCGTCTTCGTGATCGGCGGGGTTCCCATGGGCGTCGAACCGGGTCATGGCCGGATCCTGCCGGTGAATCCGCTCGATCTCGGCGAGGGACCGCTCCCGATGGACGCCGACCGGCCGATGCCGGGAGCCCCGGGTGCATCGCCGCCGACGGCGAGCCCCCTGGGACAGGCGACTCGACTCGGCTACGGTCCCGGGTATCGGATTCCAGTGAAGGCGGATGGAGCTCGTCGGCGAGCGGAGACGCGCGCGGACCGCGGCGCGAAGGGGGTCCGTTGGCGATCCTGCCGGTTCCTCGAGGACGAGGCGTATCGTCGCGAACAGTTGCGACGGATCGCGGACGAGGTCATCCGTCGGCCGTCGTCGGCATCGACGAAGGCAGCGGCCGATCCGGGTCATCCTCGTTCGGACTCCGATCCCGATCCACCCGCATGATCGCGCCGAGCGGCTTCCTTCGAATGTCCGGGACCGTCGAACCCTCGGCGGGGTAACCGACCGGAATCACCATGAACGGACGTTCGTGCGCCGGTCGGTCGAGGATGGGTCCGAGGAACTTCATCGGGCTCGGCGTGTGGGTCAGCGTGGCGAGTCCGGCGAACTGCGCGGCCGCGAGAAACATCCCGACCGCGATGCCGACCGACTCGTTCACGTAGTAGACCTGCTCGCCACCCTGCCCGGCATCGGTGTTGCGGGTCTGCTTGAAGACGACCACCAGCCAGGGCGCGATCTCGAGGAAGGGCTTTTCCGCGTTGGTGCCGAGCGGCGCCAGGTCCTCGAGCCATTCGGGATTGGCCCGGCCGGCGTAGAGCTTCCGTTCCTCGGCCTCCGCGGCCTCCCGGATCGCCCGCTTGATCGCCGGATCCCGGACGGCGACGAAGCGCCAGGGCTGCTTGTTCGCGCCGCTCGGCGCGGATCCCGCGGCGGCGACCAGTCGCTCGATCACGGCCTGCGAGACCGGACGATCGCTGAATTCACGAACGCTCCGGCGACGCCGAAGCGTCTCGAGGAATCGAGTGGCGGTCTCGAGCTTCTGGTCGTGTTCCGACACGTCTCAGGTTCCCGGGGGTGGCGTCCTCTGGTCGGGGCCGGTCCAGACGGGCACCCCGCCGCGTTCCTCGACCCGCTTCACGCTTCCGTCGGACTCGTAGTAGGTCCAGGTGCCCATCCGCTCGCTCATCTCCCGTTCGTGGTCGTAGCGGTAGGCGCCTTCGCGCTCGATGGCGCCGTTGGCGTAGTAGGCGCGGCCCCATCCGTTCCGATGGAGTTTCCCGTCGGTGTCGAAACGCATCTCGTAGGCGTACTTCGGCGTCTTCGTCCCCTCCCAGAATTCCTGCATGGGAATGGGGATCTCGTATCCCCGCCGGGGTTCGGACGCCGTCGTCGTCTCGACGTCGCGGGGCGGTGGTCCCGCCTCGTTCGTCGCGGAATCGCCGCAGCCGGGGGCGAGGAGGAGAAGACCCCCGAGGAGGAGGCCCGTGAACCGGTCGGTGGGAGCGGGAAGCCAGATCATCGCCGTCAGGGTAGTCCAATGCGAGGGTGCGGGCCGGCCCGTCGTGCTTCTCGTCGCGTGACATCCGCGTCGATCGGCGAGGTCCGGAGGACCCACGCCGACTTCAGACCTCGTCGAGGGAATCCCGATCCGCGAGGAATCGACCGTCCACGCGGAATCGATGGCGGGTGCAGGTGAGTCCGGGATGGATCCGAAGACGCCATCCGCCGTCGCCGCATCGTCGCATCGCCAGGGTTCGTTCGCGTTCACCGCCGAAGCTGGCGGTCAACTCGACCACCTCCGCATCGGGGGCGTGGAGCGTGAACACCGTTCCACCCCGTTCGTCGTGATCCATCATGTCGACCCCTCCCGGAATCCCGAATCGAGGGATCGCCGCCGACGCGTGGCCGACGGGTAGCATGGAGGCCCCGCCTTCGAACCCCCATGAGATTCCGACCCTTCAACTCGCGCCGCGTCGCGGCGATCGCCCCCGGACTGGCTTCGGTCACCCGAATCGCCGGTTCGAGCATGTCGGACGGCGATCATTCCGCCGACGCCCGATGGCGCCGGTCGTTCCGGCTCGCCGGGTTGCTGCTGTTCGCGTCGAGCTGGTTCTCGGTCCACGTCGCGACCGGAGCATCCGGGACTCCCGCGGCTTCCGGCGGCCTGGAAGCGCTGCTTCCCGCGGTCCGCGCACCGGCCGCGATCCGCGGCGGCGATCTCCTGCTCCCGCTGGCCGTTCCGGAACGTCCGATCGCGTGGCCGACGAGCTATCCGGTCCGCGTCGGATCCCGGGACGTCGAGGCGGACCTCGTCTGGCTCGTGGATCGACCACTCGAGAATCGATCATGGACGACGCCCCGGACCACGCTTGAAGTGGTTCGGCGTCCGGTCGGTCCGATGGAGGCCCGGCCCGGGGTCCCGGTGCTCCTGGTTCCGATGTCGGATGATGCGTCGGGGGAGATCGGTGTCGGGGGGGTCGCGTGGGAGCCCGCGTGGTACGAGCCACCGGAGAGGTGGCCCGACGATGCCGCGGTGGTCGAGGCCCGAGGGACCGATGCGGATCCGGCGCTCGACGAACCCCTGGAGTGGTTTCGCTGGTGCCTGCTCGCCGAACTCGAGCGCAGACGCCCGCCGTCCGCGGACTTCCGTGACGATCTTTCGCGTCGCATCGCGGTCTCGATCGCGAACGAGTGGCGGGTCGGGCTTCGACGGGTCGCGACGGCGAGCCGTGGAACCGCGAGTCAGCTGCGCGAGCGACTCACGGCGGTGGTGAAGGACCAGGCCGACCCGGTCGGAAGAGTGGTCGCGGCGTGGCCGACCGACCAGCGGGCGCTCGCCGGGCTGCGATCGCTCCTGCTCGACCCCGGGCGTTCGCCCGACGACGCGGTCCGTGCCGGGCTCGCCTGGTTGGATGCGCGTCCCGCATTCCTCGCGATGGAGATCGCGTCGGACGGGAACCGGGTCGAGATCGACGTCCTCAATCCGACTCGTGGGGAGCTGGTGGTGACCGCGACCTGGGAATCGGATCCGACCGGCGTCCCGCTGCTGGCGCCGCCGTCGACGATCTCGCGACACGAGATCGATCGCCCCGAACTCGGCGGCGCCCCGCTGCCGTCGGACGAGGTGCTTTCGCTTTCGCATGCGAACCGCGTGGTGCGGGTCCCGTTCGGGCCGCGGGCGATCCCCGTGCGTCCGCCGGGCGCGTCCTTCGGAACCTTCATACTCCCGCGGACGCTCGCCGATGTCGATGGCGACGTCGTCCAGGCCGCCAACGGATCGGAGTCGACCCAGGCCGTCCTTCGAAGACGCGAGGGACGGTGGGAGATCTTCGTCGAGGCGAGGCATCTCCCGGGTTCGGACGAGCCGGACCGGATCTTCCTGCAGGTGGGCGATCGCAGGCGCCCCGCCGGCGTGGTGGAGGTTCGGCCGGACGGCTCCTGGGAGCGACTTCGCGGACGCGCCGACGAGTCGCTCGCGGTCGAGATCCGTCGATTCGCCGATCGCTGGCGGGCGTCGGTGCTGCTCCCCGAGGCATGGCTGGTCGAGGCGATCTCCGATGCCGGAGGCGGAAGCATCCTCCTCGGCATCCGAAGGGACGGTCCGCGTGGTTTCGTGCAGTACGCCGGGATTTCCAGTCCGGCCTGGCGCCGCGACATCGTCCCACTCGCGTTCGGGATCAACGACTGGAACGACGCGGCCGGGATGACCACGATCGACGCGCCTTGAGGGTGGAGCGGCCGTCGATTCCGGCCGAGGCCGGACTCGGTCCAGACGCTGCGGATACACTCGGCGCGATGGCCGATCCCACCCAGCGAACCCCGACGAATTCCGCCCGCGGCCCTCGTCGCACCGCGCTCCTCAACCAGAAGGGCGGGGTGGGCAAGACGACCACCAGCTGCAACCTCGCGGCGGCGATCGGCGAGGAGGATCGACGAGTGCTCGCGATCGATCTCGATCCGCAGGCCCACCTGTCGCTCCATCTCGGCGTCGACGGGGAGACGGTGGGAACGACGGTGTACGACCTCCTGGTCGATCCCGCCGCGGACATCGAGGATGCGATGGTCCAGGTGCGGGAGAACCTCTGGCTCATCCCTGCCTCGGTCGATCTCGCGGCGGCGGAGTCCGAGCTCGCGGGCCAGGCCGATCGAAACGACCTGCTTCGTCGTCGTCTCGAATCGATCCTCGACCGGTTCGACTACGTGATCCTCGACTGCCCGCCGAGCCTCGGTCTGCTCACGCTGAACGCGCTGGCCGCGGTGGACGAAGTGATCGTTCCGATGCAGGCCCACTTCCTCGCGCTCCAGGGCGTCGGGAAACTGCTCGAGACCGTCCGACTCGTCGCGGCGCAGGTCAATCCCGGGCTCCGAGTCGGCGGGATCGCGCTGTGCATGCACGAGACCCAGAGCACCCATGGCAAGGAGGTCGTCGCCGAACTCGATTCGTTCCTCTCCGAAGCCACCGGCAGCGGCCTGCCGTGGGACGGGGCCACCGTCCTGCGACCGGCGATCCGTCGGAACATCAAGCTCGCGGAGGCGCCCAGCTTCGGCCAGTCGATCTTCGACTACGCACCCTGGTGCCCCGGCGCCATCGACTATCGCAAGCTCGCGCAACGCTTCATCGCGAGCTGGGAGAAGGGGACGGAGGTCCCTCCCGCTGACGAGTCCCCCACGGGCGGGACTCCGGGCGTCTCCACGGTCGACGGGGATTCCCCCTCGTCCGCCCCCACCAGCGACCCCGTCGCGGTCCGTCCCACCGACCAGCCATGACCGTCGCCGACCGGTCACTTCGGTTCACCCCGCCGCGCGGCTCGCCGGCGTGGTGGTCGAGGCACTGGCTTCGAATCGTCGCGGTGACCGCGGTCCTGGTCCTCCTTGCGGGGACCCACTACCCCAAGCTGGTCATCGGGACGCCCGGGGACGGACCCGACAAGCTCCTGCACTTCCTCGCGTTCGGGATCGTGACCGCCCTGATCCGACTCTCCGGCATCGCAAGCAGCGCGCTCATGGCGGCGATCCTGGTCGGCATGCTCGCGGTTTTCGACGAGTTCACGCAGGAGATCCCCGGACTCGGTCGAAGCTTCGATCCGCTCGATCTCGTGGCGGACGCGGCCGGGATCCTCGTCGCCCTCGCGTGGATCGCCGCGCTCGGCCCCGATCGACGAGGACCCGACTGGTTCCGCACCTCGCAGGTCCGACGCCAGGCCGCGCTCGTCCTCCTGCTCGCGAAGCCGGCGAACTGGCTGCATCTGGCGATCGCGACGTCGCTGGGCGCGATGATCGGTGGCGTCTTTCTCGGCGTCGCCGGTCGAAATCCGATCGTCGGCCCGGTCACCATGGTCGTGGTGGGGGCCTCGGCAGGTGGCATCGCGGGCCTGGTGGCCTGTCTCGAATCGGGCCGTCGGTTCTCGCTGGCTCGGATCGACGAGTCGAAACGGTGCCTCTCCTGCCTCGAACCGGAGGCGGTTCCTCGCTGCGGGGCATGCGGTGGCGGGTACGAGGCGGCCTCCGATCGCCGGATCCCTTCGCGAAGGATCGCGCTCGTCGCGACCGCATGGATCATCGCGTCCGCGGCGGTGCTGCTGGGCGGCTATCTCCTGATCATGCCCGCTTCCAGCGTGCGGAACTGGTTGGGAGCGGCGGTTCGTCACTACGACGCCTTCGGACTCGGCTTCGAGATGATGGTGGACGCCACCCTGCTCGGCCTCGTGGGTGCGTTCGTGGTGCACCGATCCCGTCGTCGCCTGTCGCGGATCGCCGACCGGTACGGCCTCGAATGCCTCCGCTGCGGACATGATCTCCAGGGAACCCCCGGAGGCGCCGGTGCGAGGTGTCCGGAGTGCGGAGAGGCGTTCGAGCGCGATTCGGCGGCCGAAGACGTTGCGGCGCGGAGCCAGTCCGAGGAACATGAGGGTCGATGAACCGGTACCTCAATCGAATCCGCCCGCATCGGATCCCGCTCGTCGCATCGATGATTCTCACGATGCTGGTCGGATGTTCGACCGAACAGCGATTCCTGCTCGACAGCGACCTTCCGGTCCCCGAGGACTCCGTCGCCCGGGTGACCTCGGACGTGGAGCGCAAGGCCGGCGAACTCGTGCGGGTGAACAGCGTCTTCGCGACCACCGTCGACGACCCGAGCCGCCGACTCGAAGGCATCGAGCGGGTCTTCGAGTTCAATGGATGGCGGTCTTCGGGCACCACGGCCACGCAGTCCACCGCGGCCTGCGTCTTCACGAAGCCCGGACGACGGTGCCAGGTACGGGTCGTTCGCAACGAGATCGATCCGGACATGAGCCGAATCTCCTATCACCTCGTTCCGAGCGATGCCGCCTCCGATGGCTGAGGCGTCACCGAGCGTCGGTCGCCGAGGATTCGAACGACATGCATTGACGGTCACGCTGATGACCGCGGCGAGCCGCTTCGGGGGACTCGCCCGGGAGGCGTGCTTCGGCCGGCTCATCGGGGTCTCGGACGCGGCCAGTGCGTTCGGCTTCGCGTTCCTCGTGCCGAACCTCTTCCGTCGACTCTTCGGGGAAGGCGCGCTGAGCGCGGCGCTGGTCCCCGAGCAGGCGAAGCTCGAGGAACGGGATCCCCACGCCGCATCCCGGCTCGCGGCGCTCATGCTGGCCCGGGTGGGACTGCTGCTCGCGGCCCTGACGGTGGTCGGGGAATCGATCCTGCTCGGGATCCCCGCGTTGCGCGACGACCTGGGACTTCGACTCCTCGCGATCACGCTTCCGTACATGCCGTTGGTCTGCATCACCGCGGTGGCGGGCGCGGTGCTCCAGGTCCGTGGTCGTTTCGCGCCGGCCTCCGCGGCGCCGATCCTCCTGAATCTTTCGCTGGTGATCGCGGTCTTCATCGCCTGGTGGGGACGTGACGAGCCCGTCGACGCCTCCCGGATCGGCATCGTCGGCTGGGGCGTGGTCGCGGCGGGGGTCGCCCAGGCGACCTGGACGTTGTGGGAGCTCCGCAGGACCTCGCCCGGGGGCAGGGCCTCCCACGCCGCCGATCTCGAGGCCCGTCGCGGATTCCGCCGGGTGCTGACGCAGGCGCTTCCGATGATCCTCGGACTCGGCGTCCTGCAGGTGAACACGTTCCTCGACGGGCTGATCGCGAGCTGGCCCACGGTGGTGGGACCGACGATCATGGGTCGGCCGTATCCACTGCCCGACACCGCGATGGCCACGCTCGGTTACGCCCAACGACTCTATGAATTCCCACTCGGCGTCTTCGGCATCGCGGTCGCGACCGCGATCTTCCCGCAGCTGGCGAGGGAGCACGAGCACCCGACCCGCTTCCAGGACACGCTTCGTCGGGGGCTGCGCCTCACGATGTTCATCGGACTGCCGGCGAGCCTGGGAATCGCGCTGGTACGGGGCCCGTTCGTCACCGTGGTCTACCAGGGATTCGCATTCGACCAGTCGGATGTCGACCGGGTCGCCTACGTGCTGCTCGGCTACGCCGTCGCCATCTGGAGCTATTCGCTCAACCACGTCCTGATCCGCGGTTTCTACGCCCGGCGCGAGGCGATGACCCCGGTCCGCATCGCGGTGGCGATGGTGGGGCTCAATCTCGCGTTGAATCTCGCACTGGTCTTCGGAACGTCGCTCGGCGTGGCGGGACTGGCGTGGAGCACCGCGGTCTGCGCGATCCTCCAGAGCCTGATCCTCGCACGGGTCCTTTCCGCCCGGGTGGGGAGACTCGCCGATCGGACGGTGGTCCGGAGCGTGGCGGGGACCGCCGGCTGCACGCTGGCCATGCTCCTCGCGGTCGGGACCGTGAAGTGGCTGATTCCGTTCGAGGATCTCGATGCGGGCGTCTGGATCAGGGCGGCGATCGAACTGGTCGCACTCGCGGTGATCGGCGGCGGGACGTTCGTCGCGATCGCCCGTCTGGCCGGAATGCCGGAACTGGGTTGGGCGCTGGGTCGCGGCGTCGGGGCGGACTGAGTCGGGTTCGGGCGCCTCAGGCGTCCCCGGACTCGCCCGCCACCCGCCACTCCGAACCGGTTCGCTCGACGTGTCGATAGAGCGTGTCGCGTTCCACCGGAGCGAACCCCGCCTCGGTGGCGGCCCGTCGGAGGTCGCCGACGGTGGTCTCCTGGTGGGTCGAAGCGTTGTCGAGGTGGGTGATGTCGTACCAGACCACCGTGCCGTCGAGGTCGTCGGCACCGGCGTCCAGCATCAGCTGCGCCATGCCGAGGGTCTGCATGATCCAGAACGCCTTGGCGTGCGGGATGTTGTCGAGCATCAGCCGGGCCACCGCGAGGGTGCGGAGATTCTCAAGGCCCGAAGGGCCGGGAAGTCGTTCGAGTCCGCTGCCGTCGGGGAAGAAGGGGAGCGGGATGATGGTCTGGAAGTAGCCGGTCTCCAGACCCGCCTGGCCCGGCATCGGAAGCCGTTCGCCGGGGTACTGCTCCTCCGGTCCGGTGAGCAGGACGGCGTCGGGTACGCCGGCGGAGCCGATCCCCTGCGCCTCGGCCCAGTTCCGCAGCGTCGCGTCCTGCTGGCGCCGGAGGAGATCCATGTGGACGAGCCGTTCGGGTCGTCCCTCGACGTGGCCGTAGAGCATCGTCGCGTTCGAGTTCAGCCCGATCTCGTGGGCCGCCCGGTGGACGTCGAGCCACTGGTCGCCCCGGATCTTCCCCTTGAAGGCGGTGTCGTGGGCCCGGTCGTCGAACACCTCGGCGCCGCCCCCCGGCAGGGATCCGAGGCCGGCCTCGCGAAGATCGCGGAGCGTGTCCTTCATGCCCTCGAATCCCAGCCTTCCTCGCTGGGAGATCCGCTGCAGGTGGACGATCTCGACCGCGGTGAACGACTTGAGGTGGAGTCGGGGCGCCGCCTCGCGGATCGCCGAGAGCATCGAGGTGTAGAAGTCGAACCGGAGCTTCGGGTGGAGCCCCCCGACGATGTGCAGCTCCGTCGCACCGGCCTCCGCGGCCTGGATCGCCGACTCGGTGACCTCCTCGACCGACATCTCGTACGCGCCGTCCTGGTTCCGCTTGCGATGAAACGCGCAGAAGGAGCAGCTCAGGGCGCAGATGTTGGAGTAGTTGACGTGTCGGTTGACGTTGTAGTACGCGGCAAGACCGTGCATTCGCCGTCGCACGAGGTCGGCGAGGCGACAGACGCCATGGACGTCCGGAGTGTCGTAGAGGATCCGCCCCTCGTCGAGATCGATCCGCCGCCCCGCGATCACCTTCTCGGCGATCGGTTCGAGCGCAGGATCCTGCAGGCGGATCGGGGCGGTCTGTTCGACGTCGTGCTGGAGCATGAAAACCATTCTAGATGGCCGGGCGTCGCCGGGGCCGGAGGATCTCGGAGGGTTTCGACGAGGGTCCGGGGCGGATTCGAGCGGGTTTTCGGACCTCGCGGCGCGATCGTCCGGCTTCACCGGCGTTCTCTCACGCAAACCTTCCGCGGGAGTGCTGCAGTCGGGCCCCCCGACGGCCGATTTCCAGAACATGGGCGGATTCCCGAGGGACTCCGTCCGAGGCGGTTCGCGACCCGAAGGAAGGCGATTCCCATGAGTGACGGACACGATGAACGGCGAATTCCAGACCACGAATCCGAGCGGACCGCGGCCCCCTCGCCGGCCGAAGGGGCCGGGACCGCGCCGCGATCGACGACCGGCGACGTCCTGTCGCTCATCGAGGACGTCGAACGCCACCTGACGCGGATCCGCGAGGTCCAGAACCGCCAGGAATCCGAAGTCATGGACCTGGCCGGACGCCAGCGATCCGTCGACGAGGCCGAAGCGGCGCTCGCATCCCGCCGGGACGACCTCGAAGCCGCGTCGACCACGCTGGCCGAGGAGCGCGAAGCGCTGTCGGGGACGCGGGAGGAGCTCGAATGCCTCCGGACCGAACTCGATGAACGCGGTCGGTGCTGTGACCAGGCGGCCGCCGAACTCGAGTCGTCTCGGCAGGCGCTGGAATCGGCCCGCGAGGAACTCCGCGGGGATCTCGAGGCGCATCGGGACGACGTCGAGGCCTGCGCGTCCCGGTCCCGCGCGGTCGAGGAGGAACGTTCGACGATCGAGGAGATCAGGTCCGAGCTCGAGGAACGGGAGCGGGTGCTCGCCGAGCAGGTCTCCACGCACGCGACGATGCGTGCCCGAATCGAGGAACTCGAGACGTCGGCGGCCCGGCAAGCCGAATCCGAGGGGATCGCCGCGGCGGAACACGAACGCCGGCTCGCCGAGGCGGACGCCGCCACGCAGCGCCATCGCGAAGCGCTGGAGTCGGTCGGACGGGACCTCGAACGGGCGGAGTCGGAACTCGCGGACGCTCGAGCGAGATCCGAGGCGGTCGAGGCGGAACTCGAAACGATCCGCGACGGCCATGACGCGCAGGCGGTGGAGAACTCGACGCTCCAGGCGACGATCGCCGAGCTCGAATCGCGTTGTGCCGCGGTCGAGGATGGGGATCGAGCACGTCAGTCGATGCTCGACGCCGCCACGGAACGAACCGAGGGGCTCGAGCACGAACTCGTCGCGGCCCGTGGTCGGGTGGAGGAACTGGAGGCCGTCGTCGAGGATGACCAGCGACAGCTCGGGCTCGCCGGCGAGAAGCTGACCGAACTCGCCCGGGCGGTCGCGGAGCAGGCGCCCCGCCTGGAGCAGGGAACCGCGGCGATCGCGATGGCCGCGGAACAGCGTGAACGGATCGAGCGACTCGAATCACGACTCGCGTCGGAGGGAGCGGACGCGAACGAGGCCGTCGCGAGGGTTCGCGACGCGCTCGAATCGCGGATCGCGGAACTCGAGGCCGATCTGGAACGAGCGACGACCGGCGACGTCGACGAGGCTTCGATCCGATCCGCGATCGACGCGGTCCGGGTTCCGCTCGAGGCGAGGATCCGGGAGATGGAACGCGACGCCGCGGATCCGGCCGCGATCGAGGCGGCGACGGCGCCGCTCATCGCGGAGATCGAAGCGTTGCGGAACGAGTCGAGGCACGCCGGAGTGCCCGCGGCCGAGCTGGAGGCCTTCGAGGAACGATGTCGTCGGGCCGAACAGCGGAGCGACGAACTCGAAACGGCGCTCGCCATGACCAACGACCGGGGCCAGGCGCAGGAGATGGCGAAGAAACTCCGGGCGAAGGCGGAGCGCATCAACGCCGCGGCCCGCCATCTCGATCGTCGCAAGCGCCGACTCGCCGCGATCAAGGGACGGGTGCGCCAGGTCGCCGGAGACGGCGAAGGAGCGGCCTTCCACGAGCTCCAGCGGATCGATGCCCAGCGCAAGGAGCTTTCCCAGGTTCGCGAGTTCCTCTCGAGGAGCGAGCACCAGATGGTCCGCCGTTGGGCACGGTCCCGTTCGGTGGCGGTCGTCGCGTGGCTGGCCGTGCTGGCCGCGGTCTGCGTCACCGGCAGCTGGTTCGCGGTGAGCGAGATCCTTCCGGTGGCGGGCACGGCGACGGTGGAACTCCGGGCGATGCCTCGCGACGGGGGGGTCCTTTCGGATTCCGCCGCATCGACCTGGCGCGAATGGCACGAGTCACTGGCCACGGATCCCGCCTTCGTCCAGGCCGTGGGGCGTCGTCTGGCCGCTCGCGGACTCACGCCCGCGGCGGGGGAGACGGGCATCGCGACGATGCTCGTCGACGATCTCCGGTTCGAGGTCGATGGTCCCGGCCGACTGCGGTTGGTGCTCGCGGGCGCGGACCGTCGGGTGCTTCCCACGACCCTCGACGCGATCGCGACCACCATGGCCTCCGAATCGGCGCGGCAGGCGCCTCGTCGGGCCGACGGAGCGAGAGCGGCGCTGCGAGGCGATCAACCGTCGACCACCGGCGGGGGATACGCACGACTGATCGGCGGCGAGATGCCGGCGAAGATGCTCAACCTGATCGGGATGATCGCGGGGGGGGCGATCCTCGCGTCGCTCCTGTTGATCGGGGTGGTCTACCTGACGTTGAGTCGCGCGAAGCGGATCTTCGACGCATCGCACGACGAGGACGACGCCATGATTCCCGCCTGAGCGGGTCGACGTCCGAGAATCCCCGCCGAATCCCGGATCGATGTCCCGATGCGTCGATGATTCCGAGTGCTGGCGCGTCATCGACCGGAAGTTGCCGGGGCCCACGAAAGTCGACCCTTCCTCCCGCCGATGAAACCTCCAGAGGGCCGACAGGATCGTGACGGACGCCCTCGGAAGGATTCACGCATGAGTCGAGTCGACATGCCCGCAGGATGGCGCCTGGTGAACGAGCGAATTCCCTCGGAAGCCACGGAAACCACGGAAAACCACTTCGATGCCGGGAACGCCGGCCACGCCGCGACGGTGTCGCCGGTCATCGCTCGAATCGACGTCGAGCAGGTGCTCCGGGCCGCCGACCAGGCATCCCGTCGGATGGAGGACCTCGCTCGCGAGCTCCACTGCCTGGGCGATTTCGACCACGGCAACGACGACGGACCGCGCGCCGCCTGACCCCGAACGAGGCGAATCGTCGGGAATCGTCCCCTTCGAATCGACATTGGACCACTCGGTCGTAGAATCGATCGGGTGGTGTTCGTCGTCGGAGCATCGCCGCTTCCGGATTATCGGAGCACAAGTTGCGATCTCGTCACTCCCATTCGTCCTCCCCTTCACCGACGCCCATCCACCGGTTGATCGTCATCGCGGCGCTGGCCCTCGCGGGGCTCGCCACGTCGGCCTCCGCCCAGGTGCGCGTGGTCAACTGGAACGTCGCGCGGCTCAACGGCGACCCCCAGTCGATCGAGGCGGTCTTCGCGGCGATCGCCGAGGACGACGTTCCGGGTTTCGCGACGGCGCCGACGCTGCTGATCCTCCAGGAGGTGACCAACGGATCCCGGGTCGCGCTCGAGAACATCGTCGCGGCGGCGATCCCGGGCGTTCCCTACGAGACCGCCACGTTCACGGTCGAGAGTGGCGAGAACGGATCGGGTGGCGCACAGATGCTCCTCTTCCGCGCGGACCTGTTCGAGGAGATTCCATCGGGACATCGCGACATCTCGACCGGCGCAGGTCGGAACACCGATCGCTGGCAGCTGCGGTTCCGCGGCTCGACCGACGACGCGGGCCTGCTCTGGATCTACGGGATGCACCTGAAGGCGAGCAGCGGGAGCTCCAACGCGGAGACCCGTCGTCTCGGGGCGGTCGCCATTCGAAACGACGCGGACACGCTGCCCGTCGGCAGCAACATCGTGTACGCGGGCGACCTGAACGTCTACGGGAACAGCGAGCCGGCGTATCTCGAATTCCTCTCCGGGGGGTCCGGGCGGGCCGAGGACCCGCTGGGCACCGAGAGTTGGAGCGGGGCCGCCAACGCGATCAAGCACAGCCAGAGCCCGAGGCTCGAGGGGGGCGCGCTGGTGGGCGGCGGCCTCGACGACCGGTTCGACTTCCAGCTGCTCACCGCGTCGCTCTTCGACGGTGACGGCCTCTCGTTGATGCCCGCGACGTACCGGTCGCTCGGCAACGACGGCAACCACTACAACGTGGCGATCAACACCGGAAACAACGGGTACTTTCCCGGGCAGACCTCGCGTTCGAACGGCCTTGCGGATGCGCTCCACGACGCGAGCGACCACCTCCCCGTCATCACCGATCTCACCGTCCCCGGCCTCCTGACCTGCGTGCTCGACGAGAATCTCGGGCGGGTGATCAGTGGCGGCACGGCGTCCGTCAACGTCCGGATCGCCAATGCGAGGTCGGTCGAGGTCGCGGCGGCGGCGGCGCCGCTCGAGTACGTGACGACGGGTGACGGGATCCTCGTGGGCGGCGCCACCGGCACGGCGCCGCTGCTCCCCAGCTTCGACACGCAGTCATTCTCGCTGGCGGCGGGGATCACCGGCGACTTCACGGCCACGGTCGGCGTCGACGCGACGAGCGGCGCGGTGTCCCAGCCGGAATACGACCTCGTCTGCGACGGATTCGCGATCCGCCCCGCGATCCCCTCGTGGTCGAGCGAATCGATCGTGACCGACGTCACGGTGGAGGCCGAATCCGCGTCGGACGCGGGCGTGGTCTTCATCGACGTCCCGATCCACAATCTCGGGTGGAACGAGGTGCAGTCCGCGCTCGATCTCGATGCGGCGAGCGGACTCGGGGGGGGGTTCTTCTCGTGGGAGGGGCTCGGCACCAGCGTGACCGATGATCCCGGCCTGCTCCGATTCGGTTTCAACACCGCAGGCGCGAGCGAGGGCGTGCACGAGGTCGACGTGACGATCCAGGCGACCGACGAAGACGTTCCGGGCGAGACCACGCACTACGTCACGCTCACCCTCGTCGTCACCATCGGCACGGACGATTCCGTGCCGGGTGACTTCAACGACGACGGGCTGGTGAACGGCGCGGACCTGGGCCTGCTGCTCGGCGCGTGGGGACCGTGTCGCGACTGCCCGCAGGACCTGAACGGCGACGGGGTCGTGAACGGGGCCGACCTCGGTCTCGAACTCGGTTTTTGGACGGGCTGAGCGGTTCCTTCGTCCCCTTTCGTCCAATGAAGCGGGAAAACGGTCGAACGCAGCCTAGAATCGTCACCGCACACCCCGGGCCGCCGCACGGCCTTCGAGAGGAAGCGGCCCGCCGGAGAAGCGCCGCCTCGCCACCCCGATCCCGCATGGAGCAAGAGTCGTGATCACGTCGAACCCGAGCAACGCAATCTTCCTTTCCACCCTTCTCCTCGCCGGCGCCTCGGTCCATGCCGACAAGCTGTCGATCGTGGCGGATCAGGACAACACGATGTTCCAGTCCCCGACCGGCACGCTCGCGTCGGGACGCGGTGCGACGCTCTACGCCGGTCGAATCAACTTCGAGCCGAACGGCAACTGGCAGCGGCGGGCGCTGGTCCGGTTCGATGTCTCGGGGATCCCCGAGGGATCCAAGGTGGTCTCCGCCTCCGTCCGGATCCAGGTCACCCGCACGCCACCGCAGCCGCCGTTGGGGGTCCCCTTCGAACTCTTCCGCTGCGACGCCGCGTGGGGCGAGGGCGACTCCTCGTCCGGCGGCGGCATGGGCGCACCGGCCCGGAGCGGCGACGCGACCTGGTTGCACACGTCGTATCCCACCGATTTCTGGGCGACGCCCGGCGGTGATTTCGAGGCCGCGGCGAGCGGATCCGTCCTGATCGACACCAACGGTTCCTACACCTTCACCGGCGACGGTCTCGCCGCAGACGTGCAGGGCTGGGTGGATGGCGAAGCGAATCACGGCTGGGTGATGGTCGCGGACGTCTCGGAACCCCGGACCGTGAGGCAGATCGCGAGCCGCGAGAACCCGAACGCTTCGAGCCATCCCACGCTGATCGTGGTCTTCGAGGAAGGTGGCGGGCCGGCCGCCGACTTCAACGGCGACGGCGCGGTGAACGGTGCGGACGTCGGACTTCTGCTCGCCGCATGGGGACCGTGCGACGGGTGTCCCGAGGACCTGAACGACGACGGCGTGGTCAACGGCGCCGACCTCGGGCTGCTGCTGTCCGAGTGGACGGGATGACGCGGTCGACGCGTCGGGCGTGCCGGGAGATTCCCGTCCGGGTTCGGCGCCTCCTCTTCTCCGGGGCTCCCGACCGTCCGGGTCGGGGGCGGAAGGATCACCCGGATCCCTGCGTGGAAAGGAATGCCATGGGGTTTGTGGCGCGACGGAGAATCGATCTCGGTGTCATCGTCGTCGCGGTCGCGGCGTTCCTGCCGGCGGCCTCCGCATCGGCCGAGGTCTCCGAGTACGTCGACGCGGGAAGGGGCGACGTCCGGATCGTCCGCCCGTCGAGCTACGATCCCGCCGAGCCGCTCCCGCTGATCATGCTCCTCCACGCCTTCGCCTATTCGGCGGAGATCGAGGAGGCGTACCTGCGGCTCTCGTCGCAGGTGGACAAGCAGCGGTTCATCCTCTGCCTCCCGAACGGACGCCGCAACATCCTCGGCCAGCGGTACTGGAACGCCACCGACGCCTGCTGCGACATCTTCAACCAGTCGCCCAACGACTCCGGTTACCTCCGAGGCCTCGTCGAAGTGGTCCGCGACGCCTACGAGATCGATCCGCGACGGATCCACCTGGTCGGGCATTCCAACGGCGGGTTCATGGCGCATCGCATGATCTGCGAACACGATGGAGTCTTCGCGGGAATCGCGACGCTGGCGTCGGCCACCTATCTCGATCCGGACGACTGCACGCTGGAGACCCCGGTCAACGTGCTCCAGGTGCATGGAACGCTCGACGTCGTCGTCTTCTACGGAGGCGGCTGCTTCGTGTCCGGTGGCTGCTATCCGTCCGCCGGGCTGACCCAGCGATACGTCGCGGCGGACAACGGCTGCGGCGATGCGCCCGACCCCGGTGGTGGATCGATCGATCTCGTGCCCGGTGGCGGCGCGGAGTCCACGATCTCGACCTACGCGTCAAGTTGTCCGTCGGGTGGATCCGCGGAGTTGTGGACCGTGCCGGGCTTCGGCCACAACCCGCCGTTCGGCACTCGATTCGCCGCGGAGGTGGTCGCATGGCTGCTTGCGCGACCGGCCCCGGCCGACGGCCTCGAGGGGGATCTCGACGATGATGGTCGCGTGGCGGCGAGCGATCTCGGGATCCTGCTGGCGTCCTGGGGTGACTGCGGCGGTTGCCCGGCTGATCTCAACGGGGACGGCGTGGTCGACGGCGTGGACGTCGGGCGAATGATCGTGAACTGGAGCCCTTGAAGCTCCGGATCGAAGCCCCCCGGGGGAATCCCGTCCACCGGCGAGCCGAGGGGACCTGCGCGGTCCGGGGGACGACGGGATTCCGATCCGTCGAACGGTGAAACGAGCGACGCCCGCCGGGAAGGCGGGCGTCGTTCAAAGGCCGAGGTGGGATTCGAACCCACGAATCACGGATTTGCAATCCGTTCCCTTAGGCCACTTGGGTACTCGGCCCGGGCTCAGGAGTATATATCGGGCGGCCCGGCATCGATCGCCTTCTTCAAGTCGGGATTCCGACGAAAGGGAGCCCGTTGGTCGCGGCGACCGGTCCCGGACCCGTTGGGATGCTGGCGATGGCCGATCCGACGTAGCATTCCGGACATGAGAACGCCCCGATCCCGTCGACGACACCTGATCACCCTTTTCGCATCCGGTCTCCAGCTCGTGATCGTGGCGGCGGTGGGAGGGTCGGCGGCGGCCCAGGATTCCGGGTCGACGTCGGCATCCGAGGACTCGAAGATCGTCCCGCCGACGAGGCGGGTCGTCGTCCCGGCCGACGTCGACGACGGCGGCCGGCCGCCCTTGCTTCGAGAAGGTGGATTTCTCGTGAAGGTCGAAGGGGAGATCGAACGCGATGCGGAACTCGGCGTCCATGTCTATCGCCCACTCGCCACCGCGACGGGTGGCATCCGTCGCGAGCTGATTCTCCTGCCGAGTCGGGGGCTCGACGACCTCGTTCGCCTGGAGTCGGTCCAACCCGCCACCGCTCGCGGCAATCCGACCGCCGGGGTCTACGAAGTCACGGGGAAGGTGCTCGTCTTCCAGGGGCGGAACTTCCTGCTCCCCGGGGCGATCGTGCCGGTTCGTCGCCCCGATGCCGACGCGACCGCGGACCCGCCCGTGGATCCCGTCCCGGCGGCGACCGAGACCGATCCGGATGAACGTGACTTCGCCGCCGAGATCGAATCCCGGCTGGAATCCCGGATCGGTGCGGTGCCCCGAAGCCTCGACGTGCTGGCCGCGCCGCCGACCGAGCCCGCCCCCCTGAAGGCGGGAACCCGTTTCGTGCAACGGCGAGGTCGGGTGGTCCGTGACCCGGCGAGCGGGATCTGGCGATTCGTCCTGGAAGGCGTCGGCCGTCGGGGTGGTGGTTCGAGCGTCCAGCTGCTTCCCTGCCTCGAGCTGGAGCGATTGATCCGTCGGACCCGGCAGGCGGGCGTCGGCTCCGCGGTGCTCCTGAGCGGGGTCGTCACCATGTATCAGGGCCGCAACTACCTGCTTCCGACCTCGGTTCGCACGCCGACCGAAGGTCGCAGCATCGGCCCCTGACCGGTCGGCGGTGAATTCGACCGCGTTCGCCGTCTGGCGACGGGTCGGGCCTGATATCCTTTCCGGCTCGCCTTTTCAAACCCGTATCTGGAGACCGCCGTGGCCTACCCCCAGGCAATCATCGAAACCGACAAGGGCAACATCACCGTCGAACTGTGGGACGACGTCGCGCCCAACCACGTGAAGAACATGCTCGACCTCGGTGCGAAGGGCTTCTACGACGGCCTCGGCTTCCACCGGATCCTCGACAACTTCGTGATCCAGGGCGGATGCCCGAACACCAAGGCCGGCGCGAACGGCATGCCCGGCACCGGCGGCCCCGGCTACAACGTCGATGCCGAGTTCAACGACCGGAAGCACGAGGAAGGCGTCCTGTCGATGGCTCGCTCCGCCGATCCGAACAGCGCGGGCAGCCAGTTCTTCATCTGCCTGAGTCGCGGCGGCTGCCAGCATCTCGACGGCGAGTACACCGCGTTCGGCAAGGTGATCGACGGCATGGACGTGGTCGAGGCGATCGCCGGCGTCCAGAAGGATCACAACGGTTTCCCCGAAGGCGAGATGCCCCGCATGACCGGTGGCATCAAGGCCGTCGAAACCGCCTGAGCCGACGCACGTCGTTCCCTCCGGAGAAAATCACCACCCCTCGGGCGCGTCGCGCCCGGGGGGTGTCCCGTTTCGGGACGTCTACCGGGCCTGACGGGTCTCCGGCTCGTCGACGACCTCGGGCGTCCACCACGACCGGATCCGGCGGTCGGCCCGATCGTCGCCGGGGGTCTGCGGCGGCGCGGGGACGAGGGTCATCCGCGTGATCACCGGCGGCTCGGCGGGTCGACCCGCGGCGACGTCCTCGATCTCGACGTCCGCGATCTCCGCGATCGTCCGGTCGCCCTCGACCGCATAGCCGAAGGCGCAGTACTGGCCGTCGAGCCGGGCGGTGCCTTCGCGTCCCAGGCAGAAGAAGAACTGGCTGCCGGCGCTGTCGGGGTGATCGGCGCGGGCCATCGAGATGACGCCGAGGTCGTGCGGCAGCGAGGATCGCTCCATCGGGAGATCCCAACCGGCGCTGCCGTTGCCGGTGCCGCTCGGGTCGCCCCCCTGGATCACGAATCGACGACCGGTTCGATCGAAGTGGACCACGCGGTGGAAGGTCGTGTCGTCGTAGAAACCGTTTTCCGCGAGGTGCCGGAAGTTCCACGCGGTGTTCGGCGCGGCCTCCGGCGCCAGCGCGACCCGGATCGGGCCGAGCGCGGTGTCGACCAGCACGTCGCGGTCGGGGAAGATCCGGAATCCGGTCAGCACCGGCGGCTCACCCGGATCCCAGTCGGGGGCGGCCTTCGCCCGCTCGAGTGCCGCGGCGTCCGAGGCGTCGTCGGGATCGAGGAGTTCCTCGCCGAAGCCGATGATCCGCGTGTACCGGTCCGTGGTCCCGGGTCGGAATTCACGGGTGGTGCGGACCGGGGTTCGGCCGAGCATCGGCTGGATCACCAGCGGCGTGCCGGTCGCCATCCCGTCCGCGATCACCTGGACCCGCGCGGTGGTGGTGAGGCCCGCGATGGCGGGAAGCGCTTCGAGCAGGTCGAATTCGCCGGGGTCGCCCCCGATCGCGCTGTCGAGCACGGTGCCGTCGGCCGCGAGCAGGACGAGGTCGAACCCGTCGTCGGGGACCTCGGTCCGGCCGCGGAGCGACAGCACCACCGGAATCGGCCGCCCGACCCGGTTGTAGAGGGCGTTCGGGCGGAGCGGGTCGCCGTCGACCTCGACCGATCCGCGATTCGTCGAGGGCGTCGTCGGGCCCGCGGCGGCGCCGACGGCGTTCACGAGGATCGCCGGGAGCGAGCCGACGACCAGCATGGCCGCGAGGATCGATCGGGTCCGGACTTCGCACGCAGGGTTTCGCATGATCTCGCCTCCAGGTGGCCGGTCGATTCGCGGGCGACCCTGTGGTCGTCGATGAGCCGTAGAATGCGGGCCGCATGACCACCGGCCTCACCAGAGACGATATCGCCTCGGCCCGACTCATCGTCGGGCTCGAGATCCACGTGGAGCTCTCGACCCGGTCGAAGATGTTCACGCGAGCCGCCAATCCCGCCTGTCCGGAGTTCGAGGACGCGGAACCGAACACCCTCGTCGATCCCCTGGTCGCCGCCCTCCCCGGGACCCTCCCCGTGATGAACCGGCATGCGGTCGAGATGTCGGCCAAGGTCGGGATGGCGCTCGGATGCTCGATCGCGGAGCACGCGAAGTGGGATCGGAAGAACTACGCGTATCCCGATCTGCCCAAGGGCTACCAGATCAGCCAGTACGACCTGCCGCTCTGCTTCGACGGGGCGGTGGACATCCCCTCGGCCAGCCCCGATGCCGACGGCGGCATGCGCCGCATCGGGATCACGCGGGCGCATCTCGAGGAGGACACCGGCAAGCTCGGGCACGATCTCCCGGGCGGCGGACGGTTCTCCGGGAGCCTCGTCGACCTGAACCGGGCCGGCACGCCGCTGCTCGAGATCGTCACCGAACCGGATTTCGACTGCCCGGAGGACGTGGTGACCTTCGCGCGCGAACTTCGAACGCTCTGTCGGTTCCTCGGGGTCACCGAGGGCGTGATGCAGAAGGGGCACATGCGGTTCGAGCCGAACATCAACCTGGTCATCGACACCACGGACGGGCGGGAGTTCCGGACGCCGGTGATCGAGATCAAGAACCTCAACAGCTTCCGCGCGGTCGAAGGGGCGATCCGCCACGAGATGGAGCGTCAGGTCGACGAGTTCCTCGAGACCGGACGAGTGATGGGCATGGGGATGAAGCAGACCCGCGGGTGGGACGACGAGCGCCTCGTCACCGTGCTCCAGCGGGAGAAGGAGGATGCGCACGACTACCGCTACTTCCCCGAACCGGACCTGCTTCCGGTCGAGATGGACGAGGCGTGGAAGGACCGGATCCGGACGGAGATCCCGGAGCTTCCGATCGCCCGGCGGGCGCGGTACCGGGACGACTTCGGCCTGCCCGAAAAGGACGCCGCGGCCCTGGTCGAGGATCGCGAGCTGTGCCTCTACTTCGAGCGCGTGGTGGACGCGCAGGCGTCGCTCCCAACGCCCCCGGCCGCTTCGGCGGCGGGACATGAAGCGGCGAAGCTCCTGCTCAACCAGATGGCGAAGCGGGCGAACGAGCAGGGCATCGACGTTCCGGAACTCGGCATCACGGCGAACCAGGTCGCCGACCTGCTCTCCCTTAGACGGGACGGGACCGTGCCGGCGCAGGCGATCGACCCGCTCCTCGAACTCGCCGCCGGTTCGCCGGAACCCGTCGCGTCGCTCGCCGAAGCGAACGACCTCGTCGCGGTTCGCGACGAGTCCGCCATCGAACAATGGCTCGCCGACGCGGTGGTCGCCCAGCCGCAGGCCGCCGAGGACGTGCGCAACGGCAAGGACGCCGCGATCGGTCGTCTCGTGGGCGCGGTGATGAAGGCGTCGGGCGGGCAGGCCGACGCCCAGGACGTCCGGAAGCGACTCTTCGATCTGCTCCGAGGCTGAAGCGGCCGATTCACGCGATCCGGTGGCGTCACCGGCTCCGATCCAGATCTCGAACGCCGGGAGGCGACATGCAAGACGAACTCTCGGAAATCCTGCTCGCCTCCGACGTCATCGCGTGCCGGGTGGAGGAGATCGCCGCCGAACTCGGCCGTCGTCTCGCGCCACTGGCGGAGCGGGACGAGCCGGTGGTGCTGGTGCCGGTGCTCACCGGGAGCCTGGTCTTCACGGCGGACCTGATCCGGCAGCTTCCGCAGAAGATGCGACTCGACGTGGTCACCGTCTCGAGCTATCCCGGAGCGTCCACCGAGTCGCGCGGCGCGACGATCCGCGGTGCGGTGCCGGAGGACCTCGAAGGACAGCACATCGTGCTGGTCGACGACATCTTCGACACCGGAAACACGCTCAGCCTGCTGGACCGGCTGGTCCGCGAGCGGGGGGCCGCGAGCGTCACGATCTGCGTGCTGCTCGCGAAGCCCTCGCGCTACGAGGTGGAACTCCGTCCCGACCTCGTCGGCTTCGAGATCCCGGACGCCTTCGTCGTGGGTTACGGCCTGGACTACGACGGTCTCTACCGGAACCTGCCGTTCATCGGGGTGCTCAAGCCGGAGGTCGTGGAATGAGCGGCGATCGATCCGATCCGGGGCGATCGCCGCGGATTCCCTTCGGTGGCGAGGCGGAGGCGTCGATCTCGCTCGATGCGCCGCCCGCGCCGGTGGCGTCCCTGCTCTCCGACGGCGAGACCGTGCTCATGGTCGTCCGCCCCAGCCTCTGGATGGTCGGCCTCTGGTCCGTGGGGGCGCTGGGGGTCATCGCCGGCATGGTCTTCGCGCTGGCGTGGGCCGCCCGGTTCGACTGGACCGGGTGGACCGAGTCGCAGGCGTTCGGTCTCGGTCTCCTGCTTGCGGGGATACGACTCGTCTGGCAGTTTCTCGACTGGATGAACCGCCTGTACGTGCTGACCGATCGACGGGTCATCCGGCGCCGCGGGATCTTCCAGGTCGACGTCTTCGAGGCCCGGCTGGACCGGATCCAGCAGACCTCGGTGCTGCGACTGGTCCGCGAACGTCTCTTCGGCCTGGGCACGGTCGCCTTCGCGACCGCGGGCACCGGAACGCTCGATGCGCTCTGGGAGGCGGTCGACGATCCGTTCGTCGTCCACCAGGCGGTCACGCAGGCCATCGATCGATACGGTCGAGGGCCCGGCGGAGTCTGATCATTCCGGGACGGGGGCGGAGACGAGCTCCGCGATCGACATCGTGCCCGGCACGGTCATCCGCTCGACCCGCGAGATGCGTCGCGAGACGACCGGATCGGCGTCGAGACTCCGGTCGATCGACGCCATGCCCCCGTCCGGGGTCCGGCCCAGATCGAGCGCGGTGCCGCCCGACCAGCCGCGCGGGACCACCACCGGTCGTTCGGACTGCAGGAAGTCGAGGGTGCCCGCGCTTCCCGCCGCGGTCCCCGTGGCGAGCACCGCCGCGGCGATCGCCACGGCGCCGACCACCCCGCGAGCCCAGCGATCGAGGGGCATGCGGAAGACCAGCACCGCCAGCAGGATCGCGAGGATCGCGGCGACGGTGTCGGCCGCCGCCACGTTGCGGACGTCGTCGAGCCAGCCGTCCTGCCCGACCACCGCATCCTCGGCGGTCGGACGGACCGTCGACATCGTCACCGCGACGAGCGCGACGTCGGCCGCCACGACCAGCGCGGCCGCGATGCCCGCGGCGATGCGGGCGGCCGCCGCCGGGGCGGCCAGTCCGGGTCGGATCGGTCGGGCCGCGACGATGCCGGCGATGGGGGGAATGAGGAGGCCCATCGCGGCGGCGAAGAAGAGCGGTTCGACGACTCCGGCCTCGTAGAGGGCCTCGATCATCGTCCCGGGCATGCGGGCGCCGGTCACCACCGTCCCGCCGATCGGTCTCGCGAACTCACCCATGCCCAGCCAGGCCTCGATTCCCGCTCGCTCGGCCATCCAGCCGAGCACGAGCATTCCCAGTCCGGCGGCGAGGGTCGTGAACGCGATGACCGCGATCCGAACCCCGTCCCGCGCCGGATCGTCGAGGCGGGAGGTTCCGCGGTCGACGACGCCACCGCTGAGATCCCGGACGTTTCGACGGCCGGTGCCGGTCGATGCCCGTCTTCGGGCTCGGGGGCCGGGATCGGGAATGATGTCGGGCATCGGTCGTTTCCTTGTGGGCGATGGGGGATCCGCCGGAGGCCGGGAGACGTTCTCGAGCATCCCCGCTTCCTGATTCAGTCCTTCGGAATCTCGCCCGCCCATGCGACGAGGGTTCGTGGATCGGGGAGTCGTTCACCGATCGACGCCAGTGAATCGCGGTCGGCTTCGGAGAGGTCCTCGGCCTTCGGCGCGACGATCTCCAGGACCGCATAGAGGTCGCCCGCCTTCTCCTTGGCGTCGACGATCCCCTTCCCCTTGAGGCGAAGTCTCGATCCGCTGCGGACGCCGGGCGGGACGCGCAACGTCGCGGTTCCCTTCATCAGGGGAACCACGATCTCCCCGCCGAGGGTCGCCTCCACGACGGTGATGGGGACGATGATGCTGAGGTCGAGTCCGTCCCGGGTGAACCAGGGATGCGCCCCGACCTTGATCTGGAGGAGGAGGTCCCCGGGAACGCCGCCCCGGGAACCGGGGAGTCCCTTGCCTCGGACCCGGAGGGTGCTTCCGGACTGCACGCCGGGAGGGATCCGAACCTCGATCGAGACGGGCTCGCCTTCGGGGCTGCCCATGCGCACGGTCTCCATCCCGCCGAACACGCCGGCCGCGAAACCGATCTCGAGTTCGTGCTCGATGTCGCGGCCCCTGGCCGGTCCGGCCTGCGGCGACTCGCCTCCGAATCCGCCGAAGCCTCCGAATCCGCCGAAGCCACCACCGCCTCGACCCGCGGCACGCCCCCGACGCCCGAAGGATTCGCCGAAGATCGATTCGAAGTCGTCGGGGGAGAGATCCTGCCAACCGCCTCCACCACCGGCGCCGGGCGGCGGGACGTTCGCCCCGGCGTGTCCGAACCGGTCGTACTGGGCCCGCTTCTCCGGATCGGACAGCACGTCGTATGCGAGCTGGATCTCGTTGAACCGCTCCGCGGCGTCGTCGGCCTTGTTGAGGTCGGGATGGTGCTCCCGCGCCAGCCGTCGATGGGCGGATTTGATTTCGTCCTCCGATGCTCCTCGGCGGACGCCTAGCACCTCATAATGATCGCGGGGATCGGCCATGAGACGAGTATACGTTTCCAACGTCCGAGTACAGTTCGCCTCCGCGATCCTCCGACATAGCATGAGGTGATGAAGATATCCACGGAGGTATCCCTGCCCCTGATTCCCGAGCCCCGCCGGGAACGGGCCCGACCCCGTCGCAGAGCGGGTGGAAGCCGCATGGAGCGGTGGCGCTTCGCCGTGCTCATCTTCATCCAGGTCCTGATCATCGCCCACGTGGTCCAGTGGCTGATCACGGGGACCACGGTGGCCCCCATCGAGCCGAGCGAGTCGATCCAGACCGTCCAGAGCGGGGTGATCACCGTCGGATTCATCTTCTTCGTGGTGGCGATCGGCTCCACCATGATCCTCGGCCGGTTCTTCTGCGGCTGGGGTTGCCACATCATGCTCCTGCAGGACTGGTGCGGCCGTCTTCTCGACCGGATCAACATCCGGCCGCGTCCGTTCCGGTCCCGGCTCCTGCGGCTGATGCCGCTCGCCCTCGCGCTCTACATGTTCGTGTGGCCCGTCGCCCACCGGTTCATCGTGGCACCGTGGGTCGGCGGGGCGCCCGAGTGGGCGGGCTGGTCGTTCGAGGCGACCACCACGGACTTCTGGCGGACGTTCCCGGGCCTGATGATGGCGATTCCGTTCCTGTTCGTCTGCGGCTTCCTGACCATCTACCTCCTGGGCATGAAGGGCTACTGCACCTACGCCTGTCCGTACGGCGGCTTCTTCGCACCGGCCGAGCAGGTCTCGCCGATCCGGATCAGGGTGCGGGCGGACTCCTGCGCCCACTGCGGGGTGTGCACCACCGCATGCACGAGCAACGTCCAGGTCCATCAGGAGCTGGAGTCGTTCGGAACGGTGGTCGATCCGGGATGCATGAAGTGCCTCGACTGCGTCACGGTCTGTCCCGAGGACGCCGTCTACGTGGGGCTCGGCCGGCCGGCCTTCATGATCGGTTCGGAGGAACGGGAGGCGGCGGTCGCCTCCGGCAAGCTGAAGCAGAAGTTCGACCTCTCCTGGACCGAGGAGATCGTCTTCGCCCTGATCGCGGTCGGACTCCTCTTCTCGATCCGCGGCGCCTATTCGCTGCCGCTCCTGTTCGCGAGCGGGACCGCGGCCTGCGGGACCTGGATCGACTGGAAGGCGTGGCGGGTGGTCCGCGATCGGAACGCCTCGTTGTATCGCACCGCGCTCAAGCGGGACGGTCGATTGCGTCCCGCCGGTGGCGGCCTGCTGGCGTTCGCCGGCCTGATGCTCGTGTGCTCGGGCTGGATCGGGACCGCGAACATCGCGGCCGCGATGGCGTTTCGCTACGACGACCGGGTCCTGATCCCGCCGTCGATGGTCTTCTCCGAAGGCTACGTGACGCCCGAATCCGACATCATGAGCGACGCCGAGACGAGCCTCGCCTGGTACGACCGCGCCGCCTTCATCGGCGACGGCGGCTGGTCGCCGATCCCCGCGTACCGGGAGATGATCTCGGTCCGGAAGGCCTGGCTGCTCTCCGCGATGGGCCGGTTCGACGAAGCGGCCGCGAAACTCGACGACACCATCGACCGCCTCGGCATGACCGAGGATCTCGCGATGGGAAGGAGCCGCCTGCTCCGCGTGCAGAATCCCCGGCTCGTGGACGGGTGGTACGGCGAGGTGCTCGACCGGCACCCCGACTGGATGAGGCTCCGCGACGAACGCGTGATGTGGCGCTTCGAACAGCTTTCGACGGAATCCGCGATCGAGGAGGCCCGGGCCGGCGTCGAGGCGATGCCCGAGGAGCTGCTTCCGCTCCGCCGGCTCGCGGTGCTGCTGGTGGATCATGGTGGTCCCGAGGGATGGCGGGAGAGCGCCGAGATCACCGAACGAACGCTGGCGATCGAACCGGACAATCCCAACGCGCTCCGGGCGCTGGCGCTGGCGCGGGCGAAGTCAGGCGACTTCGAACGCGCCGAGATCGCCATGCGGGCGGCGGTGGAGCTGGCGCCGACGGACTGGCAGCTTCGTCACCAGTTCGCGCTGCTGCTGTACGAGCGCGATTCGATGGAGGCCGCGGAGGCGGCGCTGGCCGAAGCGCTGCGTCTGTGGGAGGAGGCCGGCGGCGAGGAGGCCGGCGCCCGCCCGGGACTTCCGACGCCGATCGAGGGCCCGGCCCGCCCGCCGGGAGCGTGAGGGGCTTCGGGCGAGGAGCGCCATCCCGCCGTCACGGTTTCGTTCGCTTCAGGCCCGCGCGCCGGTGTCGAGCCCGGCGAGCAGCTGGTAGAGATCCTCGCCGCAGTCGGCCGAGTAGGCGCGGCTCCGCACGGTCGGATCGGACATGAACTTGCTGATTCGACCAAGCGCCTGGATGTGGTCCGCGATGCGATCGGCGGGACTCGCCAGAAGCACGATCATGCGGACGGGTTCGCCGTCGATGGCATCGAAGTCGAGCGGCGCCTGCGGGATCCCGATGCTCATGGTGATCTCGCGGACGCCGGGGCACTTCCCATGGGGGATCGCGAGTCCCTCGCCGATGCCCGTCGATCGCTGGCCCTCCCGTTCCCAGACGGTCTTGCGGAAGTTGTCGGGATCGGTGACCGCGGAAGAGGTGCAGACCAGGTCGCAGAGCTCGTCGATCGCGGCGCGCTTGGATTCGCCGTCGAGCGGAACCTTGATGAGTCCGGGCTTCAGGATCGATGAGAGTTCGAAGGCCACGTTCGGGGCTCCACCGGTGCGGTGCACGCGTGGCCGACGCCACGTCGAGGAATCCGACGATCCTATCATCCGCTCGCCGGAATTTCGCGGTCTCGCCCGAAAACGGGTCCGGACCCCCGGCGTCAGGTCGCCTCGGGCATGAGTTCGGCGTCGCTCATGTCGTCCGCGGCGGGGGTTCCGGGCCGTTCCGTGTCCACGAGCACCGCATGGAAGCTCCCGTCGTGGATCGCGTTGGGCGGGTCCCCCGGACTTCCGGCCGGGAAGCGTTGGGAAGCGTGCTTCGACTCCAGGCCGAATCGCCGCTCCATCCAGGCGACCATCCGGCGATTCTCGGTCGGCTCGAGGCTGCAGGTCGAGAAGAGGATCGCGCCGCCGGGCGCGAGGAAGGGCTCGGTCTCCCGCACGATCCTCCGCTGAAGCGTCGCGATCGAGGCGAGCGATTCCCGGTTGAATCGATACTTGGCCTCCGGGCGTCGGGGAAGGACGCCGGTGTTCGTGCAGGGAACGTCGAGGGCGAGGAGATCCACGCGTCCCATGACCTCCTTCAAGTCCTCCGGTCGGACGACTTCGACGGTCGGATGATCCTCGAAGGCCCGTTCCAGATCGTTGAATCGAAGCGGGTCGACCTCGGTGGCGAGGATCCTCGCTTCGGGGAACGCATCCGCCAGTTGCCGGGTCTTGGTGCCTCGACCGGCGCAGTAGTCGAGGATCACGTTCGGTCGGAGGCCGGCCGCGCCCGCGACGGGTTCCGCGCTCGCCGGATCCTGGATGCGGCTTCCCGCATGTTCGGCGAGGAAGGCGCGGACACCGGATCTCGCCGGGTCGAGCACGAAGAAGCCGGCACGGTCGTGGGCGACGAGGGGACCTCCGTCCCCGGCGTCGGCGCGGAGCGTGTCCGGATCGGTCGCGGTGACGCAGATGGGGGGTCGGACCAGGTCGTGAAGGCAGAGTTCGCGCGTCATCGCGAGCCCGTGCGCCGCGATCCAGTGGATGACGAGATCGTCGCCATGGCTGGTCTGTTCACCGAGTCGACGGACCTCCTCGTCGGAGAACACCGGCTCGGCGAGTCGAATCACCCGGCCGTCGGCGAGCGGAAGGCCGTTTCGCGCGGTCCGGAGCTCGGCGGCGTCGGGATCGTCCACGGCGAGCGTCTCGAGCCGGAGTGCCGCGACCTTGCGAAGCACCGCGTTGACGAGTCCCGCGGCACCCTGGTGGAGGTTGCGGCGGATCCGGGCGACCGACTCGTTGATGGCGGCATGGTCGGGCACGCCGTCGAGCAGCAGGATCTCCGCGGCGCCGGCGAGCAGCGTGGCGCGGACCGCTGGTTGAAGGGTCGGCCATCCGCGGTCGAGGCGGGAACGGACGATCGCTTCGAGGGTGAGCCATCGCTCGAGCACCGCGGACTCGAGCGCCTTCGCGAACGAGGCGTCGCGTGGATCCAGCCCCCGGGTGTCCACGCTGCCGAGCGGGAGGTCGGGGAACCGCTGGACCAGCTTCACGAGGCGTTCGTGCACGCGCTCCCGGGGGCCGTCGGGTCGCACGGGCGATGCGGCCGGGCGATCGCTTCGAGGATGTTCTCGGCGCCGTCCCCCTCCGCCGGTGGAACCGGGAGGGCGGCCCCCGCGGGGACGTCGGTGGTTCATGGCGTCAGGACGGGACCGCCGCACCGGCGGCCGCGGACTTCAGCGCCGCGGCCTTGTCGGTCCGTTCCCAGGTGAAGGTGCCCTCGCCGCCCTCTCCGGGTTCCCGGCCGAAGTGTCCGTGGGCCGCGGTCGCCCGGTAGATCGGCTTGAGCAGGTCGAGGTCGCGGATGATGCCGGCGGGGGGCAGGTCGAAGTGGGACCGCACCAGTTCCTCGATGACCGCCTCGTCGACCGTCGAGGTGCCGTTGGTGTCCACGAGCACCGAGGTCGGTTCGGCGACGCCGATCGCGTAGCTCAGCTGAACCTCGCATTCGTCGGCGAGTTCGGCGGCGACGATGTTCTTCGCGATGTACCGGGCCATGTAGGCCGCGGACCGGTCGACCTTCGAAGGGTCCTTCCCGCTGAATGCACCGCCACCGTGGCGGCCGCGACCGCCGTACGTGTCGACGATGATCTTCCGGCCGGTGAGGCCGCAATCGCCGTGCGGGCCGCCGAGTTCGAACTTCCCGGTCGGGTTCACGTGGACCACGATGTCGTCGTTCCACCAGCCGCCGAGCACCGGCTTGATGACCTGTTCGATGATCGCGGACTTGAGTTCCGCCTGCTTCGCCTCGCCGTTCCACTCGGGTCCGTGCTGGGTCGAAAGCACGACGGTGCGGACCGCGACGGGTCGCCCTTCGTCGTATTCGACGGTGACCTGGCTCTTCGCGTCGGGACGGAGGTGCGGGATCGAATCGGCTCGGCGGACTTCGGCCTGAAGGGCCACGAGCTTGTGCGAGAGATCGATGGGGAGCGGCATCAGCGAATCCGTCTCCCGGCAGGCGAACCCGAACATCAGGCCCTGGTCGCCCGCCCCCTGCTCGGAGGGATCACCGCCCGCCTTGTGCCGATCGACGCCCTGGTTGATGTCGGGGCTCTGCTGGTCGAGTGAGACCAGGACCGCGCAGCTCCGGCCGTCGAGTCCCTTCGCCGCGTCGTCGTAGCCGACCTCCTCCGCGGTCTTGCGGATGATCTCCGCGATTTCGACGTATCCGTCGCAGGTCACCTCGCCCGCGACCACCGCCATGCCGGTCGTGACCATCGTCTCGCAGGCGACCCGGCAGTTCGGATCGACCGCGATCATCGCGTCGAGGACCGCATCCGAGATCTGGTCCGCAAGCTTGTCGGGATGGCCCATCGAAACGGACTCGGAGGTGAAGTAATGGGGTCGGTTGGTCATGGGAGCGTCGCCTGCGGGAGAAAAAGGGATCGGCCGATCCATCCATGTACCGGATGAATGGATGCAAGGGAGTCGAGGCCGAGCGTATCGGGATCGTGATTCGAACGCGAGCCGGGATTGTGACCGAATTGAGCGCCGCGTGCAGGTGTCGCCCGGGGGATCAGGCCCGGACCGAACACATTCGGGGCCCGCCGCCCCTGCCGATAATCCCGATCCGGCCGAAGAATCGGTGCGGAACTCACAGGTAAGAGCGATCCGCGCATCGCTTTCCAGAGAAAGACAAGGTGGTTCGCCATC
>NYWD01000162.1 GCA_002684855.1 Planctomycetaceae bacterium | reverse complement strand
TCCGGCCGGATCCGACGACTCCGCCCCGGATGCGGGGATCGAGACCGCCGATCCCGCCCCGGCGCATGGTCGCACGCCGCAAGCGTCGGACCCGCTGCGGGTGGGCGACGTCGCCCCCCCGTTGCGGATCGCCGAAATCCTCAAGGGCGACACCGGTTTCAGGACGTTCCCGGAGGGACGGGTCACGGTCGTCGAGTTCTGGGCGACCTGGTGCGGCCCCTGCAAGGCCGGCATGCCGCACCTGAGCGATCTCCAGCGGCGGTACCGCGAAGACGGGCTGACGGTCATCGGCATCACCCGGGAATCTCGTGAAGTGGTCGAAGCCTTCCTCGCCCGACCCGAATGGGCCGCGAAGACCCGGTACACCATGGCCCTCGACGAAGACTCCGAGACCAACGCCGCCTACATGAAGGCGGCGGGAAGGACCGGGATCCCCTGCGCCTTCGTGGTCGACGGGCACGGACGGGTCGCGTGGATCGGCCATCCCTCGCGGATCGACGCGCCACTCGCGAGGATCGTCGCGGGGGACTGGAATCTCGCCGACGCGAGGGACCGGATCGAGCGTGAGCGATCCACCGGCCGAATCCTCGCGGAGGCCAGGACCCGGATGCGGGAACGTGGCGGCGACGCAGCGATCGCGACGACGATGGAACTCGTGGATCGAGGCCTTGCGATCTCGCCCGACCACCCGGAACTGCTCGATCTGAAGTTCCGCCTTCTGGCCGGGCCGCTCGGCGATCCCGACGCGTACGTCTTGGGGCGACGGATCCTCGAGGAGCACGGAAATCGCGCGATGATCCTCAACAGTCTCGCCTGGTACGTGATGACCGATCCTTCGGTCGGCGACCGGGACATCGAGTTCGCGTTGGCCGCCGCGAACGCCGCGAACCAGGCGGCGAAGGGGAAATTCCCACCGATCTACGAGGTCCTCGCCCGAGCCCACTTCGAATCGGGCGATCTCGATGCGGCCATTCGCTACCAGCGGATGGGCGTCGAGAAGGCGGAGGGGCGGATGGCCGAGCATCTCTCGAAGGCGCTCGAGCGGTACCTCGAACTGGACGCCGAAGCACGGGAATGAAAAGGATCCGCGCCCGGCCGACCGGTCGCGATCTTCGAGGGATCCGCGAAGACCGCGGAGCGAAGGGCTCAGTGACGCTGACCGCGGCGACGACGAAGCCAATCCTCGATCGCGGCCGAGCGGGTGACCACGCATCGCGCCTCGTCGTCCCGTGACCGCATGCCCGAGCCTCCCGCGTCTCCGTCCGAAACGACGTGCGTGAACACGACTCCCCCGAGATCGACGGCGATGACATCCTCCGGCACGCCATCCCCGTCGGCGTCGTAACGGTCCGCCATGACCGCCGGGACCTCGAAGACCATTTCGTGGAGTAGATCGAGATCGATCCCGTCGGCGATTCCTCTCCCCCGCCCGAGGAAGAAGCGGTCGCGTGCCGGACCATGCTCCGCCCCGAACCGGGAGGGCGGTCCGCCCGCGGCGCACCAACGTCGTACCGGATCATCCAGCTCCGACATTCCCGCACGGCCTGATTCGATGATCTCGAGAATGTCATCACCCGCGTCGAGATCGAGCGCCGACGCCTTCGGACGGCCGAAGCCGACGACGGGATCCGGTTCCACCGGCCCGCTCGCGGGCAGCACGCCGTCGCGAGCCAGGAAATCGCGGTATCGATCGTCGTCGATCGACTCGATCCACCTCCGGTACGACTCCGAATCGACGGCCCCCCGCTCGGGCGCCGTCGTCTCGTGGAGGAGCGGATTCCACAGGACGCCCGGTGACGCTCGGGATCCATGCTTCGCCGGACGCCAGTGAACGGCGTCGGTCGAGGCGAAGGCCGGCTGGAGGACGACGACCGCCGACACCGACATGACCAGGGCGGAGGATCGAAGCATGTCCATGAGCCGACTCCAGAAGGTGATTCGGTCCGTCCGAGCATACGCCAGCCAACTCGTCCTTCCAAACGAGCCGGGCCCCCGCTGCTCGACCGCCACCTCCGGTCTCCGAAGGATGCGATCGATTTCCACGGACCTTCCCCGGGCGACACGTTCCGGAGGGTCAGTCGGACGCCGTCGGACTCCCGTTCGCGTCGTCCCAATCATATCGCTCGCCGAGCAGGTCGAAGAGACGCTCGTTGTGCGGCCGGAAGAAGTCGTCCAGGAGATCCCGAGTCCGCGGCCAGACCCGTTTCTCCCGCTTCGATACGTTCTGTGCGACCAGATCCCGGAACGGGACGTCCGCCTGAACGCCGAGGAAATCCAGGAGCGACGAAAGCACCGGAGCCGGGTCCGCGAAGAATCGCTCGCCGTCGATCACATGCATGCTGCTGCGATCGAAACGTTCGAGATAGCGTTCGATCTGCGGCCGGTACACCCCGCGTCCGACGCAGGACGTGTAGTCCGGTGATCCGGAGGCATCGCCGCCCGTCGTCCCGAGGGATGCACAGCGTGCCAGGTCGTCGCACATCGCCGCATGCAGCGATTCGGGATCAGGCCGGTTGCTCGGCGTGTGGAAATAGTGGGAGATCGCACGATCCGTCGGATTTCGGAGCGTGAGGACCAGCCGTGCGTCGGGAACGACCTCGGAGATTCTTCTCGCCGAGGCCTCGTGACACAGATACTTCGGCGTCGCTTCGTAGACGAGGGATCGAGGCGGGATCATCACGTTGATCGGAAAATGGGACCGGTACCAGTCGAGGCCGCCGGTCCCGCCACCGAACGACGCGTCGTCCTGGTCGAAGTAGTGGACCTCCTTCTCGAACGCCGGGACGAGCTCGGGATGCTGGGCGAGATAGTGGAAGAGGCTGGAGGTGCCGGATTTCATCGCCCCGATGATGAGGAAATCGGGCAGGACCCTCAGCCCGGCGGAGAGCATCCGCCATCGCCGGACGAACCTTCGACCGATATTGCTCGAGCCAATCGATGCCACGCTTGATCCGATCCTTTGGCGAGGTGGCCGGCCCGCACCTCCGAGAATCTCGGCGACCGCACCGACGCTTCAATATAAAGCACGACGTTCGCCGAGGATCGGTGAAAAAGCGGGGAGATTGTCCTTCCCGGGCGTACGATCGCCGATGTTCCTCGGGATCGGTCGCGGGTCACGACCGCCCCCCCTCGTGACGACCCCGGGAGGCGTTCCCCGGTTCATCGGGAATCCCATCCCACGACGCAGACGACGACTCGACTCCGGTGAAATGAAGACCGTACGAACCAATCCCCACAGGTTGAGCATGCGGGACGCGATCGCGCAGCGATGCCACCCCCTGCTTCGAATCGCCACCGGCTCCCGGTGGTCGCGCAAGTACGACCTGACGATCAGTCACCAGCACCGGTTCATCTGGTTCAGGGTCCCGAAGAACGGGACTCGAACCCTCCTGAACAGCATGCATTCGAACGGCATCACCCTCGACGTCGAGGAACCGTACATGATCCGCTATTCCCCCCGGGCCTACCGTGACTACTGCAAGTTCGCGGTGATCCGAAATCCGTGGGATCGACTGGTCTCCTGCTGGCACAACAAGGTCCTCCGCAAGAATGCCTTCGGGTTGCCCGAAGAGCTTCATCGACGGCTGCACGACTTCCCCGCCTTCGTCGACCACGTCGCCCAGCGTGACATCGAAAAATGCGACACGCACTACGCGTCGCAATCCTCGCTGATCAACCTCGACGACGTGGATCACCTGATCCGGATGGATTCGTTCGAACGGGACGTCACCCGCGTCTTCCAGACCATCGGCGTCGATTCATTCGAGATCCGCTCCACGAACCGAACGGCGAGCCGAAAGAACTACGCCGAGTACTACACCGAGGAGACGCGCGACAGGGTCGGCAGGATCTACGAGAAGGACATCCGGAACTTCGACTTCCGCTTCTGATGCGGCGGACGGTGGCACGCCACGCCCGACACCGGGAAGCTCCTGAAAGCCGACGAAGCGACGACCACGATGGCACCAACGGTCGCCGCCCGCGCAGGCAAGACGCATGAATCCGCAGGTCTCCATCATCATCTGCTCTCGAAACCGGGCCACCCAGCTCGGCAGGTGCCTTGATTCGATACGCGAGGACGAGATGCTCGCGGCCGGGGCCGAACTGGTGCTGATCGACAACGGATCGACGGACGACACGCGGCAGATCATGTCGGCGCACGCGGACCGGGCTCGGTATCCCGTGCTGGTCCGACCGGAACCGGCCGCCGGCCTCTCCCGGGCACGCAACGCGGGCCTCGACGCGGCGACGGGCGATCTCCTGCTCTTCACCGACGACGACTGCTACATGGACCCGGGATACATCCCCCTGGCCGTCGAGATCTTCGAATCGGAGGAGTTCGACTTCGGCGGCGGGCAGGCGGTCATTCACGACGAAGCCGACGCATTCGTCGGATACAACCTCTTCAACGAACGGACGACCCTGGAACCCGGCAGATTCATTCCTGCAGGAAGCATCCAGGGATCGAGCATGATCCTCCGCAGGCGGGTCGTCGAGAAGGTCGGAGTCTTCGACTGCTCGCTGGGGGCCGGAACCCCGTTCCCCTGCGAGGACATCGACTACGTCGCCCGCGCCTCCTTCGCCGGATTCACCGGCGGCCTCTTTCCCGAACTGGTCGTGCGTCACGACCACGGAAGGCGCACCGACGAAGACTACCGAGAGATCCTCAGGAGCTACGATCACGGTCGCGGGGCGTACTACGCGAAGAACATCATGGCGGGACGGCTGTCCTTTCTCCTGCACTGGCCGCGACGTTCGTTCGAACCCGAACGCAGCATCCGGAACGAATTCGCGGCCGCCTGCAGGTACCTCACGATGCGGATTCGAGGATGAGGACTTCCCGGCGCGAGATCTTCGACGAGACTCCGGCATTCGAACGCCCGGGCGGGGGAGCGAACCGAAACGGACGCGACTGCCCATGAATCAGGGACGCGAGCGACAACGATTCATCATCCTCACGGACCAGAGAAGCGGCTCCAACCTCCTCGGAGACCTCCTGGACAGCCATCGCGTCGTCAAGGTGGCGGGAGAAATCTTCAACCCGGACCACGGCCACAACAGTCGCAACAATCCGCTCCCCGAGGAGATCCGTCGCCTGAGAAGTCGGGATCCGATCGCCTACCTCCAGGCCTTCTTCGAGCAACCGTTCGATGATTCGATCACGCATGTCGGTTTCCGACTGTTCCACGATCATGCACGCAGCAGGACCGAGCGACGGGTCTGGACCACCCTTCGCCGAACGAAGGATCTCCGGGTCATCCACCTGAAGCGACGGAACACCCTCGAAAACCTGCTCTCCTTGAGGCTCGCCATGCGGTCGAACCACTGGGAGCGCCTGGAGGGAATGGAACCCGTCCGATACGAACCCCTCAGGATCGAATACGAGGACGCGATCGCGCACTTCAAGTCGAGGGAGCGGAGTTTCGCCCGCGGGCGCCGCTTCTTCCGCCGGCACCGGCGGACCGAGATCCTCTACGAGGATCTGGCATCGGACCGGGAACGCCAGCTCGAGGCCCT
The DNA here is from genome assembly GCA_002684855.1 of Planctomycetaceae bacterium. Taxonomy (GTDB): domain Bacteria; phylum Planctomycetota; class Phycisphaerae; order Phycisphaerales; family SM1A02; genus UBA12014. The sequence continues at coordinate 747 of NYWD01000162.1, read as the reverse complement.
CCTTCGGTTCCTGGGCGTCCAGCCGCAGCCGCTCGAGAGCAGCACCCGCAAGCAGAATCGACAAACCGCCCGGGAACTCATCGAGAACCACGCCGAGCTCGAGACCCGGTTTCGTCGCACCAGATGGCGTCAATTCTTCCAGGACTGACCACGTGATGACCGACGCGCCCGATGCCGAGAACCCGCCCTCCGAGGCCTTCCCGATCTTCCTGATGGGAGCGGGCCGGAGCGGTACCACGCTGCTGCAGAAGATCCTCAACAGCGCGGATGACGTGATGATCTGGGGGGAACACGGAGGCTTTCTGAAGCAGATCGCCAAGGCCTACTTCCACCATGTCGAGAACGCCAAGGTCGCCCGGAGGATCTTCGGCGAGAATCAGGTCGCGAAGGACCCCGGTCTCGATTTCAATACCCTCAAGCCGAAGGACATCGACTACCACTGGATGAACTGGTACGGAAGACGAGAGGTGACCACGAACTTCGCCCGCTTCATCGAGTCCTTCTTCAATCCCCCGGAGATGACCAAGCGACACTGGGGTTTCAAGGAGATCCGATACGGCGGGGACGACCGGGTCATCGAGCTGCTCGCCGAACTCTTTCCGAACGCGAGGTTCGTCTTCATCGCCAGGAATCCCATCGACGTCATCGCGAGCCAGACCGCGCTGGGCTGGGGTTCAAGGACGCCCCTGCGTGTTGGTTGGAAGCGGCTCGCCGAAGCATGGACCGCCCAGAACCGCGATCTGCTCG
>NYWD01000161.1 GCA_002684855.1 Planctomycetaceae bacterium | reverse complement strand
GCATATGCGGAATCACACCGTATTACGATATCAAAAAATCTAACAATCACAATGGTCTTATACAGTAAAATAACGTGCGCAGACAGACTCAAAAAGTCGAGTTATCCCCTCCCCTACTTTTCATTCGTTTTGTTCTTTGCTTACATTGCCGTATAATGAATCGATGCGTTTTTCTCGCTTGTGTCGAGTTACACATTGAACTCGCCCTTCTTCTGATCCTTCTTCATGTTGGAATGCTTTTGAGCCCTGTTTGTGTACTTGGACGTGGAGGGATCCTTGCCGATTACGGTGTACTCGGCGGTTTTTTTTGGAGGTTCAACTGACCGTCTCAGTCCATCACCAGTGAAATCCTTGGCACACTCAACGAGGCCACTGGCCTCAACAGTACCCCAATCCCAGCATGCGAGACCGTATGATGCACTGAATTTGCTGTCGTATTCCTCAAGGATCTTCTCTTCAGTCTTTTTGTCGTCATCAGGAAGTCCAACGTTTGATGCTTGCACTATGGTGTTGCTTTCGCCTTTCACAAACTTGGTTCCTGGTACAAAATCAACACACGCCTTGCATTTTGCACATCCACGGTTGAAAATCAACACGACGAAGTAGTATGCAATGTGCAAGAGCATTAGACCAATGGAGAACTGAATCAGTGCAAGCGAGAAGAATGTCTGAATCACTCGGAACATGAGGACAGCGACAAACTTGAGCAATTCCATTACATAAGCTGCAACTTTTCCACCTTCAATGTTTTCAATGGCTTCGTCAAACTTCTGCTTGCGGTCTTGTTGGTACTTAGTCGCCGCAAACATCATGAAGAACATTTGCAAGCAGCCATAGTCAAGGAAGATCTTGAAGAGAGTCTGCATGCCAACACGAATCATCTCAAGGATTCTTTCAAAGTAATTGGGCTCTGGTGGCTCCTCTGTGTCCTTCTTACACCACCTGTGAGCTCCAAAACAGAGGCGAACGATCCAAGTGAATGCCATAAGAATCCACATGAAAAAATTGGCAAAAAGACTGAGAACGTAAGATCCAAGCAGCAGCAAGCCCACTTCGTTGATTGCGACTCTCAGCATATTGATGATCCACTTACAGAAGGTGTCACAGCAATGTGGTTGTGGCTTGGTAAAATTTGGCCAAGTCAAAACGGCTCCTGGCATTCTGTAGAATGACACAGAGTAGAAGTACCAGTGGTTTTCATCTCGTTCCAGCCTTTTGTGTGGCGCATGAGCCATGCTTTCGGAGACATTACCCATGGCCAGACCAATCAATGTTAATGCAATGATGAACATTGAGACCCAGAAGGAACACATGATGGATATGGCCGGTCTCAAGTCAGTCAGTGCGGGCATCCAATCGAATGACGAATCATACGTTTTAGGGTCCGAACCAAAGTTGGTCCACTCTCTGTCTCCCCCAAACGGAGACATGAGTGTTGCAAAGCTCACATTGGTGAGTGTACTGCCCTTTACATCGCTCCGGTCATCCAATGGCTGTATGGCAAGCAGGTGCACACCGGTCCAGTAATTGTCCCAGCCACTGAGATCCCACCACAAGTCAAACAAGTTGCCGAATGCCTTGTCGAGTGAGTCCCTGTAACCCCAGTCGGAGCCAGACTTGGTCCCATCAATGCCACCTGCGTAGTTACTGTCCATCAAGAACTGAACCATTTGCTCCTTGTTGTCAAAGGTGTGTGTCTTGACTGTGATGCTCATTCCCTCGACAGCTTGGCCTGTCAAGGAGACTTGGCTGCCTGCTGAATCGGAGTCCGGATCGGACACGATGAATCCACCCATGCTTCCTTGGCTCACACCCTGAGTGTCAGGTTGCGACTGTGCGACTGGACCCTGAGGCATGATGAGCTGAGGTGACGCGTCCGAAGCCTGTCCAGAAGGCAGCATAAAGGACAGAGTCCTGCGTGCAGCATCCTTCTTGGCAGCCTCGAGTGCGACTCCGCGATGGCTCTCTGCAGGGAACTTGAGCAGACGACGCGCCTGATTGCTGGCCAAGGGCCAGGTCTCGGCATCGGTGAACTGAGCATTGTTGGTGTCCGCATCCAAGGTGGCCTGATCGTACGCATTGTGATCGAGCACCACGGAGCTGATCTCAAAGTTGTAGTCCGTGTTGTAGGTCAGGTACTTGATGGACATGTAGAAGACGTCCACTGAGTTCTGAGGGATCTTGTAGTCCTTGTCCTGTGGAGTGATCTGCCATGGGCACAGGTGCAGATTGGCTGCATCAGTAGTCGAGTTGGAATACTTGCTGTCGGCGTAAATCACCTTGCGCTTGTTCTTGCTGCGGTATGGGTAAGTTGTACCGTCTTGTGTGAACATGGCCGCCTTTTGAGACTTGCAGGTGCACACACCCGAAGGCCGGACACCGGAAGTGCTTGTCTCGTCTTCCTTGGGGAAGAGGTAGGTGAGCTGCAGACTCTTGGTGTAATCTCCCTCGGCCAAGATGGCCTCAGTCAATGGAGAATCGACACCATCAATGTGCTTCGGGTTCTCGCAAGAGCCGTGCACTGACTCAGCCTGGTATGTGGTGGCGCCATTGGACACCATCGACTGTGCCTCAATGACTGGCTGCATGGCCGCAATCACGAGTCCAATGTCACCGTACGCGTTTGCATTGATGTTGGTCCCTTGAAAGATGTTGGAAATAAAGCCGTTTCCGCCAGTCTGCATAGCTTCGGCCACAATGAAGTCTTCCCATCGGTCCTTGTGACAGGTCAGGTACGGCAGTTCAGATGCGAATGCACCAGCTGTATTACCAGCAGCAGTGGCAAAGGCCTTCACCTTGCAAGCTTGGTCTGTACCCTTTTCGGAGCAACCCTTGCTGGATCCAGCAAGGATGGTGTTCCTGGCCCAATGAGCGTAAGGCGAGTGAGTGCGGTCCACAAACATATTGGTGTAGGTACAGGCCACGACACCTGCTTGAGCCATGGTTGGATATATCGTGATTTTCTCCAAGAAGCAGAACTCCTTGAAGCGACAGAGTCTCACGCTGCGAATGGCCGAAGTCATGGTCGAAGCCAATGGAGAGTTGTCAGTGAACCCGAGCGAAATGGCCAAGCTGGCATCCTTGGTGAGTGTCGGCACTGGCTGAGCTGCAGACCGTTCCAGAATGTTCTCCTGTCTCCATGTGTCACGGGCACTGACTCCATCAATTCCTCGAACGTTTGGAATGAAGCTGCCATCAGGCAACCTGTGATCCACTGAGCGGTACATGGCCATCTTGGTCTCAAAGTCGACCTCGTAGCTGATTGTCTGGACATCCTGCACAAACCCGAGAGTGATGTGCACGTAGACCCAATCAGGAAGCAGGTAGCAGTTAGTGCTGCTCAGTGGGTCGGCAAGGTCGGCCTTGGCAGTGCACTCCCAGACTCTGGCTCTGAAATCAAACTTGGTGGCCTGAGATGCGTCCGCGTCACAAGTCACAAATGTGTCTGGTGCCGCAGTGCCTGCCGCAATGTCAGGCCGCAGCTCGAAGCAGTCCTTGGTACGGAAAGTCAACTGAGTCCTGGTCACATCTGGATCGTTCAGGGTGAGAGCAGTGGTGGCACCAGTGTATGGTGTGATGCTGTGCACTTCGGAGTTGTAGCAGTTGTTCTGTACTTCCACATTGTCCTTCTGTGAGTTTGGTGCAGCAGCAGTCATGGCTCCAATGCCGTAGTAGGTGTTGAAGGTATTTCCTGCTCCATTCACATTTGAGTTCACCTTGAAGTCCATGTTGACCTTGTACTCAAACTTCTTGAGGGTGGCCGGGTTGTATTCTGCAGATGTTGGGCAAGTGTTCTGAGGTCCTTTCAGATGCGAACCATCACAAGCAGCCGCATTCAAACATTCATTCTCTTCGGTTCCAACATATCTCATGCTGTCCACGTACATGTGGCTCTTCTCATCCGTCTGCATACCTCCCATGGCGAACATTGTGTTGGACACAGTGATCTCATAAGCCCTCTGAGTACAGACAGGTGACCAGTGCACCCAGTTGAGCTCCTCAGGTCGCTGAGCAGTCACAATGGTGCTCGACATGTTGAACTTGTAGGTTGTGAAGCCATTGGCCGCGCTAATGTCCAGAATCTCTTCACCTGCACGGTCCCTGCAAGCGCGCAGGCCTTCAAGAGTAGCTGCCAACTGAGCTGTGAAGCCATCTCTGCTGCTGACTTGGTTCTTGCTGACGGTCCACTTGTTGCCCTGGTTCACGCTTGTCAGGTCCCTTGGAGCTGGGAAGAGATGGTTGGTCTTTCCGTCTGAGGGTGAGAAGCCGTATGCATTCTTGGTGGCATCTGTTCCGTCATACTCTGCCTGAGAGAGCTGAGCACTGTCAGATCCGAAAATGGCAGCGTACACATCAGCCATGGTAGCAAAGGTCGATCCAGCATGAACACCTGCTTGTGAGAGCATATCGCAGGTACCAAAGATGGCCGAGAGCGAACTAGCACCGTTCCATACAGTCTGCAGGTCAGTCTCGCCACTGGCAAGACAGTTGCCAGGTGCAACATTGATGAGCTGCTTCTCGGAACCGGTCACTGGGTACAGGTTGCTGACTTGGATCTGCATCTCACCAGAAGTTGTGTTCCAAACGGGAGGAGCCATGGATGTGGCCATTTCGAACGAATCTGCGTCCTGCTTGGCATTGTCCATGTGGGTCATCTCGTCGTCCTGGATCCTGAGATCGATGCAACGATCCGTCTTCACTGAATCGACGGTCTGGTACGAACCAAGTCCTGTCCGCGCACCAAAGTAGGCACAGCTTTCAGGTGGACCAATGTTTGTGTCCCATGGGAGCTTTCCTGACTTCAAACAGAGCTTGGGTCGCTTGCTCAAGTTGATTGTGTTGCCATCGTCCAGTGTTGTAAAGTTGAAGCGTGGAAGCTTCTTCCAGTCGTTTGTGACAGACTGGCCACCCTCAGTAGGGCACTTCAAGATGTCTCTGTCTGAGTTTGCATTCAGAGTGACTTGCCACATCAAGCGCCTTGGTTCGTTTGGACCACAGTAGTATTCCCACTCGTCAATGGTTTGTGTCTGACCGTCGATTGTAATGCTAGCCTGATCATCGTGATACTTGAGCAAGGTGTCAGGACGCAGACCTGTGCTACGATCAGGACCCTCGACACCACCACGGCTACAGTACACTGCAGAGTTGGGCCTTGTGTCCTCAGTCCTTGTCCTGGTACTCATGGAGTCGCACGACAGCTTGGCAAAGTTGCCTGCCAGTTTGATGGTGTTCAAGTAAGCTGGATCGGGGCATTCCAAGAGGTACTTTCCATTGAGTGCTGCCCATGCCTTGTCTGCAGGGTCTTGAATCTCAGTAAAAAACTGCATGGTTTGAAGGACCTCTGAGTTCTGACCCCAATTGATGGTTCCCGTTGGATCGATCGAGGGCTCGTCGTCTCTCAGCTCGGTACAGAAGTGCATAGTGAGTGTACGCTGACTGCACTTGTAGGTGTTGTCCGATTGCAGAGCACAGTCGCGGTGTTCGGTCTCAGGGAAGGTCACTGTAGTGCCGTCCATACCTGCATTGAAGTCCAGAATGACGTCCTTGTTGGCCTCGCTTTCGAGCGAGATGCCAGCAAACTCCACTCTCCATGGAACCTTGCCCTTGATGTCATCTGCGTTCACAGTTCCCGTGAGAGACACAGAGAACTTGTCATTCTTGGTCTGCTCATTGCCAATACCCATGGGTTGACGACCGTCACGGACACAATCGATTGCAGTGCCCTTGAGCACGTCCTCGACACCCGTCTCTGGGTACAACACGTCATACACATTGAACTCTACGTCGACTGTCTCAGAAACACCACAGCTGTCACCTCCCGATAGCGACTCGAATGCAATCTGGTACCATTGCCATGGAATGTGTGCAGTCGGATCGCCTTCAGTGTGATCACATGCATAGTGCTTCTCGTTCGAGCACTCGCCATTATTAGCATAACATTCCTGACAATCCTGGCCAGTATCTAACATGTTCATTGCAGCCATGTCAATACTGAGGAGCGCATAGCCTGAACCCAAACCGGCCTGATCCGCAGCCGTAATGAGAGTTGCGGCGTTGTAGTACCCATTGGTTGAATCGCCT
>NYWD01000160.1 GCA_002684855.1 Planctomycetaceae bacterium | reverse complement strand
TGACAGGTGGTCCATTGCCTGAGATTTATACACACGATCCACTCGGTGGTGTTGACCCCTCGCCTGCGCAAACATAAAGCGATTCATAACGTCCCAAGGGCAAGGTGGACCCTGGCTTCGAAGCCACTGTAGAAGGATGGCCCAAAGCTCACGATCAGTTTCTGGGTGGTGGTGGGGGAGGGCGTCTCCTTGGGGGAGGACGCCTCCTTGGTGCCGCAGTGCCCCCGTTTGACCCGGGAAGAGTGGACTTTGCGCTCTCTGCTATGGATGGCGCTTGTGGGGGCGTTGGGCCGGACGCGGGATGGTTTCTCAGCGCGTCCGGTGTGTAAGGGCCTACAGACATGCGCCGATCGCCTTTCGGGGATCCGACCTTATCAAGCACATCCGTCATGCCGGCCAATTCCAACAGGTACACTGGGACAGGGCAAGTCTCCTTTTCATCCAAAAGTCCAGAGACCGAGCTGATGAGGCCGACGCAAATCTGAAGCCCTGTCTCGATGTCCCTTTTGCCATTTATCAAGGCCGCTCTCCTCTGGGTTACCTCGCTTCCCTCAAAGGTCATCGACTCCAGCTGCTGGCTGGACAGTTCGTTGACATCCGCGTACAGGAACTCCAGCATCTCGGTCTCCGCTCGCTTCACTTGGCAGTGAACAATGGCCTTTGGGATCGTTCTGCACAGCGATTCCAGCACCATCTGAGTGTACAAGCCCAGGTCGTTCCCAAGGATGTTGTAAAATTCGCTGTCCATTCCCGCTTTCCCCTTGAGCGACTGCTTGAAGTACGCGCTGAACGGGGAGCCTCTTTTTTTCTGGCTGCCCTCCCCGCTAAGCATGTCGCCCCACACACTTTTGATTGGGCTCATCTCGTGCACGGAGGCGGTCCTCTTCGCACCTTCCCCGCTCGGCGGGGCTGGTTGCTGGATGGCGGAAGAAGGCGTGCTGTTCCTCCGCGAGGTTGACCCGGTTTTCGCAACGACGGACTGCCTCAGGCGCGCGAGCCACTCGTATTTTGACGCGGCGTTCTCGCACCTGAGGATCACCCTCTCGTGGTCCTTCAAGATGGGCCTGCCCGCGACCACAGAGGAGAGGCAGATGAGGAGGGAGAAGGAAGACCCGTTCGCTCCATTCCTGTTCAGGGTCTTAAACACGTGCTTCGAGTCCTTCTCCGCGCTGAGGTCGTCCACCACGCACTGTGTCATGTCGATGACACCCCGGTACTGGGGCAGCTCGTCGGGATCCTTGAAATAATAAAGCTTGCTCTTCACCTCACTCAGCACGAACCAGCGCTTCTGCCACTTCCAGGACTCCACGGGTATCATCCCGTGGCTGTCACTGTTCTTCTCGAGGTACCCCATCATGTAATCCTTCGCGTTGCCCCCCATGGCGCTGACCCCGCGCAGGGACTCCTCCGTCATCTGAACCGGCGTCTCCAGCTCGTCCCCCGAGTCCTCCATCTCAGCCACCGCCCTGCTCTCCGCGAGCCTCCTGAAGAACTGGGACGTGATGTAGTCTCCCTCCATGCTCACCAGTTTCTTGGTCATGTCCTTGGCCTCCTCGCTCCAGTTGTCGATGGCCTTCTCGCAGATCTCCAGCAGCATCTGCTGGGACGTCGGCCTCAGGGACCGCGTCTCCTCCGCGAAGGTGTGCTTGGACAGGTCCTGCGCCGAGTTCTGGATGGTCGTGATCAGCGTGAGCTTGACGTCCTCCACGCACCTCTCCGCTGGCGCGAGCACGTACCCCATGGCCTCCCTCACGAGGAGCTTCAGCCCCTTTTCTGGGGACACGAGGTAGGGCTGGTACCCGTCCGCCTGCCTGCAGATTTGCCTGACGTACGTCTCGTTGAAGAAGGTGTCCAAGTTGAGCCTCTGGATGTTCTCACGCAGGCCGTACTGCCCGAGGAAAGCCTCCCTGATCATCGTAGTCGTGTGCGTCTCGTTCAGCTTCTTCCTGAAGACCGAGTCGAACACCCTGCACTGGTTGAAAATAGCGTGGGTCGTGCTCTTGGGCTGGAACCCAACCCGCTTTAATTCGTCCCGCACCTTCTTCTCCTTCGTCTCGAGCTCGTGTCTGATCCTCGGCAGGAGGCCTGCGGCCACGTTCACCCGCTTCTCCAGAACCTCCGGAGCCCACTGGTGGTCTGCACGGGACGACGGCGACGACGACGACCCAGCAGAGAGCATCATGACGACCCTTCACCTGTCGACGGTGACGGAGCTCCGTTTCCTTCCCTCGTCGGAGTTCCCTAAGTCACTGCAAACACAAGGGAGAGAGAGAGAGACTTCTTCCCGAGCGTTCACGCAAACCAAAAAAAAACACTTTCGCCACGGAACGAGTGCTCCAATGCTAGAAAACCCAAAGAAGAAGAAGAGCAAAGGACAATGACCATCCACCCTATAGGTCGTTCCTCCTGTCGCGGTCGGTCGGCGATCGTTCAAAACAAAACGAAACGTAACGCTTCTCCGCGCGCGCGTGGTGGTTCATCTCTGCACTCGACGGCCCATCTTTACACTCGTGAATCGACGTTACTCTTCCTAAGCCTTCTCGTCTTTGGCCAAGATATTCGTTACCTAAGGCTGGAATTGCCATGGTTTTGAAGAAATTTTCGATCTGTTGGCGGCGCGAAATAGGGTTTGAAACTCGCGTGAGTTCCAAGTAAAGCCGAAGCGGAAGGGAGGCGCGACTGCTTGTTGGTTGTGTCAGTCCCCGCGACGCGACGGGAGAGTGAGTGACGGGCCTGGGGTTCGATCCACGACCAGTGCATCATGGCGGGAAGGCCGCCACAGTATCAGCAAGGGTACCAGCCAGGGCGACCTCCGGCTCCAGGAATGCAGCCCGGTCCACCAGGACCTCCTTTGGGAAACGGTGTCCCTCCCCATGGTCCTCCAGGAGCCTTTAGGCCTCCACAAGGTGGACAACCAATGCCACGAGGGCCAGCGATGATGCGCCCTCCGATGCCTCAGGGTGGTATTGGCGCGCCAAGGCCGGGCATGGGCGGGCCCCCTCCTCCGGGGCCGGGCATGCAACCGCCGCAGCAGTTTCAGAGGCCCCCCCCTCCAACGGGAATGGGGGCGCAGGGAATGAACGGAGGCGTGTCGTCCGCGCCGCAGCCGGTTCCCATGATGGGAAAGCCACCGGGCGCTCCTGGCCCCGGAGGAATGGGGCCCGGAGCCGCCAGCAGGCCTCCTCCAGGGGGAGCACCCCTGTCCAGACCTCCTGTGCGGCAGCAGGCCGTCGCCCCAGTGCCTCCGAGGCCCATGGGGCAGGCGGGAGGCTTCCAGCCCCCCACGGGCGGGGCTCCCCCACTGGCCCCGGGCATGCAGAGAGGCCCACCAGGCCCAGGGCAGGCGCCCGCTCCCCAGGGATTCAACCAGGGGCCGACCCCTGGCAACTTTATGCCCCCTGGCCAACCTCCTCCACCCGCCTTTGGGGGCGCGGCTGGCGGGCATGGCGGTCAGATGGGACGCGGTGGAACGGAAGCTATCCTCGGACAGTTCCAGTCTCTCACCATGTCGTCCGGTCCAGTGGCACCTGGGCAGCCAGCTGACGTGGGCGTGGACGCCGCGAGCTTTCCTCGGCCTGTGGGGCCAGATGCGGAGAACATGCTGACGCCACAAGTCCAGCGAGACCAGTACAGCGCGGATCCAAAGTTCGTCAGGCTGGCGACAAATGCGATCCCAAACTCTGTGGAGCTGAAGAAGCAGTGGTGCCTTCCGTCTGCTGCGGTTATCCAACCTCTTGCGGATATGAAGCAGCCCGTCCCAGTGGTGAACTTTGGGGCCGCAGGGATCATCCGCTGCAGGCAGTGCAGAACATACGTCAATCCTTTCGTCCAGTTTGTGGACGGCGGAAGAAGGTGGAAGTGCAACGTTTGTGGCGCGTTCAACGAGGTGCCAGTCGAGTACTTTTGCACGACCGATGGAAACGGCATTCGACGTGACATCAACGAGAGGCCTGAGCTCAACTGTGGCTCGGTGGAGTACCTCGCTCCTGAGGAGTACATGGTCCGCCCCCCAATGCCACCCACCTACGTGTTTGCTTTTGACGTGTCCTACCCAGCTATTGCGAGCGGACTCCTGGCATCTGCGGTCGATGCCGTCAAGTCTTGCCTGGATTCTCTTCCAGGGGCAGAGAGAACTCAGGTCGGAATCCTGACCTATGACAGCAATGTACACTTTTACAACATGAGGGCCGACCAGTCGTCCCCACAGATGCTGGTGATCCCGGATGCCACGCATCCATACCTTCCTCAACCAGAGGACCTGCTTGTGAACCTTCAAGAGTGCCGCCACCAAATAGACGCTGCTTTGGATATCATCTCCAAGGCTTTCGGGAAGACGCAGGATGTCGAGGGCTGCCTTAGTGGGGCCATTCAGGCGACATATCTCGTCATGCAGCACGTTGGTGGAAAGATGGTGTGCTTCCAGTCCTCTGTTCCTTCCTCCGGTGAGGGCAAGCTGAGACCAAAGGAGGACCTGGCCTCCTACAACACGGAGAGGGAGTACAAGCTGAGGAAAGCGGAAGATCCTTTCTTCAAACGCTTTGGAGGGGAGTGTAACAGGATTCAGATGTGCATCGACATCTTCTGCTGCCCTCCAAAGTTCACGGATGTAGCATCCCTGTCCGTCTTTAGTTCTACGACGGGCGGCCAGTTCTACTTTTACCCTGCGTTCTTTGCCCGAAAGGATGGCATGAAGTTGAAGGCCGAAGTGACTAGGAACTTGACGAGAGAGACTGGGTGGGAAGCTGTTATGAGGGTTCGAATGGGCAAGGGTTTGAAGTGCACGAACTTCCACGGGCATTTCATGATACGGTCAAACGATTTGATGGCGTTGCCAACTGTGGATCCGGACAAGTCCATGCATGTTGACATTGGCTACGAGGACCAGATGGTTCCTCACCAGACAACATACCTCCAGTGCGCCCTGCTGTACACAACTTCACTCGGGGAAAGGAGAATCAGAGTTCACACGACTGCGATACCGGTGGTGTCTGATATCGGGCAACTATTTAAAGCGTGTGACAGCTGTGCGACTGGAACTATTTTGGCCAAGTTGGCCGCAGAGAAAATCCGCTCCACTACGATCAAGGAGACGGTCCACATCCTGAACAAGAAGGTGATCGACATCCTGAAGGAGTACAGGCAGCTCTATTCGACGCACTTGCATCCGCACAACAAGCTCATACTTCCGGAGACAATGAAGATGCTCCCCCTTCTGATGCTGTGCATGCAGAAGAGTGCGCTGCTCAAGAGTCCAAACGAAGTCACCACAGACGAGAGGTCGAACACCATCTTCCAGATCTTGTCCATGCCGTTTGACAACATCATGAAGTTCTTCTACCCCAGAATGTACCCACTGCACGACCTGAACCAGATCGTGATCGAGAAGGACGGGTCCGTGAAGCTTCCGCAGACCATGCCCTTGACTTTGAACAACATCAAGGACAGCGGCATTTACCTGCTGGACAACGGCATGGCGTGCTATATCTGGATCGGAAGGGGCATCTCCCCACAATGGCTCGTGGACGTGTTTGGGCTCCAGAACCCTTCGCCGCAGGACCTGATGAACCTGCAAGTTGGGTCTGCGCTCGAGAATCCTACGAGTCAGAAGGTCATCGCCGCTGTGAACAGCGTCAGGAAAGACAACATGTACTACCAGCATTGTTACGTGGTGCGCCAAGGCGACCCCGCGGAGGCCATGATTCTCCCATGGCTCGTGGAAGACAAGTTCCAGACTTCATACTCGTACACGAACTACTTGGGATACATCCACAAGGGTGTTTTGACAAGATAATTAATCGAGTGTGCTTGGTGCGTTTCATTTTGTGTTTATGTTAAATGCTCACAAGAGTTATACAAAAG
>NYWD01000159.1 GCA_002684855.1 Planctomycetaceae bacterium | reverse complement strand
GGGCAAGTTTGGAGAGGAAATTGGAACTGATGAGTTTGGAGCCATCATTTTCATCCATGCAAAGGAGGTTGACAAGCACCAAGCTCAGGCAAGAATCTCCTACTCTGAGTTCACCTCTGTTGGCCAGGCTTTCAGAGTTGGAAGATATCCAATTCACTTCCACATCAATGGAAATGCATCCTCTTCCTATGTCAGAGGAAATGCTATTCACTGGAGCTTCAACAGAGCCTGCACAATTCATGCAGTTGACAACCTCTTGGTTGAGCACAATGTGGCTTTCAATGTCAAAGGTCTTTCATTCTTCATTGAGGATGGTGTTGAAGAAAACAATATTGTACAGTACAATCTGGCTGTATTCACAAGACAGTCAAACAGCCTTTTGAATCCTGATATCCAGCCTGGCTCATTCTGGATTGTGAATCCAAACAACATCATTCAACATAATGCTGTTGCTGGAAGCACTCATTTTGGATATTGGTTCAGAGTACTTAAAAACCCTGATGGACCTAGCAGAACAACAAGCTACTGTCCTGCCAATGCACCAATTGGTAGATTCTACAATAACAGTGCACATAGTTGTGGCCTCTATGGTATTTGGCTTTTCACAGCAAAGGAGAAAGGATGGGCACCAAGAGACGGAACAAGAGAGGGTGGATGGTGTGATGGCCAGAATTACATCACAGCTACCCTTGGAGACTTTACAGCATGGAACAATGAAATTGGAGTTGAGATTGTTGAAGGAGGCGCTATAAGCTTTGAGAACATGACACTTCTTGACAATGAGAAGAGTGGTATTGAACTGATTCATCCTATTGGAGCTCAAAGACAGAATGGAGAAGAGTATGGAGCTCCAGCTTTCAAGAACAGTATTGTCATTGGTCATTCTGAGGTTAGAGCCCACTGGGAGAATGCTGATAAGCTTTGCACTGAGACTGGAGTCAAAGGAGGATGGTGGGGACAAGATTACAAGAACATTGAGTTCTACAACTTTGACAGAGATGGCTGTACGGCTATTGGAAGTTGTGCCAGGTGCAAGCCTAAGTGGGCCTCAGGAAAGACCCAAACTTCAGGCCTGAGCTTCACAGACAGCCCCAACAAGATCTCATGGCCATGGACTATGTCTGGACATTATGAAGATCTTGATGGAACTCTGTGTGGAAGCCCTGGCTGTAAGGTTGTCCAGAAGAGAGACATCTATGATCCAAGCAGGTGTGTTGATGACACAGATGATGAGTTCTCCTTCACTGAAGGTGGCAATGATGGAACAAACTGGCTCTTACATGGACTGAGAGAAAATGACACAATGAAGTTGGATGGGTATGTTTGTGATCCAAGTGTCAAATTCCACACAGTTGGTTTTGACAAATATGCTCCTTCATCATTGCAGTTTAATGATGTTGTTTGGCACAATGAATTTGGACATGCCTACACGCCATGGAGGAAGAAGCCTCCATACAAGGATGGTTGGGCAGCTGTCCTCCAGGAAGATGTTACAAATTTCTTCTTTTGGGAGACTATGGGCCACATCACCAACATCACTTACCAAATGGGCATTTTCCAACTGGCTGATGAGGGTGATCACTTGATCTTGGGACACAACTTCACACAATCTCCTGATGTGTTCACTTTTAATGGTGAGATGGCAAATGAGACGGCTTCTCTTGATGCTCCTCCAACCTATGACACAGCTGGAAACACTGAGTGGTACTGGTCAGGCAATGAGACTAAAGAATTGAGCTACATTATTTCAAACAAGAATAAAGGTGCAAGAAAGAAGAGAGGAGGAAAACCAAATGAGATGTATAGATCTATAACATTCAGAGTTTATAGATGTCTGTATGAGGGATGCCTCCCTCCTCCTCCACCTACAGTTCCTGCTGGAAGACCCTTGGATTTCTTGAGATGGTCTTCTGAAGATGATTGGGCCTCTCTCGACCTTGCAAAGCCAGTAGCTGGAGCTGATGGAGTTGTTGAGGAATGGGTCACCATTCCTCCTGGAGTCTGGATGGTTATGGATGAAAATCCTCCTCCACTTTCAAGAATGTACATCTATGGTGTTCTTGAAATTGATGATGTTATGGACATGACACTGAGTGCTGAGATCATCATGATCCAGGGAGATCTTGCCCAGCTTGTGGCTGGATATGCTGATGAGCCTTACCAAAACAACTTCGAACTCATACTGAGAGGTAATCACTACACTCCAGACCAACCTCTCCCAAATGGACCTAATCTTGGAGCTAAGGCCCTTGGTGTGTTTGGAAAACTCCAGATGCATGGAAAGGATGTTGGAACAACATGGACAAGACTGGCTGAGGATGCTGCTGCTGGATCTAACACCATTGTACTCTCTGAGGAAGTTGATCCACTGTACTGGACTGCTGGCGCTGAAATTATCATTGCCCCTACTGGCTTTGAGCCTCTTGAGGCTGAGAAGATGACCATTGATTCCATTGATGGCAACACAATTACATTGACAGAGAGTTTGATGTATGGGCATCTTGGGTCTGAGTATTCTGCAGGAGACAAGAGCTGGAAGATCGCTGCTGAGGTTGGACTTCTGACAAGGAACATCAAGATTGTTGGAGAGTCTTATGATGAAATTGGAGAGGAAGAGTTTGGAGCCAGAGTTCTAGTCGCTGAGTTTATGCAAGAGGGAACAACCTATAAGGGATATGCCAAGTTCTCCAATGTTGAATTTGTCAGAGCAGGACAGGAGGGATGGACAGATGCTTTTGATCCCCGATATGGACTTGCATTTGTCAACCATGGAGAGTCTACAGATAATGATGAAAACAACAAGGAATCATATGTCAAGAAGTGTGCCTTCAACTTCAACTACAATGCTGCCATTGGTGTCTTTGGCTCTGACAATATTCTTATTGAAGACAATGTTGTCTTTAGGACACTTGAGTATGGTCTTAGGGATGAAGGTATTGGAAACAGATGGATTCATAACATGATTGTCCTTACAAAGTTTGTTGGTATCCATAAGAATCAAAGGCAAAATTTCTTCAAGAGGGGCTGCTTCAACTTCCTTGAGGCTCTTGATCCTGAATTCAGGGACAATGCTGCTGCTGGTTGTGAAAGAGCTGGAATGACCGCAACTGGTCACATCTGCTCATCAGCAAAGAGGTGGTCTGGTAATGTCATCCACACAACACAGGATGGTATCTTTGTCAACACCTACAATCCAGCAATCTGGAGGGAAAATAAGGAGTGCGTTGTCTTCAGAGGATTCTTTGTATACAAGGCATACGACTATGGAGTGTACCTGCTCACTCATGACTCTGTAGAAATGGAGGACAATCTCTTTGTTGACAATGGAGTTGGTATTCATCCTTTCATCATTTCACCCAAACCAGAAACCAAGCAAATGGTTTACAAGCATTTGAGAATCAACAGTACCACCTTTGTTGGAAGAAACGATCCAAGTCAGTGTGACACTGGAGATGATGAGCCTTCTTTCAACTGGTATGACAAGGAGAGGATGAAGGGGTCCACCATGTGGCCTGGGAGAAACTGGCTGGGCTACTCAACTGGCCATGCTGGACTTCTGTGGCCTATTTTCAGCGGTATTGGTGTCCCACTTGGAAAGCCATGGGTCAATGGAAAACCCAAGTCCTTCCCCCTTCTGACTGGACAAGTTTATCTGAATGATGTCACTTTTGCCAACTTCAATAGTGGTCAGTGTGGAGGACAGTTTGATTCTGCTGTGAGGACCAATCCAAGAGGAGATGATATGCAATTCCCAATCTTTGCCCAAAACACAAACTTCATCAATGTTGCTGATAGCAACAAAGTCTGGATGGACAGACCCATCATAAAGCTGGTTGTCAATGAACATTGTGTTGACATGCATTGTGATGGTCTGAAGAAAGGAATTCTTATTGATGAAGATGGGTCTTTTATAGGAAATGGCAATCCTGGAACCATTATCCCTGACTCTGCTTTCGAGTGGGAAGGAAATCCATCAGCTGGTCTTGGCTGGTACAGGGTTCCAACATCCATGACAACTGATGTAGATGGAAGCAAGATTGAAGTTGCAGATAAGTTGCCAAATACTGGAATTGTCAGAAACGACCAGTGCACATGGATGAATGAGTGGCATGCCTACAAGTGTCATGGAATCAACCATCGACTTCTCATCCTTGAGTCTCTTGACATTGATACTCTGGACAGGAGGCTTTCCCCCGTGGCTATGCTGGCCAATCCAGGATCTCAAGGCTATGTTGATCTTATCAATGGCCCTCAAGATTTCTCTTGCTGCTTTGGTTATGCCTGCCAGAAGAGAATTTCCAACTTTTACACCATTGTTGGGACAAACATGATGTATGAGGTCCACTTGACTTCAGTGCCTCCAGTTCAAATGAGATTTAGACTGAAGAACAATGAGGGAGGCGATCCAGTCCTTCTGAAGCTTTGGTTCCAGAAGCCCCAGAGAATTGACATCTATGTTGGTGACAGATTTGTGGCGCCTAATAACATTGACCTCACAGATGTGGATGGCTTCAGCATGCTGCCAGCTGATGATTCATTCATTCCATCCCTTGATTCCACAGTTGAGGGAGAGAACTACTTTGACCCAACTACAGGGTTCCTTTATCTTCTTCTGAGAGGAGAGGAGGTGGTTGACTACAGAATCCAACCCTCAGTTGTCACAAAGGTTGGAGCCACCATTGACATGGACAACTTCTTTGAGGGGGATGTTGCAGGAAATATTGCTGCACTTCTTGGCATTGACCCTAGTAACATCAGAGTAACAAACATTGTCAGAGAAGGAAGAAGGAAGAAGAGATTTGCTCCAACATGGGACAATTCTGAGGACATTGTGATGGAACTGACCATTGAGCCTCCACCAGTTACCAATCTGACTGATGGTTCTGTTTCTGGTGGTGGCACTGGTATGAGCTATGGAGACCTTAAGAACACCATGGCAGATTTGACTAACTCCTTCCAGAATGGTTCTTTTGCATCTTCCTTGGCTGCCAGCATGAACATCTCTGTAACTGCTATGGAGACACAGGCACCTCTGTATGTGCCTCAGCCAGAGGACATGGTTGGTCTTGACTGCATTCCACAGGATGATGATCCTGAGGGAGAATGCTACCTTAGTCCAGAAGACAATGCAACTGATGGTGTTCCATTCTTTGAATTGGCTGAACAGAATGCTACTGCTAGACTTGAAGAGAGTCTTAACCCCAAGGCTCTTCAGATGCCAGCAGAGCTTGTCATTGGAAGTCAGCAACCTTTCACTGCCAACGAGATGAGCCCTATGGATCCCAAACCCACTCTCTACATGAAGGATCAAAATGGAGACACAGTCACTGATGTTGGTACCAAAACTGACCCATGGATTGTGACAGCCACAATAGCTTCTGGATCTGGGGGTTTAGCCAACAACTTGACATGTGCTTTTGATAAGGGTCTCTGTGTTTTTGAGAACCTGGCCATTGACACTCTGGGTGAGGATTACACTCTCAGTTTTGAGCTGACATACCCCAGCACTGAGACTGTCATTCCCCCTGTTGTGAGTGATCCCTTTGATGTGGAAGGCAGAGTTCTGTCCACCAAGTTCACTCAGCTAGACACGCTGAATCCTGTGAACCAGAACTTCACCGTCACTGTGTCTGTGTGGGATGATGCTCTGGACATGGAGGCTGAGGCATCAGGAGTTCCTGCTGGCATCACTTGTACCCTGTCATTGATGGGAGTGGATGGTGTTGACCTTCTCGGAACATTGGAAGTTGCAGTTGCAGGATCTCAGGCTACATTCACAGACCTCCAAGTTCCTGAGACAATTTCTGGTGCCTATCTCGGAGCCAACTGTGGCACTGGCACAGCTGAGTTTAATTCCTACACCATCTCTGACTTGTTCAATGTCCACCCCTACCCCAAGACAGGCAGTGTGAGGGAGGCCACGGCTGACTTCACCTACTCTGGCCCTGTTGACAATGTGGATGATGTCCTCAATGCCTTTGCCGCCACACTTGGGGTCACCATGAACAGCCCCAGCAACTCCATGATGAAGAGGTCAGCAGAACCTGCCAAGACTTTCTCCATCTCTATGGCTGACATGGCCTCATGGCCAGACCTGGAGTAATACACTATGCGAAATCTCTTGCATGCAAGTTGCAAGCAAGAAATGTGTGTTTATTATGTTGTAACCATATTTAATCAAACTGGTGATGGGAAATATTGTATTTTAATGTAAAGCAAAGCAATGATCCACTCAAATTTGTTCAGTTAAAGTAGTCCTCATAAATGGCATGTGAAAACAGTATCACAAAGTGATACAACTTAGATTTAAGGAACCTAGTAAGTAAGGAATACAGTAATATATTGTATCTGACATCTGACTGAATATTCTCATTT
>NYWD01000158.1 GCA_002684855.1 Planctomycetaceae bacterium | reverse complement strand
TACATGAATACGAGGCCGGGCCAATTCGAGGAGGACGCCATTCGCCTGCTCTTCAATGTGTCGCGGGCGCTGGCGCGAGAGGATGTTCCGCACAAAATCCACGTCGCGCACGTGGCGCAGAGCACGATTCTCGACGAGGTGCAGCTATTCAAGAACAAGCTGCTGAAGACGTCGGCCTCCTTCACCGTGGAGACGTGTCCTCACTACCTGTTCTTCGAGGAGGAGAAGATCCCTGATGGTGCCACCCAGTACAAGTGCGCGCCTCCCATCAGAGGCTCGGGTAACCGCAAAAAGCTGTGGACGTACCTGAAGAAGGGCGTCATCAATACCATTGGCTCAGATCACTCGCCCTCTCCCCCCGATCTCAAGTACTTGGAGGAGGGAAACTTCCTGAAAGCTTGGGGTGGGATAGCGGGCTTGCAGTACAGTCTGCCGGCGACATGGACGGCCGGCAGGGACGCAGGGGCCACCGTAGAGGAAATGACAGAGTGGTGGAGCTACGCTCCAGCGGACGTGGTTGGTCTATCGGACAGGGGCGCCATTGAGGTGGGGAAGAAGGCAGACTTGGTGGTCTGGGACGATGAGGCTCTGGCGACGACGTCCCAGGAGGACCTCCACCACAAGCACAAGCTGTCCCCTTACAACAATCTCAAGCTGAAAGGAAAGGTGCACTCCACCTTCGTGTCAGGCCACCTTATGTTCCGAGAAGGGGAATTAGCGGATGAGACTTGTGGGAAAATCATTCGCAAGTGAGTTGAACTATTTATAAAAGCACACTAACTTCATAACATTACAAATATAATTTAAACACGTTTTTGTTTATACATGCGCGGTGGGGACTTTGGGTTGTGATGTAGGGTTTGTCTCACTCATGGAAACCTATTCCCAAAGTCCTCCTTCTGCAGCTTTGTTCCTTCACCCGAGTACTCAAAGAGAAGTCTTGTGCCACTAGAGGTAGAACTGTTTAGACGCATGCGGAGCTGCTTGTTGAGCTGGTATAGCAAGGTCCAGTGCGTGGCCATTTCCGACTCCTTCAGCTTCCTTGCAACCAATGCCTGCAAAGACTTTCCAAATTGAATCTCCACTTCTGTTCCGAGGGTCAGATTGGATAGAGACTTGAAAGGGTCTGTGAGGGGGTCCAGAGAAAGTAGTCCAGAGACGGAGGGGGCTGAAACAAGCCTCCATCTTGCCTTGCCAAACTGGCCCTGCGTCTCAATCCTTGGGAGGAGGGTCGAGATAGTAGAGGCAGCCAAGTTGCTAAAGGCAAGTCGGCCATCTTGCTCCAACAGGGATTCCGTGAGCTGGCCCTCAAAGATACGAGCAATTTCCGTCGCCTCCAATCGCTCCGTGGTCTCACTGGTTCCTGAACCCACAGAGAGAATCAGATTATCTTGCCAAGAGCTTGCACGGCCCTGAATCATGGCCTTTAGATCTGGCGCAACCAGACTGATATCAAGCGTAGGGTCAAGACCGTTTTCGGGAATGAAAACTGCTCTGTTAGGATATTCCGGATTCAAGCTCAGCTGTGTTGCCACAAGATTGACGTCGCCAGAGTCAAACCTTATGATGCCTGATGGAGAAAGCTCCTCAGGGTCCACAACGCCATTGATTTCAATGTCCCCTGCAATGCCAAAGTTCAGGACAAATGGGTAGACGGCGCGCAGCTCTGGTCCAAGCTTGATGTCCAGGCCATCGCAGACGGCCTTGTTCACCACTGAGGTCTGCATAGCATTCATCTTTCCTTTCAGAGTCTGATCAATCAAATTGCTCTCAGAACCAACACCCAGGGTCTTGAGTACAGTTGCAGTGGACATGCCTTCACTGGGTTCGTCAGCTTGGCTCGACCCCTGGGGGACAAGGTAAACCACACCCTTGGAAAATTGAGAATGTCCACTCAACTCAGGCTGCTTCAAATTGCCCCTGACGATGAATTGTCCATCAAAGTTCCCGGTGAAGGCATTCTTCACTCGCAATTCGAGTCCACAAGCATCAACAATAATGCCTTTCTTCACGTCCTCTCCGTCAGCACCTTTTGAGCTGTCCATAGGAAGATAACCATTGATTCTGAGGAAACCTTTTCTGCCAACCTTGCCATCAAAAGCATCGACGTGCAAGGCATTATCTTGTACGCGAACGGTAACACCAAGAGAAGAGAGCGGACGGATCAACCAGGGACAAGATATGGATGCCCTGTTCACATGGGCAACACCGCTTAAGTTTGGTTTTGACATGGTTCCTCTCACTTGCATCGCAATGTCTGCTGACCCGGTTTGCCAATTGACTTGGGGAACAAGAGCGCTCAATAGCAGCATTCCGCCATCTTTCACTGCAACATCAATTTCGATATTCTCGTTGTCCTTGGACCCGGAGGATTTATGCTGATCTTTTGGATCGACTGGTTTGGGCGATAAGCTGTATTCGAAGGGCGTACTTCCCATTAATTTCACATGACCAGGTCCTCCAGCTGGCTGCAGGTTTACGTTGAAGGTGAAGCGTTGGTCATTTGTGACTGCAGCATTAGCCTCGGCTCTCGCCAGCTTCTTGTTTCTCAAAGCACCATCTAGCACTTGAAAGTTGACGTTACCCTGAGGGGCTTCTGCACTACCACCTAAGGCTGCATTGACATACAAGTTTCCACTGATGAAATCATCACCTTGAGGAATATTTGCCATGCCAGACAAACCGCCTGATCCAGCATTTGGTTTGAAAATATTGCTTCCCATACCTTGCTCAGCAAAAGTGTTCCCCGGTAAAACATTGAAGAAAGACTGCAGAAGTGACAAGGGGAAGTCCGTCAGACGGAATTGAGCATCCTGCTTTGATCCAAGCATATTGCCAACAATTCTCAATCTAGCATCTCCAGCATCAAGTTGGAACTTCTCAAAATGCAAACCCTCGTTGGGATGATAGTTGCCTTCGGCATTCACATTTTCCATGCAATAAGAACCCCACTCCCAATCTTCCCCCTTAACGTCGAATTCTGCAACTACCGCACCACCAGTGCTGCCATAAGCTTGCATACTTCCTTTCCACTTCCCCCTCAAGTCTTGTAGGCCAAGCTTTGCCTTTGCTTTAGCGGGTGCTTTGCTACCTATCCAAGGCAAACCTTTAGACCATTTGTGTTGTCCTTGTGCTTTTGGTATCTCAACTTCCTCCTTCTGCCCTATATTTTGCCTTTCTAATGCAGATTTTGCAGAGTATTCTAGCTGCTTGCCTATTTCTTGTGCTGTGATTTTCAGGGTTTTAATACCTTCGAGAAACATTCCTTTTGCATTTGAATAGTCTATTGGGTAACTGCTTGTTGCTCTTGACAGTAGCTGTGCGGCAGGAAGCATCTCTTCAATCACTGCATGCGGAACAGCTACCTGCCAACGCCATCGTCCACCTCCACGCGATGAAATAGAGGTCAGATCACTGTTTCTCATCTGAGACAAGGCAGTTGCCATGTCCAAAGTTGACTTGTCCTTTGTCGTAGGCAACACATATTCCCCTTGGAGCTCATACCTGCTCCGCTTCTGTTGAACAATAGCTCGCTCCAAACGAATGATGTCTCCTTCCCATCTGAAACTACCACCAAGTGATTCTCCTTGCAAACCACTAAATCTGGGACCTGTCACCGAAACATTACCCCTTCCTGTCTGATCTTCAAAATTAAGATCTAGAAAGGCCTTATCCACTGTGCCTCTCAATGATGCAAGTTCAAGCTCATCTAGTCTAAGATTTCTTAGATCGACCTTTGCAGCTGTTGAATCCATATTCACCTCCATTCTCAGATCTCTGTTTCTCAGCGAAAACATGGTTTGAAAAGTGGATGATTCCTCAGATCTGGAATCCTCACTCGTTTCCATCTTGCTTGTAGTATCAGTAGTAGATGCATTCTTCAAGAGATTTTTCTCTTTCATTGTCTTGTCTTCCACAACCTTACCAGCATCCTCTTTGAATTCTGTTGGGAGTGTTAGATCAATATCGATGCCTTCATCTGGTCTGAGACCCCTGGCTTGAACCTTAACTCCTGTGTTACCTACTGTAACTTCTCCAGTCATCTGTCTTGCAAGATTCAAATGATTCAATGTGAGACCCTCCATGGCAATTTCTCCAACCAAATTCTGGAAATTGGAATTATTGCTTTCTCCATCTTTTCCAATTTCACAATGAAAATCTGTCTTTCCCGAAAGCTTAAGCCTAATTGGCTGACTAGATGTCATGCGATCAATTTCATAAGACTCATTTATGAAAGGCATGATGTCCAATCCATGCAAATTGCAATTTAGCTCTGCCCCTTCTAGAGCAGGCTTGGAAGCTGCCGTAGCTTCCTCCTGTGTGATCGCAGCAAGAATGACTTCCTTTGGTTGATACTTGGTCTTCAATACAGCTTCAGCATCAACTGAGGGGGCGTGTAGTTCGACATATGCAGCTGGTCTCGTAATTTCCACTCTCCCGCTTGCCTGTGCTTCAGGGGATTTCCAGCTCACTTGAACTTTGGGGTTCAATTGTGCACCAGCAATTGATCCCTCTACCATCGTAGGGCCAATAACTAAGGCAGAGGGAACCTGAACTGCACTAGGAGCATATTTCTTCAAAATTCTATCTGCTGGTAAATTCTCACCTTTAAATTTGAATTCAAGAGAATCAGGATGCTCTTCCATTCCAGGTTTGCACCACACTCTTCCCGAGCCGGTGATTTCGCCCCCACCCACGGTCTCAGCATTGAAGTGGTGAAGGTGCAACTTTTCACTTGCAGTGTCAAAAGTGAAAACAGATGACGCAGATTTTATTGGAATCTTATCGTATGCACCAACACCTCCTGCTTCCTCCATGGTGTCTTGGGCGACAGACCGAGGGAATTTTTTTGGCATATCTTCCTCGTCCAGGGAAGTTGCAACAGCGGTACCAGTGTATATTGGCCTTTCACTTGGTCCAGTCACATTTATTGTTCCTGAAACAATTCCAGCAGCTGAATAGGGCAAAGGTCTCGCGGCCAGTGTTTCCCTCAATGCATTGACCTCGACACCTTTTGAATGGGCAACTATTCTGATATCCCCCTTCTCGTCAAGGCTCATGTCCCCAACTGCACTCACAGGAATAGCACCATAGTAACCGGTGGCATTATGAAAATAAATTCGGTCATTTTCGAAGAGCAAATCCATGTTCACATCTTCAAAATCATCAGGAGCATCCCAAATGTGAAACCCTGCTTTCTTGCAATTTATCCGTCCAGTGAAGTCCGGATACCGCGTCCATGATTTCTCGTCATGAAATCTCAATCGAACCTCTCCATTCAGTACACCCTTGTTGACGTCCACTGGAAAATCAAAGACTCGCTCTATGAGGGGGGCATGAAAGTCTTTACCCTTCAGGAGTACATCCACCTGACTCCTTGTGTCAGGGTTGTTCATGTTCCTTCCTTTCATGATGCATTCAACCCTTCCCTTGTTGGGACCTTTTTTCTTGAAAAGAGAGCGTTTCATATTATTCTTGTTGGCTGGTGGAGTCTGCCACCCGGGCACACTTTGTTGGGTATCGAACATCTTAGATAGACTGGATGAGGGTGAGACAGGAGGCGATTGAACATTTGTTGGCTTTTCGATGGAGGAAGTCCTCTCTACTGACTTTGGTGTAGATCCCACACTCATAAAGCTTGTTTTGCTGTCTCCCGCTTGCTTCAGAATATCGTTCATGCTCCCATGAGTCATGCCTCGCAAATTTCTTCTGGGGTTGTCTGTTCTCCAACCCATGGTGCACTTCTTGGCCTGAGCTGATCTCTCCAAGGTTGTAGCGGACGCTGTGATATCAAGAGTGTTGTAATCCCTTCCCACAATAACCTGTCCGGAAAGATCTTCTAGCTTTCTCAGCCCATCTTCTCCCGCAATCTGTACATCAGCATTGCAATCTTTGACGGACAACCTACTCATAGTAATCGGAGGAGGGGAGAATTGCCGCGACAAAATATAAGCCGCAGCTTTGGCGATCAGTTCAGACTCGTTAGGATCGAGTTGGCTAACCTTTTCATCCAGCAGTTCGTCAGCTATTGATGATTCCAGGTTGATGTTATTGCTCAGTCTGTTCAAGACCATTACATCACTCCATCCGGGAAGAAAATTTCTAGATGTTGGAATGGTATCCAGAGGATATCCAAACCACGAAAGGTTCTCGCCTTGCACTACTTTTGCATAAGCTGTGTTGACTTTGATGTCCAACAAACATTGCCACCTCATGAGTGACTGAAGAAATCTGATACCAAGTTTCACCTCTTCGCAATAGACAGAGCTCTGCTCCCCTTGGACTTGTTGCTGAATCCCATTGTCATCTGTTATCGTAGCCAGGTTGTTTTGTGGTCCAATTTCAATTGGACCAACAGACACGAAGGGCGTCAACCCCAGTAGACCCAGTGGCTGTATCCATGTTATCTCCTCAACATTCACATCTCTTCCTGTGGCTATGCTCATCTGTTCGCAAACCACAGGCAATATTGCACGATTCACAAGTGGTCTGGCCCACACGTTCACCACAGCAGTAAACGTGGATACTATCACGGCTATGACTGCGCACGTTCCGCTCAAGGATCGCCAGAGTTTGTTGGGAGGGGGTTCACTTGCGTCTACTGGAACTACACCTTCTTCCTTGTCCATATCCATGGAGTTAGTGTCTCCATCACCTAGGCCTTCCCCCTCGCCCTCTTTCTCGTACATTTTGTTGTAAAAGAAGTTTCCCAAGCGAGTTTCTCGCAAGGCTTTTCGTAAGCCATTTCCGTTCCCATTCGTGGTGGTTTCGGTTCCATTCGTCGTCTCCCCACTCTCGCTTCCATTCTTCTCTTGTCGCTCAAACTCCTCCAACCTTTCGTTGGTGGTTTCGTCATTAAAGGGCAAGGAAGGAGAAGAAGGGGACGAAGAGGAGGAAGGAGAGGAAGAAGACGAGGAGAGTGAAGGTGAGGGGCCTGAGCCAGGCGGTCGTTCCCAACTTTCTGCTGATGACGATGCCAGGACAAACCTAGCACTTCGTGTGAGAATACTTCTCCTTTGTCTGTCCTCTTCCTGTATAATCTTTTCTCTCCTTCTCACAACAGAGCATCTCCTTCCCACGTGTGACGACGACGAGGACGTGGCACCAGGTCCATTAACTGCAGCCCTTGTCACACAAGAGTGAAAGTGGTTGCGGTGGCCTTTGCTTTCACTCTCTGACGACGAGTGGTGGC
>NYWD01000157.1 GCA_002684855.1 Planctomycetaceae bacterium | reverse complement strand
TAATATTGCTTGATTCACTTCTACAAGAGATAATGCCTATTTCTGAAGATAGTAGAGCTGCTCTGGCTCTGCTGAAAGATCTTCAGACTAGTGTCAAGAATGCAGATGATTTGAGGAGCAATGTTCAGGTCAATGATGATCTCAACACCCTCATCTCTGTTCTAGAGTCTCCTGTGTTTCAATCAATTTTGAACATTCAAGATTCTCTGAGAGAGCTCAAGAAGCAGGTTCATCTTCATCCATCAATTCTTCCGGAAGATTTTGACATAACATCCACTGGAGAACTGATCCTGAATCTTCCTCAAGCTGATGATGAAAGTCCAAATGGATACACCAATGGATATGACAACAATGATAATAGAGACAGAGAGAGTGTTGAAAAGCAAGATAATTCTGAGGACAACGGTGAGAGTGAAGGTGCTTCCTTTCTAACTTCTGGAACAGCGAGCACCTTGCAAGCAGTCGAGAAGATTACAGATGGTTCATCTCAGCTTGGTTATGATCCTCAGCTGAAGGAAATTGTTGACGAGGCAGCACAAGGAAGACCTGTATCTGTCATCACTCTTTTTAAACCTGACGGGAAAAGTTTGGGTTTTTCTGTTGTTGGCCTTAAGAGTGAGCACAAGGGAGAACTTGGCATTTATGTTCAAGAAATTCAACCAGAGGGTATTGCAGGACTGGATGGACAACTGAGGGAAGGAGACCAGATTCTTGCCATAGATGGACAAGTTCTTGACTGTAACATTAGTCACCAACAGGCAATATCCATCCTCCAGCAGGCTAGAGGACAAGTGGTCCTAGTAGTAGCCAGGGGAGAAGGAGAGGATGACATTTCGATGTCCAGTAGCCAACAGCAGTCAGACAGCATCATCCCCAGTGATTGGTGTCAAGTGGAGGTTATTGACCTCGTCAATGATGGAACCGGACTCGGATTTGGAATCATTGGAGGTCAACAAACGGGTGTGGTGGTCAAGACGATCCTGCCCGGTGGTGTGGCTGACAGGGATGGAAGATTGCTTCCTGGAGACTTTATTCTCCAGATCAACCAGCACTGGTTACGAGGTGTGGCCAGTGAACAGGTGGCCTCTGTCCTCCGGTCATGCGGGACCCACGTGAGGCTGGTGGTGGCGAGGCCAGTGGACCCGGCGGACACCAGCACAGTCCACGGCCTCGCCCCGGTGCTGCCCACCCAGGTCCTCAGCAACCAGCAGCAGCTGGAGGCCCACCTCAGCCTCCAGCCACACGCTGCCGCCCCTGGCCTCGTCACTCTCCCAGACTTCAATGACCAGTACCGGGTCACTGCTGGAGGTCAGGGATCTGGATCTGGAGGAACCACCGCTCCTCTGTCCACACCCGCTGTCACTGGATCCAGAGAACTGCCAGAGATTGAGACGATGGATGTCGAGTTGGTGAAGGACAACCAGGGACTTGGCATCACCATTGCTGGTTATACTTGTGAGAGGGAAGAACTATCTGGGATATTTGTCAAGAGCGTCACTGAAGGATCCGCAGCTGACAGATCAGGAATGGTCCAGGTCAATGACCAGATCGTGGAGGTTGATGGATTGTCTCTGCAGGGATACTCCAACCAGCAAGCCGTGGAAATGTTGAGGTCAACAGGACGGGTCGTTAAACTAAAACTGGTTCGTTATGTTCACGGCCTCAAGTTTGAGCAACTGCAGCAAGCCATCGCCAGCAGCAACACCACGACTCCAGTGTCTCAAACTACTGAGGAATCTTCACCCATCCAAAAGCCAGCAGTTCCACCACCAAGACCTCCACAGAGATCAGATTCTCTTCTTGCTGAAGATATTTCTCCTCAACTAAGTGTCAAGGCAGATGTTGATATTTCCACCTCGGAGACCATTACTGCGTCTGAAGATCAAGGGTTTGAAGGGGAAATCAAGCCCCAGGTTGAAGCTGCTTTGATTGAATATTGGAACAATATGATTGGGGCGGAGTTTGACATCATTGTGGCTCAGATCGGCAAGTTCAAGGAAGGTGGAGGATTGGGGATCAGTCTTGAGGGAACTGTGGAGAAGGTGGATGGAGAAGAACAAAACCCACACCACTACATCAGATCCGTGCTGCCAAATGGACCTGTGGGACAAAATGGAAAACTTGTGTCCGGTGACGAATTGTTGGAAGTCAATGGCAAGAAGTTACTGGGTCTGTACCACTCGGATGTTGTCGCCATTTTGAAGGATCTTCCGATGCATGTCAGAATTGTTTGTGCGAGACCCAGCAAGAAAGATAACATGAAGCCAGTGTTTAGTCAGGGTGGAGCTCTACAGAGTCTGGAGCCGGGAGTGACTGGACAGCAGGGCCAGCAGACCAACTCTAGCTCGGCCAATGAGAGACTCGTCAAGGCTAAATCAGATGGATCCATCTCCAGTTCAGCTCCAACTTCAGATAATTCTGCTGTCCTCTCCAAACTTAAATCCAAGTCTTTGGAACCTTTGACAGGTTTGGCAATGTGGACAGATGAGGTGTTGACAATAGAACTACAGAAAACAGAGAGAGGGTTGGGCTTCAGTATCCTGGACTATCAGGATCCATTGAATCCATCAGAGACAGTAATTGTGATCAGATCCCTGGTTCCTGGTGGAGTTGCTCAGCAAGATGGAAGACTTATTCCCGGAGACAGACTGATGTTTGTCAACAACGTTCCCCTCGGCAACGCGAGTCTTGACACCGCTGTGCAGGCTCTCAAGGGCGCGGCCCAGGGAACCGTCCTGATCGGCGTGTCCAAGCCGCTGCCGGTGACGGACAGCCAGATCACGACGGAGAAGACGAGCGAGGAGGACACCAGCCAGGACAACACGGAGGTCCGCAGCGCCATCTCTGATATGGACACAGACACGGGGAACAATGTCAAGATTGCAAGGAATGACAGTATCTCAAGTGACATTCCCGATCTACCCCCTCCACTTCCAACATCACCACTTCCTGATGATGATGATGAGGTTGACAGAAGCAGAGACAGTCACAGTCAGGAATCAATCATCCACGGGTCCAGCCCCAGCAGGAACAGTATCGCGATGCCCAACACAGAGAGGTTAATAGGAGGTGGACAAGTGGCCAGTGTGTCCGCCACCGCCGCGGTCAAGTCCATGACGGTGGAGACAAGGTACGAGGAGAGGACCGATGCTGACAACATTCCTCCCCTGCCCGAGGCCTTGGAGCAGAAGATCAAGATCAGCAAGGACGCGGACACACTCGGTGTTCAGGTTGATATTGAGGAAGGGGGAGTCAATGGGATGGTTGTCAGGTCGGTGACCAGAGGAGGAACATTGGCAAGAGACGGCAGAATACAACCCGGAGACTACCTGGTCGCTGTCAATGGTGAGAACATGCGGGGCGTGTCTCACAGTCAGGCGCTGGCGGTCCTGAGACGAGCTCAAACTGTCCCATTGGGCGGAGAAATTCCAATCACCTACATCCCCGCCTCCGATGCTGTCGTGTTCCGAACATCCGTGCTGACCAAGGTGGCCTGTGGAGAACCTGTGCCCGAGGCAGAGCTCAGGAGATCCAGAAGCAAGTCCTTGGACAGGAAGGGAGCCACTATCATTAACATTAACCAGGATGACCCGGAGATTCCACCGATATCATCCCCGCCCTCTGTTCATCAGTCAGTGAAGGCTCCTCTGGTATCTCCGGAGACTGACATGTCTCCATCAGATATCTCCACCAGTGTAACCGCCAACATCAAAAGTTTTGACAAATTGAGCTTGAAGTCAGTGACAACAGATGAAAGTTCTACAGATCCAGAAGTACCACCACCTATTGTATCCTCTCCACCAGCCCCTGTTGCAAGAACACCTCCAGAAGCTGCTCCAAGAACGTCGCTGTTGTCTGACAGCCGACAGTCGAGCCTGACCAGACCCGGGTCTGCCAAGTCACTGTCGGTGTCTGGAGATGACACTGGTCCCATGGTCACCAGCCCAACCTCTCCATCCAAACACTGGGGTCCAGAGAGGACGGTGGAGATTGTTCGTGGAGACAGTCAGGGTCTGGGCATCTCCATTGTTGGCGGCAAGGTGGAGCCAGGAATGTCTGGAGACATGGCCGGAGCTCTCACGGGTATCTTTATCAAAAACGTTCTTGACGGGAGTCCAGCAGCAGCACTTGGATGTCTCAACACTGGAGACAGAATCTTGGCAGTTGGAGACGTGGATCTGAGGACAGCCAGTCACGACATGGCAGTAGAGGCCATTAGACACGCGGGAAATCCTTTAAAATTGACCATTCAGTCGCTTAAAGTTTGGGCTGCAGAGTCGGATACTGAGGACAATGAGGAGGTCAGAGATCATGAAGAAGAAACAAACAACAGTTTGCAGTTCATCACAAATCAAGATCTGGACAGAACAGTTGGAATGGATGAGGTCATCTATCCTGATTCAGTTCCTGTTCCCTCAGTTCAGGAGGAATTTTCTCCAAGGAAAGTGACTCCGCCGGATGGTTTCAAATCATTCTTGCCTGACCAGCCGTCTTTGGTCACTCCTCCTACCCCAAGTCCTAGAACAAACAGATCATTGGATTTTACACAGGACGACATTATTCCCAAAACTATTGGATCTCCAGAACAGTTTGTCAATGATATTGTCAAAAATGACATAGTTAAGACCGAGTCTGTTGATAGTGACATGACTACTGATGGTAGCGATGAGATTGATCAACAAGGACAGGAAACCTTAGAAAATGGGATCACCATTGACAGAGCAAGTGCTGCCTACCTGGGAAAAGATGATGGTGATCCAGAGGCCGAGGATGAATACGGCTACACTGGGGCAAAAATTGAGAAGAGGTACGGGAAGTTGGAGGGGAGGTTGATGTATGTAAGGCTCAATAAAGGAACTCACGGCCTCGGGATAAGTTTATCCGGGAACAAGGACAGGGCCAAGATGTCTGTCATGGTAGCTGGCCTCAATCCTCAGGGTAATGCAGCCAGGGACGGGCAGATGATGGTTGGAGACATCATTCTGGAGGTCAATGGTATTGTTCTCCACAACAGATGTCATCTCAACGCCAGCACCACCATCAAACATCTTCCTGACGCTGGAGTCACCTTCATCTTACTGAGGCGTGAGGCTGGAGTGGAAGAGGTCGCTGTCAAGCCCATCACTCAGTTTCCAAGTAATCTTGAAGAGAATGCCATTGATCGATACAAAAAGTACAAGGGATTGAGACAAGTTTTGCTGAAGAAAGGAGATGGAGGACTTGGAATAATGATCATTGAGGGCAAACACCAAGAGGCTGGAACTGGAGTCTTTATTTCCGACTTGAAAGAGGGTAGCGAGGCAGACAAAGCTGGTCTCCTAGTTGGAGACATGATCCTTGCCGTCAACAATGAAGACTTTGTGGGTGCCAGCTATGAAACTGCTGCTAAAGTGTTGAGGAAAGCTGAGGGGGAAATCAAGATCATTGTTGCCAATCCCAATCTTCCTGAGAAAAGTGTGCTCAAGCCAGATGAAGGTGGAGATTTTCCAGGAGCAAATGTGGCAGGAGCCGCTTCTTCTCTCAGTCCAGACAAACCTAAGCTTCCTCCCAAGCCAGCCATTGCTCCAAAACCTGCAAACATAGCAAATACTGCAAAGATTGCAGAGAAGGATAAAGGTCCAAAGGCAGCGCCTGTAAAAGATAAAGTTGATCCGACCAAGTGTGAAATATCTCCTGGCCAAGATACCACAATTGAGATTATCAAGGATAAAGATGAAGAAGGGAAACCTATGGGTTTGGGATTGTCAATTGTTGGTGGCTCAGATACTTTGCTTGGGGCGATCTTCATCCATGAAGTCTATGAAGCTGGTGCTGCTCATAAAGATGGAAGACTTCGTCCTGGAGATCAAATCCTGGAGGTGATGAAGGAAGATTTGCGAAATGTGACGCATAGCTTCGCTCTTCATGCTTTACGTCAAACTCCAAATAGAGTTAGACTTGTTATACACAGAGAAGATGATGAAATTTACGAACAGATGGATGTAGAACTTGTCAAGAAACGTGATCGAGGACTGGGACTGTCCATAGTTGGAAAAAAGTCGGGACCTGGAGTGTTCATATCCGAGGTTGTCAAGGGTGGAGCTGCGGATCTTGACGGAAGACTTGTTCAAGGAGATCAAATCATCTCCGTTAATGGAAGTGACCTCAGGAACGCGAGTCAGGAGGAGGCTGCCCCCGTCCTGAAGAACGCCCAGGGGAGGATCACGATGGTTGTCCGAAGGTTGAAGGTTGGAAACCGAGGATCCAGAGCTGGTGGAGACCAAAGTCTGCCTCCAAACGTTGTGACCACTGGGACTCCCAAAACAGTTACATTGATCCGAGGTCAACATGGACTTGGGTTCAGTATTGTTGGAGGTTTTGGATCACCACACGGAGATATGCCAATATTCGTGAAAACAGTTTTTGAAAAGGGAGCAGCCATGGAGCAAGGTGTGTTGAAGAGAGGAGACCAGATATTATCTGTGAACAATATCAGTTTGGAGGGTTTGAGTCATCAAGAAGCAGTCAATATTCTAAAGAATTGCGAGGGAACCGTGGCAATGCAGATATTATCATAATTTCAAGTTAACTGATAGTATAGATGGTGAACTTAAATGTTAATAATCTTCGTTTACTCTTCGTTTTTAATGTAATTATTCTGTCTACAACTAGCCTAGTTATGAATCAATTGGCATAATGTTATTCCTATAGTATTGTAGCAGTATTAAACATGTTTAGAAAGATGAATCTCTGTATAATTGCATAATTGTTATACTTTATTTACTGTTTACTTAACAACAAATAATATATTTTATATTTACTTTAAATTCAGATAAAACTCAAATTTATTTCTCCAAATGCTTCCATGCTATGTTGAGAAATGTGGATTTTATTTTTGGGATCCTGTGTATAATACAGTACGGAGATTTTACTTTGCGACAGCAGAAGTTAGATTCATGTTTTCATCGTCTTTTCGGAAATTG
>NYWD01000156.1 GCA_002684855.1 Planctomycetaceae bacterium | reverse complement strand
GATGGCAGCGAAGGGTTGTGGCGCGAGGTGGTGGCGGCGGCGGTGGTGGTGGTGGTGGTGGCGGCGGTGCCCCCTTCGGCAACCCCGAGGGCGAGCCCGAGCGAAAGGATCGCGAGGAGCTCATCGAGCAGATCGTGACGATCATCCAGGAGCAGGTCGACCCCGAAGGTTGGCGTGATCTCGGTGGCGACACCGGATCGCTCCAGGAGTTCAACGGCAACCTCATCATCACGAACACTCCGAAGAACCATCGCGAGATCGAAGGGCTGCTCAGCCAGCTTCGCACCATTCGAGCCCTGCAGATCAACATCGAAGGCCGCCTGATCAACGTCTCGATGGACTGGTTCGAGCAGATCGGCGTCGACTTCGACATCTACTTCAACACGAACAGCGGCATGTACGACGCCGCCCGTGCGGTCGACCCGACGATGCAGCTCTCGGACTTCTTCTTCTCCGGCCAGCCGAGCGGCTCGGCGAACCCGAACGGCGCCCCGAAGGAGACCGTCATCTTCGACGGCCTGGTCGCGGAGCCCAATCCCTTCGCGAACACCACCAACTACGGTGGATCGTTCGGCATCCCGAACGGCGACGGCGGCATCGACTACGTCACCGGTCCGGTGGGATCCCCCATCCGCCAGATGAAGCGGGGCACGCAGTACGCGGACGGCTCCACCTCCAACGGCTGGGGCATGGTCGGCGTGAACCAGCAGTCCAACGCCCTCATCGACACCATCGCCAGCACGGTCATCCGTGGTGGCGTCGGTGCCTCGGCCCTGGCGAACCCCGCCCTGACCGTCGGTCTCAGCTTCCTCGACGACGTGCAGGTCGACCTGCTCGTCCAGGCCACGCAGGCCGACGCGAGGAACGTCATCCTCACGGCCCCGCGACTGACGCTCTTCAACGGCCAGCGGGCGTGGATCGCGGTGGCGAAGGCCGAGACCTACATCTCGAACCTCGTCCCCGTCACGGGTGACAACTCCGGTGCCTTCCAGCCGGTCCCCGGCGTGGTCTACCAGGGCTTCGTGCTCGACGTCGAAGCGGTGATCTCCGCCGATCGTCGGTACGTCACGATGACGGTCCAGTTCGGACTCAACGAGAACGTCGACTTCACCACGGTCCCGATCACCGGTGCGGCCGGTGGCGGTGGTGACGGCTTCGGTCGAAGCCAGAACTTCGAGGGCTTCATCCAGCTCCCCGAGCTCGAGGGAACCCAGATCGCGACCACCGTGAGCGTCCCCGACAAGGGAACCGCACTGCTCGGCGGGCAGCGCAAGGTCGCGGAATTCGAGGTCGAGGTCGGTGTCCCGGTCCTGTCGAAGGTTCCGTGGCTGAACCGGCTCTTCACCAACCGTGCCTCGGAGAAGACCGAACTGACGACCCTTCTCCTCGTCCGTCCCGAGATCATCATCCAGCAGGAGAACGAGGCCATCCTCTTCCCCGGCCTGGAGGACCAGATCGGAACGGGGTCCTACCTCGGCTACTGAGCCGATCGTTCGACCGACGAATCATGCCCGCCGTGACGCGATGCGTCACGGCGGGTGTTCTTTCCGCGGCGATCCCGGCTTCACGATGAGCGATGGTGGTTGAATCCCGAGATCCCTCCCCATACGCTTGCAGACGAACACAGGAGTCCTTCATGAATCCAGAATCCGCGGGCCTTCGGGTCGACGACGTGAACGGGATCACCCGGGTCGGCTTCGTCGAGCAGAACATCCTCGACGAGGCGAACATCCAGGAGATCGGAGACGCCCTCGGCGCCCTGATCGATTCCATGGAAGCACCGAAGGTCCTCATCTCCTTCGCGGGCGTCGCCCATCTCTCGTCCGCGGCGCTCGGCGCGCTGATCACGGTCAACAACCGGGTCGGCTCGAAGAACGGCGAGCTCCGCCTCGCCGACATCGATCCGAAGATCCTGGAGATCTTCAAGATCACGCGGCTCGATCGGCTCTTCGAGATCCACGGGACGAGCGCCGAAGCGACCGCCACCTTCTCCTGACCGGATTCCGGTCGACGTTCGGAGGGGCTTCCCCGCCCGGACCGTCTCGTTCCTCCAGCTCGAGGATTCCATGTCGCAGTCAGGAATCAATCCTTCGAACGGGGAATCCGGATCGGACGGTTCCGGCGAGATCGTGCTGCGACACGGCGACGCCGAGACATTGAAGGGATTCGAAGCGACGGTCTTCGAGCGACTGAAGAACGCCGGATTCGACGAGGGCGAGATCTTCTCGATCCGGCTCGCGATGGAGGAGGCGATCGCCAACGGGTTCCGCCACGGGAACGAGGGGGATCCGGCGAAATCGGTGACGGTCGCCTACGACATTACCGGTTCGGGAATGTCGCTCTCGATCGAAGACCAGGGCACGGGATTCGATCCCGCGGCGGTTCCGGACCCGACGGAGGACGCGAATCTCGAGATTCCCTCGGGAAGAGGTCTGATGCTGATGCGGGCGTACATGACCGAGGTGGTGGTGGTGCCACCCGGCAACCGGATCGAAATGCGGTTCGATCGGCAGGCCTGAATTCGCGCAGCCACCTTCGCAGGTCGCATCTTGCGGAATCTCCATGCAGACCCTCAACGAGATCAAGCAACTGCTCGCGCACCGCGGTCTGAGACCACGGCATCGACTCGGCCAGAATTTCCTGCACGATCACAACCAACTCCGCAAGATCGTCGCCGCGGCCGAACTGGAACCGGGCGACCTCGTGCTCGAGGTCGGGCCCGGGACCGGCACCCTGACCGAATCGCTGGTCGAGGCGGGTGCGAAGGTGATCGCCGCCGAACTGGATCCGGAGATGGCCGCGATCGTCGAAGGTCGACTCGGTGATCGAGTGGAGATCGTGGTGGGGGACTGTCTCGATCGACGTCGGCGACTGTCGCCGGAGCTGCTCGATCGAATCGACGGTCGTCCCTTCCGCCTGGTCGCGAATCTGCCGTACCAGGCGGCGACACCACTCATGATGGACCTCCTCACGCGGCGTTCGCACTGCCTCCGCCAGGTGGCGTTGATCCAGAAGGAGGTCGCGGATCGACTCGCCGCATCCTCCGGCGGCCGGGACTACGGGCCGATCTCGGTGCTCACCGCGACGCTCGGTTCCATCCGGCGGGTGACCGTGGTGCCTCCGGGTTGTTTCTGGCCGCAGCCGAAGGTCACCAGCGCGGTCGTCTCGATCATCCCGGAACCGACGCACGGGATCGAGGATCCGGAGGCCTTCGGCGACTTCGTCGGGGACCTCTTCCGGACCCGCCGGAAGCAGGTGGGCACCATCCTCGGTCGCGACCGCGTGCCCGTTGGATTCGATGCCGGATCACGACCGGAACAGCTCGACCCGGAATCGCTGCTCGCCCTGTTCCGCGCGATGCATGCCGCGGAAGGCGGCGCCGGCGACTGAACGGGAACGCCCCCGCCCGATCCCCGGCGAGGGCGTTCCGATCCGATCACCCGACCTCGATCACCAGGTGTAGCGGACGGTGTAGCGGACGGTCTTCTCGCCCTCGGGCGGAACGTCGACCCTCCATTCGACCGTGTTGGCGTCGACCCGTTCGAAGGGGAGGTTTCGTTCGCTCATCTCCCAGTTCCGCCACCGGTAGAGACCTTCACGGATCACGACCGTCTGGACCGCGTCCTTCTGGTTGCGGACCTCGATCTCCACCGTCTCGGACATGGTCTTGCGGGCCTTGTCGATCTTGAAGTCGACGACCCGGCGCTCGCCGACCACGTCGAAGGCGTTGCCGAGCTTGATCCGGATCTCTTCGTTCCGAGGGGTGTGATCGATGAGATCCTCGCCCACGAATTCCAGCGATCCGTCCGCGGCGTCCTGCTTGTATGCGCGGATCCTTCCCTTGGGAAGCGGGATGCCGAGGCCGTTCTCGACGTCGTTCCTGAAGGCGACGTAGACGCCGATCTTCTCCGAACCCCCGGGGATGAAGCCCGGATTCATGTACGGCTCCCGGCCCCAACCGACCGGGGAGGTCGGGGCGTACAGGAGTTCCTTGGCGATCTCGACACCCGACACGGCGGGAAAGAGCGTCAGTTGCTGGGTGCTGTTGCGGGCGATGGTGGTCGTCCGCGGAAGCGTGTAGAGGTGGTACTCGAAGAGCGAACTCTCCGTGAACCCGGCGACCTTGCCGGCCGCGCCTTCCGCCGCCATGTCCATGGCGAGTCCACGCATCCGGGGTGCCGGCCGGACCTTCTGGACGTCGCCCGCGACCAGCTTGAGCTTCGCATCCGGATACTCGATGCCCGAGACGTTCAGCAGACTCACCCAGGCCGTCACGTCGGCCGCGGTGTCGTCGTCGTTCAGCACCAGGTTGTAGTCGGCTCGCCAGGTCAGGCCGGTGGTCTGGTAGGTCGATCGGATCTCGTGGGTGCCGCCCCGCGCCGCGTCGAGCATCCAGACGAGGGTCGGCTTGGTGAGGAAGCCGTCGGGAAGCGAACCAAGGGAGATCCGGGCGTCGGATGCGTCGACCATCTCGAGTCCGGCTTCGGTCTGGATGACCAGCCGACCCTGGCTCGAGGAGAGGAGTTCGCCCGCGATGGTCCGGGTGCCGTCGCCTTCGGTCACGGTGATCTCGATCTCCTGGTCGAGGTACTTCTCCAGCAGCTTCGAAGGGCTCACCAGGTCGAACTTGAAGGCCTGCTCCAGGACCGCGGTCCTCGGATCGGTCAGGTCCCGGAACCCGACGCTGGTGGGATCGAGGAACGCCGCGACGTCGGTGAAGGAGACCTCGTTCAGGCCCTTCCGGAGTTCGAACGATCGCGTCTGGCGGACCACCCCGAAGCCGGGGACCTGGGATGCGAAGTTGAAGTCCCCGCCGTTCCGCTGCTGGCCGATGAACCGCTGGGGGTCGAAGCCGGCCGGATCGGCGGAGCTGTAGATCGTGACGCTGGTGGTCGGCTCCTCGGCCCCGGAATCGACTTCGGGGGATCCGAGGGCGACCGGCCCGAGCAGCAACGTGGTGGCGATCGAGAACACGGCGATTCGTGGGCGGGACATGACGAGGCTCCGGGAGGCGGTTGGAATCCGGTTGGAACGTGCGGCGATCGCACCTTACGTTCTCGAATGGCCGGTCGTTTCCGGTCGTCTCCCGGAAATCACTCGAAAGCGGCAAAAGACCGGGATGCTCCATTGCGTACCATGAAGGTCAGGGTCGTCCGTGGGACGGCCCTTCCGGGCCTTCGGCCTTTGCCAGTGGAAACGAACGCGTGAAGATCCTCGTCACCGGCGTCGCGGGATTCATCGGGCATCACGTGGCGATGGCGATGCTGTCGCGTGGCGACGAGGTCCTCGGCGTGGATTCGATCAACGCCTACTACGATCCGGCGCTGAAGACGGCTCGTCTCGCGAGGCTCGAGGCGATGCCGGGGTTCGAGTTCCGTCGGCTTGATCTCTCGGATCGATCCGTGCTCGAAGAGCTTCGAGACGCGGGGATCGACCGCATCGTCCACCTTGCGGCGCAGGCGGGGGTCCGTCATTCGATCGACGAGCCCTTCGACTACCTCGATTCGAACCTCGCGGCGACCCTCGTGGTGCTCGAACTCGCCCGGGCGATCGAGACCTCGCATCTCGTCTTCGCCAGCAGCAGTTCGGTGTACGGACTCAACGAGATGATGCCGTTCGCCACCGGTCATCCCGTCGGTCATCCGCTGTCGCTCTATGCGGCGACCAAGCGCAGCGCGGAACTGATGGCCCACGGCTACGCGCGACTCTACGGGATCCCCGTCACGGGACTCCGGTTCTTCAGTGTCTACGGCACCTGGGGACGTCCCGACATGGCGCTCTGGAAGTTCGCCCAGTCGATCCGCGAAGGTCGTCCGATCGAGCTCTACAACCACGGTCGTCATCGTCGCGACTTCACCTGGGTGGACGACGTGGTGGACGGGGTGCTCCGCGTGCTCGATCGGCCGGCCGCGCCCGACCCCGATTTCGACCCGGGGGATCCGACGCTCGATCGCAGCGATGCGCCGTTTCGGATCTACAACCTCGGCAACGACACCAATGTGGACCTGCTTCGGTTCGTGGAGCTGATCGAGGAAGCGATGGGTCGGAAGGCGGAGACGGTCCTCCTGCCGAAGCAGCCGGGTGACGTCGAGGCGAGTGCGGCCGACGTTGAACCGATGCGACGCGAGTTCGGGTGGGCGCCGCGGACGCCGGTGGAGGTCGGGGTTCCGACCTTCATCGAGTGGTGGCGGGCGTGGATGGATCGCGAGGCCTGAGGTTCAGTCCGTCACGTCGATCCGGTGTTCGATCTCGAATCGTCGCGACCAGGTCGCCCCGGCCGGGGATCCGGATATCCCGGTCGCGTCGCGATCGACCGTCGCATCGACGAGCCCGCCCGGACCGGCCACCAGTCGATAGGCGAGTCGGATCCGATGAGGTCCCGGCGCGTCGATCATGATGTTGCGCCGGAAGCGACCTCCGTCTTCGATCTTCGCGTCGGCACCGTCGGGCTGTTCCGCGACGAGGGTCCAGATCATCGAGTCATCGGGATCGACGAACGGACCATCGTCGATCGAGACGCCGTCGAAGAGGACGTGCAGGTACTGGCCGAAGGGCAGGGCTTCGGCTCCCCCCTCGCCGACGAGCGTCCCCTCGAAACG
>NYWD01000155.1 GCA_002684855.1 Planctomycetaceae bacterium | reverse complement strand
GATCCTCGATTCGCCGCGGTCCTTCGCGGACGATCCTCGAGACACGCTCCCCGCACGTCCCCCGCCCGAGCACGTGCGGCGATTCCTCTGGGTCTCGGTGGTCATCGTCTCGTCGCCACGGGCGGCGTCGGTTCGGGCACGGTCGATTCGATCGTCCGGGGCGCCGAGCCGCTCGACCGTTCGGGGGAGCCGTCCCCGCTGCACCGAGCCCGCTTCGATCCATGCGCATCGACGGCCGCCTCGGCCTGGTTCGTCGTGCGACGCCGCGAAATCCGGCGTGGCGTTCCGAGACGCCGACGCTTTCGCCACGACCCCTGCCGACGAGGCCGCGGACGACGGTCCAAAAAAGAGACCGTGCCCGCCTTGCGGCGGGCACGGTCCCGAGGTCTTCGAACGCCGTGGGCGTTCCCGATCGGTTCAGCCGCGACGACGTCGCGAGGCGAGGCCCGCGACACCGAGCAGCGCGATCGCACCCGGCGCCGGAATCACGCCCGCGAGGGTGATCGTCGCACCATCGTTGTTGGTGGAGACCGTGAGGTCGTCACCGAGCAGCAGGCTGTTCGATCCGTAGCTGTACATCCGGGCCTCGATCACGAGTGCCGTCTGGCCCTCGGCGATGGTCCAGGTGTGCGAGGCCTGCGTCCAGACGCCGCCCTCACCCGCGTAATCCGGGGAGCCGGACGCCGAGCCGAGGTAGGTGGTGATGTCGTCGTTCTCGCTGTAGTGGCCCCAGAGTCGTCCCTTGCCGTCGTTGTCGACGCCGTTGGAAGCACCCTTCATCCACATCGTCGCGGTGACGGTGTCACCCTCGGAAAGGCCGGTCACCCAGGCGACGTAACCCTGCGGGGTGCCGCTGACGGGATCTTCGATCATGAACAGGCTCGAGCTGCCCGCGTAGACGTCGGCGGACTCGTAGCCGGAGTCGAAGAGATTGCCGAAGGAGCCGAGGATGGCCGGGGCGGAGGTGTCCTCCCAACCAGACGAGGCTTCGATGTCGGCCACGGCCGACCCGGTGAATGCGGCCGCAACGGCAGCAGTGACAAGCAGATTCTTCATGATGGTCTCTTTTTCCTTCTTCAGGCGTTCGGGAACGATGGGGAACGTGGAAAACGGGAACGTTCGAAGACACCGAGGGCATCGGTGTTGGAGCCAGTGTACCGAGGCGGAATCGCGTCTCAATCGATGACTTCCGAAAAGATGCAGAACTTTGCGCGTCGAAAACCGGAACCCGAACGATGCTGGATTATCGGACTGTGATGCCCAGTCCGCAGACTGGTCGATTCCGGGCCTGCACGACGGCCGGCCACCAGCCGGGAGGAGGCTCACTCCCGGGTGCAGGCGCGGTCATCGTTCGAGCCGTTCTCGGAGCGGCAGCAGGCATCCAGCCAGGAAACGCGATCCCCCACCGATTCCGCCTCCCCGGGGTCGTGGGTGACCATGACCGTCGCCACGTCCGCCTCGCGAAGGATCCTCACCGTCTCCTCCCGCACTTCGACCCGGGTCTCCGTGTCGAGGCTGCTGAACGACTCGTCCAGCAGCATCACCCGAGGCTTCCGCGCCATCGCCCGGGCGATGGCGACCCGCTGCTGCTGTCCGCCACTGAGGGTGTGCGGCATCCGCGGGCCGTACTCGAGCATTCCCACACGATCGAGATGCTCGGCCGCCAGCGCGGCGCGGCGGTTTCGTGGAGTCCCACCCATCGCGAACATCACGTTTCCGAGCACCGATCGGTTCGGGAAGAGCGCAAAGTCCTGGAAGACCATGCCCACCCGACGGCGTTCGGGCGCCCGATGGACGCCCGGTCCCTCGATCTCCTCGCCGTCGATGCGGATCGAACCACCCTGCGAACGCTCGAGACCGGCGATCAGTCGGAGCAGCGTCGTCTTTCCACCACCGGAACATCCGAGGACGCAGAGCACCTCCCCGGCCGCGACCGAGAGACGGCATCCGGAGATCACCGGTGGCCCGCCGCGATAGCGGAACTCGAGATCCTCGATCTCCAGGACCGAAGGCGATTCGAACTGGGGCAGGCTGTTCATCGGCGCTCGACCTCCGCGTCCGACTCGAGACCGCCTTCGGCCTGCCTCGCGAGCAGGACGACCGGGATCATCCCGATCAGCACGATCAGCAGCGCCGCCGTGGAGGCCTCCTCGAGCCGCTCGTCGGATGCGAGCTCGTAGACGCGGACCGCCAGCGTATCGAAATTGAACGGCCGAAGCATCAGGGTCATCGGGAGTTCCTTCGCGACGTCCACGAAGACCAGCAGCCCCGCCGCGAGGAGGCTCGGGCGGAGCAACGGCAGGTAGATCGAGAAGAGGCTTCGACCGGCGCCCGATCCCAGGGTCCGGGCGGCGTCATCGAGGTTCCGATGCAGCCGGGCGAGCCCCGAGCGGACGAACGACAGACTCACTGCGAGGAATCTCGCCTGGTAACCCAGGACGAGCGCCACCACCGATCCGGTGAAGATCAGCCCCGGCCGACCGTCCGCCCCGAACATCCCGGTCCAGAGATCGTTGATCGCGTGATCCGCCCAGACGAGCGGCGCGAGGAGCCCGAGCGCGATCACCGGTCCGGGGATCGCGTATCCGGCCCGGGCGATCGCCGAGGGAATCGCGGTGCCCGCGGTCCGTCGGACCCGGGCGGCGTAACCGATGACCAGGGCGAGCACCACCGCGATCATCGCCGCGATCGCGGACAACCAGGCCGTGTCGATCGCGAGCGAGGACAGCACGCCCGGCCCGCGTTCGTCGCCCCCCTCGATCGCCAGTTGGACCAGGCGTCCGGCCGGAACCGCGAATCCGGCGATCACCGGCGCCAGGCACGTCACGAACGCGAGGACCTGTCCTCGCGTTCGCATCCGCGCGCCCTCCCGACGGAAGCACCTCGTGCCGGTCCGGTGATAACGGCGACCTCGACGCAGCATCCATTCGAGCCCGAGGAGCGTGAACAGCGCCGACAACAACACCGCCGACAGCTGGGAGGCGGCGACCGGGGACTCCAGCGCGTAGCAGGTCCGGTAGATCCCGGTCGCGAAGGTGTCGACGGCCAGGTAGTCGACCGCCCCGAAATCGGCGACGGTCTCCATCAGGACGAGCATCAGGCCGCCGATGATCGCCGGTCGGGCCAGCGGCAGGCCGACCAGGAGAAAGGTCGCGACGGGACCGCGCCCGAGCATGCGGCTGGCCTCGAGGGCCGCCCGCGACTGCTCGAGGAACGCCAGCCTCGCGGCGAAGTAGACGTAGGGGTAGAGCGCGAGCGAGAGCACCGCGATCGCCCCGCCGAGCGATCGAACCTGCGGGAACCAGTACTCACCCGCCTGGAGGTCGAAGGTCTGGCGGATCCAGCCCTGGACCGGGCCGCTGAACTGCAGGAGATCGGAGAGCGTGTAGGCCGACAGGTACGCCGGCACCGAGAGCGGGAGCAGCTGGCACCAGCCGAGGATCCTCGAGCCGGGGAACCGGTGGTTCGCGAGGATCCACGCCGTCGAGACGCCGATGACGCCCGCGGTCACGCAGACTCCGATCGAGAGGATCACGGTGTTCGAGGCATAGACCGCGAGCCGGGTGTCGACGAGGTGCGACCACTCCCCGCCGGACGAACGGAAGACGCTCGAGAAGATGACGCAGACCGGCGCGGCGACCACCAGGGAGGCGAGGACCGCGCACAGGACCCAGGGCCACCCGCTGCCACCGCCGCGTCGGATCACGAAATTCCCGCGTCGACTCCGATCACCACGCTCGCGCCGGCGACCGCGTCC
This sequence comes from Planctomycetaceae bacterium, assembly GCA_002684855.1. GTDB lineage: Bacteria > Planctomycetota > Phycisphaerae > Phycisphaerales > SM1A02 > UBA12014. The sequence goes on along the minus strand of NYWD01000155.1, from coordinate 15,255 downwards.
CGGAGCCGGTTGCTCGCATCCGCCATTCGGCGTCGATCCGCGACCGAGACCTTGGTGTAGGGGGTCGCGGCGACCACGCCGGGACGGAAGTGGGGCTTCAGCGTCTCCATCGCACCAGCATACGCTTCGCGCACCGCCCGGGAGGCGTTGGGATCGGATCGGGCCACCATCTTGTCGAAGGGCTCGTACTGGCTGAGGGCCCCGATCCAGTTGTGCTTGAAGATGAGGAGGGTCTGGTCGGACCAGGCCTCCTCCTCGCTGGAGATCTTCTTCGCCGCGACCTCGTTGGTCAGCGCGTACATCCCGCCGAACTGGCCGGCGGCGTCGAAGCGGTCACGCTCCCCGAGCTGGGCCTTCAGCTGCTGGACGCTCTTGCTCAGCCGGGCCGCGTAGGGCGCGGCGGAGGCGAGGTCGTCCCGACCGAAGAGCAGCACCTCGATCTTGTGGAAACCGCGGAATTCCGGATCGGTCTCCCCCGCGTCGAACGCGTACGGCCTGGCGTCGATGTCGGCGTCGACCTCCTCGAACGCATAGGCGAGGGTCTCGATCTCCTCGTACGGAGGACGGGCCTCGATGTAGGCCTGTTGCGCCGCCGCGAGGTCGCCGGAGGCGATCGCCGCCTCGAGCTTCCGACAGAGTCCCGCCTGCGTGTCGCAGCGGTCGCTGAAGTACGCGACCCCGCCGGCGACGGCGGCCTGGTGTTCGGGGGAGTCGTCCGCTCCCGATCGCCTCGACCGGGCGGACGCGGGGCGGGGGAACGAGGCCATCGCGGCGCCGCCTGCGATGGACAATGCGAGCATTTCTCTTCGGTTCATGGTGATCTGACTCCGTGTTCGATCAGCGCCATCCGGCGCGGTCCATCGTGCGGACCGCCTGCTTATTGTTAGCCCCGAGCTTCGCCGCGTTCAAGGCATCCGCCTTGAATGGGCCGAATCCGCGGAGGGTCTTGCTGGTCTCGATGCCCTCGACCGCAGGATACTCCTGGTTGCCCTCGGCGAACCGCTGCTGCGCGGGGGCGCTGGCCAGAAACTCGATGAACTTGACGGCGTTCCCGGGGTTCGGGGCGGACTTCACGACGCCCGCACCGCACACGTTGACGTGGGTGCCCCGACCGTACTGGTTGGGGAAGATCACCCGGACCTTGGAGGCGACCTCTCGATCGGCCTCCTTGCCGTTGAGCAGTCGAGCGAGGTAGTAGTGGTTCACCACCGCGACGTCGCCCTCGCCGGCGGCGACCGCCCGGATCTGGTCGGTGTCGCCACCCTGGGGCGTGCGGGCCATGTTGGCCACCACGCCGCGGCACCACGCCTCGGCGCCGCTCTCGCCGTTGTTCTCGATCAGCGAGGCGACGAGCGACTGGTTGTAGATGTTCGAGGAGCTGCGGATCAGCAGGCGTCCCTTCCATCTCGGGTCCGCGAGGTCCTCGTAGTCGAGCGTGAGGTCGGCGGGAACGCGATCCTTCGACGCGACGATCACGCGGGCCCGCTGCGTCAGTCCGAACCAGAGGCCGTCGGGATGCCGGAGGGACGCGGGGATCCGAGCCTCGAGGATCTCGGACCGGGTGGGCTGGAGCACGCCCTTCTCCTCCGCGATTCGAAGCCGGCCGGCATCGACCGTGATGAAGACGTCGGCGGGACTCAGCTCCCCTTCCTGCTCGATGCGGGAGAGAAGCGTGTCCGAACGGCCTTCGATCAGGTTGACCTTGATGCCGGTCTCTTCGGTGAACCGCTTGATGAGCGCGTCATCGGTGTCGTAGTGCCGCGCCGAATAGACGTTGACGACTTCCTCGGCCGCGGCCGACCAGACGGGGACGAGACAGGCTGCGAGGACGCAGATGACGCGAATCAGATGCATGGAAATTGGCTCCCTTGATATTGAGACTCATTCTCAATAGACCGCGAAGCGTAGCCCGGGCCCGGGCTGAAAGCAACTCCGCCGGGAGATCACGTCAGGCGACGGATGACCGTTAGAAACGCTTGTGGGCGGGCCGTTCCTCGGGCCCTCGGGTACCGGCGATCGCGCGAGCGACGTGCAGATCCCCGGCCGTGGTGACCTTGAGATTCCGCTCGCTCCCTTCGACGATCATCACCGGCTCGCCGAGTCGCTCGACCAGCATCGCATCGTCGGTGGCACCCTCGAGATCCGGCTGGGCGTAGGCCCGCCGGATCAGCTCGAGCGAGAAGACCTGCGGGGTCTGCATCCGCCACAGATCGGTGCGATCCACGGTCCCCACGACCCTTCTCGCGGCGATCTGGTGACCGATCTCGGGCGTGTCCTCCTCGCCGATCCCCAGGATCGAGTCGACGGTCGCATCCCGTTCGGCCCCCTCCACCACGTCCCCGCCGGCTCGCTTCAAGGTGTCTCGGACCGGCACCCCGGGAACCACCGCGTCGAACCCGCCCGCGGCCTCGAAGACGCGGTCGATCAGCGCCTCATCGACCAGCGGTCGCGCCGCGTCGTGGATCGCCACGTGCGTGCAGCCGTCCGGCACCGCTTCCAGCGCGTTCCGGACCGTCTCCCATCGCTCGATCCGTCCTCCGGCCACCACCGTCCCCCCGAGGAAGCTCAGCTGCGGACCGTAGCGATCCCGGAACGCGTCGAGATCCTCCGGCGGGCCGGCGACGATGACCGCGTCCACGTCGTCCCGCTTGGTGAAGGGTTCGATGGAACGAAGCAGCAACGGCCGCCCGCCGAAGTCCTCGCCGAGCTTGTCACCGCCGCCGAAGCGACGGCTGGCGCCGGCCGCCGGAATGATGAGTGCGCATCGCATGGGTTCGACTCCTCGGGGATCGGACGTCATCGGACGTCGTCGGGGGACTCCGGTTCCTCGGCGTTCTCCACCGACTCGACGATGGCGGGTGGCGGCACGACGGATCGGGCCCGGGCGGCGTGTGCAGGCTCCGTGAACGCGAGCACGGTCACCGCCGTGCCGTACGCGGCACTGCGTGGAAAGACGCGGTCGTTCCACGTGCCGTCCTCGTCACGGACCGACATCAGCAGCCGGTGGAGCCGATCACGCCACGCGGCGCGTTCCGGCTCGGGCAGCCGTTCGATCGCTTCCGCGGCGTACCCGTGCGCGAAGAAGAAGTAGTACGGGGCGACGCCGTACGGGGCGACGTGCGTTCCGGTCTTCTCCTTCCGCTTGAGGAGTTCGTCCCAGTGCGTGACGAACGCCGCCAGCGCCCCGCGGATCGCGTCGTCGTTCCCGGCCCCCGCCTCGGCCCGAACCGTCTCCACCGCCAGCATCCGCCCCATCGCCCCCGGGATCATCTCGGGCGATTCCCGGGTCTTCCGCTGGGCGGCGTAGGCGACCACGCCGTCCTCGCCGATGGTGAGATCGATCGCCTTCATCGCACGCGATCGGAGCCCCTCGCGCACCGGGAATCCCTGGCGTTCCGCTTCGGCGAGGACCTGGACGCCGGGCGGCGTCATGAACGGACTGGTCCCGCTCGGCGCCGACAGGGGCCCGCGGCGGGCGTAGTTCCAGCCCCCGACCCGCGGGATCTCGATCGCCGCGAGACCGTCGAGATAGAACCCGATCGCGGCGTCGTGCTCCGCGACCGCGTCCTCCGGAACGAAACCTCGCTCCCGCATCGAAAGCAGGAAGTCGCCGCCGTAGATGTAGCCCCAGCCACGGACGTCGTAGCCACCGCCGTAGTCGGGGTTCATGTTCGGATGCCCGGTGGATTCCACCACGAACCGCCGGGCCCGCTCGAGGGCCGCTCGTCGATCGACGTCCTCGTCGCATCCTGGAACCCGGAGGAGCGCATCGGCCACGATGGAGGTCCCGCCCACGCGGTACCCGATGGGAATGACGCTCCGCCGACGACCCCGGCCCTCGACGAGCGACTCCGGATCGTCGTCGGTGGCCGCGACCCGGTACACGCCCTGGTACGGCCACTCCGCGCGGGTCGGCCCCTCCTGCCGCTCCAGCAGGAACGCGACGGATGCGAGCACCGCGGCATCGACGGCCGCCGCATCGACCGCGGGGGCGTCGATCTCCGGGGGTGGTGCGGGGCTCGCCGTCTCGGTCGGCGGCGGGGACTCGACGGGCCCGTCGATGCCATCCGGGACGTCCTGAACGAGGGTGAGCACGAATGCGAGGACGCCGGTTGCGATGGGGATGATCATGGCTCGGACCCTAGCGGATTTCCCGGATTTCGGACCGACGAGCCGGCGGGTTCATGCCGACGGCGCGAAGAGGTGGACGAACATGTCCTCGGCGTACGGATGCGTCTCCGGCCCGTCGAAGCCGGGGATCCCGGGGAAGTCCGCGGGAAAATCGGTCGGCGTCCGCAGGATGAGGAACGACGCGTCCTTCATGTTGGCCCGGCACCGGGCCGCGAGGTCGAGGATGCGCTCCCTCGAGGGCTCCTCCTCCCAGAGCGCGTACGGGGGATCGAGGAAGACGAGGTCGCAGTCTCGCGGCGCCTGGGCCAGCGCGGCCGGACCGAGCGCGTCGGCGCGGACCACGGTCGCCCGATCCCGGCAATCCAGCTCCTCGACGTTGAATTCGAGGATCGAGGCGATCCGCGTGTTCAGCTCCACCAGCACGACCTCCCGGGCCCCGCGACTGGCCGCCTCGAGCCCGATCGCGCCCACCCCCGCGAAGAGGTCGAGGACCACCGCATCGTCGCACCAGCCGCGGAGCAGGTTGAACACCGCCTCCTTGACCCGGGCGGTGATCGGCCGGGTCGTCGCGGCGTCCGGCGGACCCTCGAGAATGCGGGAGCGGTATTCACCGCCGATGATCTTGATCATCGCCGCAGTATCCCGACAAACGGACTCGAACACCAGTCGCATCGATCCCGAACGACTACGCTCTGCCGCCATGCCCGACCTCGATGCACGACTTCCGAGCAGCCTTCGCGCGATCTCAGAGCATGTCCGGCTCGGGCCCGACGTCCCCAGCCTCCTGGTTCGTCCGGAGGCGGCGGCCCCGGGCGGCGGCGACCGCATCCCCTTCCTGCTCTGGATGCACGGACGGACCGCCGACAAGGAACTGGATCCGGGTCGCTACCTGAGACTGGCACGGGCGGGGATCGGGTCCTGCGCGATCGATCTCCCCGGTCACGGCGAGCGCGGCACCGTCGCCGACCAGGCGCCCGAACGCATCCTCGATCACATCGAACGGGCGATCGACGAGATCGACGACATCCTCCAGGGACTCGGTGGCCTGGGCTTCGACCTCGACCGGGCCGCGATCGGCGGCATGTCGATGGGCGGCATGGTCGCGATCGCCCGGCTCTGCCGGCCCCACCGCTTTCGTGCCGCGGTCCTCGAGGCGACGAGCGGGAACTGGTCGGCCCAGCACCAGCGGCAGTTCTTCGACCACGAGGCCACCGCGCGACTCGATCCCCTGACCCACCTCGATCGATGGCGGGAGATCCCGGTCCTCGCCGTGCACTCGAAGGCCGATGCCTGGGTGCGATTCGAGGGTCAGGCGGAGTTCATCGACGCGCTCCGGACGCGGGCCCGCCATCCCGAGTCGATCGAACTGCTCGCCTTCGAGACGACCGGCGCGCCGCACGAACACCTCGGCTTCGGGCGATGCACCAACGAAGCGAAGCTTCGGGAGACGGAGTTCCTGGTCCGACACCTCGGGGCCGTCGACTCACTCGATGGGTGAGCGGCCCTGCCAGATCCGCGTGCCGTTCCCCGAGGCGACGACGCGATCGATGAACGCCTCGTACCCGGCCTTGAACGCCTCGTAGTTCTCGTCGAAGTAGGTGGCGATGATGTCGCGGCCGGTGTTCGGCCCCAGCGTGCGTCCGAGGATGCCCGCTCGACGATCCGCATCGTAGATCGAAGAGGTGATGTGGCCGTCCACCGCGTCCCGGACCAGCTTCACGAGTCCGTCGCGGTACCGGCCGTCCGCACCTTCCATCAGGTAGTGGACCAGCACCCAGAGCTGCGCGTAGTAGGTCAGCAGGCCGCGTTCGCTCCCGGCCACGAAGTACTGCGGCGGCCGCGCGATGAGATCGTCGAGATCGATGAGGCGATCCCGGTACCGGGCGGATCGCAGCTGTCCGTATCGCTCGAGGTTCCGCCAGGGCATGAAGACGGGCGCCTCGTCGCTGCGTCGGAACCGGTGTCCTTCCGCGTAGGCCGCGAGCCCCTCCTCGAGGAACGCGGGGAGCGGATGGCGGAAGACGCTCTGCGTGTACTGGTGCCAGCCCTCGTGCGCGAGCATGCAGAGGGTGTCGTAGCGACCGATGTCCCAGATCACGCTCTCCGCGTCGATCGTGTAGCCGCCGCGTTCGATTCCGAGGTAGAGGCTCGCGCCGCGTCGCAACCGCCACCTCGTCCAGGCCTCCCATTCCGGCCGGGTCCCGAACACGAAGGTGCTCATCCGTTCGGACGGCGCATCCAGCGGCGAGGATTCCGGCTGGGCGAGCAGCATCGTCCGGTAGTGCTGCAGCGCCGTCCCCGTGAACACGGGCATCGCCTCCCGCAGTCTCCCGTCCGGAAGCGTCAGGTGAAGCAGATGAGTCGGCGTCGTGACCAGCTCTCCCTCGTACCCTCCGAACGTCCACGGTTCGGTGGTCGAGACCCGCTCGAAGGTCGACGGGTCGACGGCCGCGACGGACGCCTTCGGAGCCGGGTCGTCCTCATCGACGACAACGCCGGCCCGCGCCGCGGGACGAGGCATCGGATCGGGATCCGAACCGCATCCCGGCACCGAGACCAGCGCGAGGAATCCCGCGAACAGGCCGCAGGGCCACCGGAAGGCGGTTCGGCCTCCTCGAAGTCGGGTCTGGGTGGTCGGATCGCTGACGCGGGTCATGCACCGAGATGGTAGCCGCTGCCGACCCGGTGTTGGGAACGGATCCGCCAGATCGTCCTCCGACCTCGCCGTCGCCGTCGAGTCGGCCTCCTCAGGAGGAGGTGGACGACAACGCCGCCATGCCCGCCTCCGCGGCCACGAGATCCGCCTCCGCCTCGGCCAGCTTCCTTCGGGTCTCCTCCACCATCTCGGGCTTCGCGTTCTTCACGTATCCCTCGTTTCCGAGCTTCCCCTGGAAGCCGGCGATCTGCTTTCGCTTTCCGTCGATGGTCTTCTGCAATCGTTTCCGCTCGCCCTCGACGTCGACCGCATCGAGCAGGTCGGAGATCAGGAGCTGGTCGCCTTCGAAGGGAAGGGGGATCGCGTTCTCGGGCGCCGCCGCCCGTTCGCCCACCTCCGCGAGCCCCGCGAGCGTCTCGACCACGCCGTCGGCCTCCCGGATCAGGGCCAGCACCGAGTCCGACGCGTGGAGCGTGATGCGGCGCTTCGGCTTGACCTGTCGTTCACCCCGGAGGTTGCGGATCGAGGCCACCAGCGCCTGCACCCGCTCGAACGCCGCTTCCGCCCCGGGATCGTGGACCTGGTCCGAGACCGCGGGCCAGGCGGCGATCGCGCACCGGTCCGCCGGGGGCAGCGACAGGCCGTCGACGCCCGTCCCGCCATCTCCGCCCCGGATCCCCTCGAGCCGATGCAGGTGCGGCCAGAGCGTCTCGGTGAGGAACGGGCAGACGGGATGGAGCATGCGCAGGATCGAGTCCAGGACCGCATGGAGTCGACGCTGCTGGCCGAGATCGCCGCGAACCGTGGGCTTCACCGCCTCCAGGTACCAGTCGCAGAAGTCGCGCCACACGAGGTCGTACATCGCCTCGACGTACTGGTTGAACTGGTAGCCGTCGATCGCCTCCGAGGCGATCCGCTCGGTGCGCCGGACCCGTGAGACGATCCAGCGATCGACCAGCGAAGGCGAGCCCTCGCCGCCTTCCACCGCGGGTGACTCGAGATTGGCGAGCCCGAACCGGACCGCGTTCCAGAGCTTGTTGCAGAAGTTCCGGCCCCCGTCGAATCGACTGGAGGTGTTCCTGGCGAGCGGACGGGCGTCGTCGGGTTCGACCTCGCCGGTGGCGACCCCGTAGGAGGTCACCATCTCCATCGCCGGATCCGTCGGTGACTTCTGGACGGGCGCGGACACCCGGTAGCCCGCGGCGTTCCGCACGAAGGCGGGAGTGAACGTCTCCCCGCTGTGCGGACAGACGAGGTCGACGGGCATCCGGACGTCCTGGCTGCCGGTCGACAGCTGGGCCAGCGTGAACCGCATCGCGTCCGCACCGTGGCTCTCGATGATGTCCCGGGGATCCACGCCGTTCCCGAGGCTCTTGGACATCTTCTGCCCGTGGCCGTCCTGGATCATCGCGTGGATGAAGACGTGGCGGAACGGCACGTCCGCCTCGAAGTACCGGTTGAACATCACCATCCGACTGACCCAGAGCGTGATGATCTCCCGCGCCGTGCAGAGCACCGAGCTGGGATTGAACGTCTCCAGGAGGCGACCCCCCTCGGGGATCGCGTCCGCATGAGCCGCCGGTTCGGGCCAACCCATCGTCGAGAGCGGCCAGAGTGCGCTGGAGAACCAGGTGTCGAGCACGTCGGGGTCCTGCTCGAAACCGTCAGCCTCGAGCGCCGCCACGACCGCCGTCGCCGCGTCGCCGAGCGTCGACGGCCGCGGCACGCAGACCGTCTCCTCGATCGTCCCGTCGCCGAGGGTCCGCACGCGATGGGCGCAGCCCCGCGCGGTCCATTCCCCGTCGACCGCGATCATCCCCTCCGCCGCGTCGCGGGCGGCGTCGCGGATCGTCGGCGACGCGTCGTCCGCCGCGACCACCCGTGACCACACCGGGATGCGGTGGCCCCACCAGAGCTGCCGGGAGATGCACCAGTCGCGGATGTTCTCGTGCCAGGTCCGGAAGGTCTTCGCGTACCGGTCCGGGAAGAATCGCAGTTCGCCGTCGCCCGACATGGGCGAGGCGTCCCCCTCGGAGGCGGTCCCCCGCTGATCGGGATCCATCGCCCGAAGCGCACTTCCGGCGAGCCGGTCGTCGGTGACCCGGACGTACCACTGATCCGACAGATAGGGCTCGATCGGCACGTGGCTTCGATAACTGTGCCCGACCGCGTGTTCGTGATCCCGGACCGACTCGAGCAGACCGCGTTCCTCGAACCAGGCGACGATCGCGGTCCGGGCGTCCTCCCGGTCGAGACCGATGAAGGCGCGGGCCTCGTCGGTGACGCCGTCGTCCCAGCCGTGCGTCTCGGAGATCGATCCGTCCGGCGCCATCACGTTCACGACCGGGAGGTCGTGACGGAGGCCGATCTCCCAGTCGTTGGGATCGTGGGCGGGCGTCACCTTCAGGAATCCGGTCGCCAGCGCCGCCTTCGGATCGTTGATCGCTTCGGGCCCGAGCCCGAGGGATTCGGCCACGGATGCGGGAAGCACGACGTAGTCGTCCTCCACGATCGGCACGACCCGGTCGGTGATCGGGACCCGGACCGACCTTCCGCGAAGTCCCTCGGCCCGCGGGTCCCGCGGATTGATCGCGATCGCGGTGTCGCCGAGCATCGTCTCCGGTCGCGTGGTGGCGACCGTCACGAATCCATCTCCGTCCGCGAGTGGATATCGCAGGTACCACATGTGGCCGGGGACGTCGCGCATCTCGACCTCGTCGTCGGCGAGGGCGGTCCGCGTCGCGGGATCCCAGTTCACCAACCGCTTCCCGCGATAGACCAGTCCGTCCTGGAAGAGCCTGAAGAACGCCTCTCGAACCGCGTCCGCACAGACGGGATCCATCGTGAACCGGGTTCGATCGAAGTCGCACGAACAACCCATCTCGGCCAACTGCCCGAGGATCGTGGTCTCGTACTCGTTCTTCCACGCCTGGACCTGTTCGATGAATGCCGTGCGACCGAAGTCGGTGCGTCGCTTCCCCTGCCGGAGCAATCGCTTCTCCACCACGGTCTGGGTCGCGATGCCCGCGTGGTCGGTGCCGGGCATCCAGAGCGTCCGATCGCCCTTCATCCGGTGGAACCGAACCAGCACGTCCTGGAGCGTGTTGTTGAAGGCATGCCCGAGATGGAGGGCGGCCGTCACGTTCGGGGGTGGAATCAGGACGGCGAAGGCGTCATCGATCGACGCACCCGCCTCCGCCGGTTCGGCGTGGAAGTCGCGGGACCGCGCCCACGCCGCCCGGACCTCGGGCTCGGAGGCCGCGGGCGAGTAGGATTTGGCGAGTGTTCCGGCCGAGGTCGACGCCCCGTCCTGGGTTCTTGGTGCTTCCATGATTCCGACAGTCTACGAATCCCCACGCTGCTGCTGGGCGGATCACCGCCGACTTCGACGGTTCCTGGCCGGTTCGACCACCCTGGTGGCGGTGCTGGTCGCCGGATGTGGCGGCGGCGAGGAGCCCTCCGGGCCGAACGTGGAGGCCGGCTCCTCCCTCTCGGCGACCGATCGGGACGCCTCCCTCGACGCCATCGATCGATGGTTGGCGGCCGGCAGGGCGGACAACGCCGAAACCATCGCCCGATCCCTCGCCGGGCGACTCCCCGATGATCCGGTGGTCGCCTCCGCCCTCGGTCGAACCCTCCTCCTGCGAAGCGGCGAGATCCGCGAAGCGGCGGGCGAGCGGGCGGCCGTGGCGATCGCCGCCGATGCGGCGAAGGAACTCCGACGTGCGGCGGAGGGTGGTCGGACCGATCCCGAGACCCTGCGAAACCTCGGGCTCGCCCTCGAGGGCGCCGGCCGGCTCGACGCGGCCATCGAGGCGTACCGACGCGTCGGATCGGAGGATCCGATCGCCCGGCTCTACCTGTCGCTGGCCCTCCTGCGAGCCGACCGGGTGGAGGAGGCCGCCGGCCTCCTCGAGTCGCTCGCGGGGGCTCGCCCCGACGACGCCTTCGTCCTGGCCGCCCTCGCCGAGACGAGCTTCCGAATGGGAGATCCGGACGTCGCCTTCGAACGACTCGATGCGGCGGTCGGACTCGCCCCGGACGAGGTCGGGATCAGGATCCGTCGAGCCGCCCTGCTGAGACGATCCGGTCGCGTTCGACTCGCGATCGAATCACTGGCGGCGCTTCCGGCCGAAGTCCGATCGAGCCGCGGCGTCGTGCAGGAGCTGACCACGGGGTGGCTCGCCCTCGACCGCCCCGGCGACGCGGGCGAGGCCTGGGCGGCACGGGCCCGTCGCGCGCCCGAGGACCTCGCCGCCGCGCTCGAGGCCGCGCGATGCTTCGATGCCGCGGGCCGGGAGGCGGATGCCGAGGCATGGCTGCGCATCGCGGAGGACACCGCGCCGGGCGACCCGCGGATCGCCGAACTTCGAGCGCTGATCGAGGGAACGCCCGACGGAGGCGGCTGAAAACGGCTCGGGCGGTGTCACGCCCCGCATCCAGTCACCGAAGGTGTCGACCGCCGTCGATCGGGATCACGACGCCCGTGCAGTAGGTGGCGTCGAGCACCAGGGCGCGGACCAGCGACGCCGTCTCCTCCGGCGTTCCGGCGCGTTCGAGCGGAACTCGCTCGAGGTAGGCCTCGCGCCGGGCATCCGGCCAGCCATCGGGCCAGCCGACCACGCCGGGCGACAGCCCGAAGACGCGAACCGGCGCGAGCTCCACCGCGAGGAGACCGACCATCGCCTCCACGCCCGCCTTCGCCACCAGGTACGGCGTCGCGCCGGCCCGGGGTCGCGACCAGGCGTGGACGTCGCCGAACAGGACGATCGCGGGTGATTCGCTCCGACCGAGCGAACTCCGCAGTCCCGCGACGAGCCGGGCGGGACCCGCGACCTGGGCGGCGGCGTGCGATGCGAAGTCCTCGGCCGTCGCGTCCGCCAGCGACGTCTCGTCGAACGGCGCCCCTGCGACCACGACGGCGTCGAGGGCGACGCCCCCGATCGAGGCGACCGCCCGGTCCACGGCCGCCGCGTCCGCGAGATCGAGGGCATGTCGACGAATCTCGACGGACGAACCGCTCGACGACGATCCATGCGACGTCTCGATCCGATCGGGGTCGCGCGCGGTGAGCTCGAGCGACCAGCCCAGTTCCGCGAACTCGGCCGCGACCGCGCGTCCGACGCGACTGGTCGCGCCGATGATCGCGATGCGCTTCGACGCAGGCTCGATGCGACTCATCGGGCGTGCTCCCACGCCTCGAACGGCCGGGGCCACGATCCCGTCATGGCCCGTCCTCCATGGCGTCGTGCGAATCGGGTTCGGAATCGTCCTCGAGGGGGCCCTGGCGACGACCACCCTCGCGCCATGGGTCGAGCGGCGACCGGGCCCGAGGACGCCCGGACCGGCCGGGCTTGCCGCGTCCCCGAATTCGCAGGGCCGCCAGCAGGGGGATGAGAAGCATCACCACCACCACCACGAGCAGGAAGAGGAGCATGCCCGCGGAATCGGCCATGTCCGCCGGATCGTGGTTCGGGGGGGTCATTGTCGGAGTGTATTGCCCGCATCCCGATCGTCGGGGGTCGATCGACCTAGAATGCGGAATCGAATTCCCGCCGAGGATCGTCGCGGGATTCGGTCCGGGACCGACCCCGGGGGCCGATTGAACCGTACCCAGACCATGGCGAACGCCACCACCACAGCCCGACCACGTCCCCGACGCCGCTGGCGTCGCCGCCTCGGCAGGCTGGCGATCGCCTTCGCCGCGGTGCTCCTCGGAGTCGCGATCTTTCGCGACTCGCTGATCACGATCCTCCTCGAAGACGAACTCCATCGCCGCACCGGTGCGGAGGTCTCGGTGGAGGATCTCGACGTCCGGGGTCTGCGCAGCGTCCGAGTCGGCAGCATCGTCATCGACGCGCCGGGCTGGCGCGGTGATGCCGCCCGGGTGCTTCGGATCGACGACCTGTCGGCGACCATCCATCTTCTCCCCCTGCTCTCGGGCACGGTCGAGTTCGAATCGATCCGCGCCGAACGGGTGCAGGTGCGGGTGGCCGAGCGGGCGGACGACGCCGCCGCCTTCAACTTCATGGCGCTCGAGCCGCCCGACGAGGACCGGAAGGACGACGAGGAGGACGACCGGGACCGGGACCGGACGGTCCGCGGCCTCGGGCTCGGGACGATCGAGATCGCGCGGCTCGAGATCGAGAGCGGCATCGAGGTGGAGGACCCGGCCGGAGGTCACTTCGAGCTGGTCGGCACCTCGTCGTTCAACGCCATCCTCGATCCGCCGAACGACGCCGATCCGCGGATGGCCTTCACCCTGGCCGCGATCGACGCCGGCGAGACCACCGCGCTGGCGAAGGGCCATCTCGACGAACGCACCGGCCGGGTCGAGTTCCGGATCGACGACGTGGACCTCCAGCTCGGTGTCGACCTGGCGTTGTCGGCGTCGGCCCGCGCCTTCGTGTCCGAGCTGGACCTCGGCGGCGTGCTCCGGACCGCCAACGTCGAATGGCAGCCGGGCGAGGACCCCAGCGCGACGCTCGAGGTCGAGAACCTCACGCTCACCCTGCCCGAAGGCCTCGATCTCGAATCCGAATGGGTCCGCTTCGCCGACGGACGAATCCTGGACGAGACGCCACCGCTCCCGCGGATCACGCTCGACGCCGGCCGGATCGATCTCGACGGACGCAACCTCCTGGTCCGCGGGAGCCGTGGCCGGATGGTGCCCGGCGATCGCGGCGAGGCGATCGTTCCGGTCGACATCAGCACCGAGATCCGGGTTCGACTGGAGACGGCGGACGACGAGACCGACGACCAGCCGATCGCCACCTGGGGAATGCGCCTTCTCGAGGAGGCCCCGTTCCGGATCGAACTCTCCCTCTCGGACTTCAAGTCCGACGGGGACGAGGACGTGGGCGCGGATCTCCCCAGACCCGTGGCCGAGGCCCTGGAGCTTCTCACCGCGCGGGCCTGGAACCTCACCGCGACCGCCACCGTCGCACGTGGTTCGCTCGAACCGGGATCGGCGATCGAGGGAGACGAACCGATCGAGGCGAGTGCCGATCTGTGGCTGACCGGCGGGCGAGGCATGTACGAGCAGTTCAGGTACCCGCTCGACGAGGTCGACGCCCAGCTCGCCGTCGATGGCGAGCGGATCCGCATCGTCTCGCTCAGCGGGTTGGGACCGGACGACGACCGCCTGCGGCTGACCGGAGAGATCCTCGGAACCGGCGACGACGCGGCGGTGGATCTCGAACTCCAGTCGGATCGGATCGGGCTCGACGAGCACCTCCTCCAGGCGCTGCCCGACTCGACGGAGCGCGGCCTTCGCGCGCTCTTCGACCAGACCGCGTTCGAACGACTCGATGCGGCCGGGCTCCTCGTCGACCAGGCCCGCGTCGACACCGCACGGAAGAACCTCGCCGACGCGAGGACCGCCCGCTTCGAAGCCCTCGAGCGCGGGGATCGACGCGCGGCCGAGCGACTGGAACGACGGATCGACCGCTGCGAATCCCTGATCGCCGCCGGGCCGTTCGCCCTCGGCGGGCATGGTGGAATGCGACTGCGGATCCACCGCCCGCGCGGCATCGGGATCCCGGTGGCGGTCGAGGGTGACATCCACCTGGACCACGTCGGCGCGATCTTCGACCGATTCCCCTATCCGCTGGTCGCCACCGAAGGGACCATCCGATTGGAGGATCTCGCGGTCGTGCTGGAGCCGCCGGGACTCTCCCTCATCACGCCCGCGGGGGGTCGCGGACGCATCAGCGGCCGCATCGATCTGCCACGGGACGGACGGGGAAGCCGGGACGTCCTGCCCGACCTGCGACTGACGGTCACCAACGATCCCCTGAACTCCACGCTTCTCGCCGCGATTCCCCCCAGGATCGGCGGCGGTCGGACGCCCGCGGAGATTCCGGGTTGGCCCGGTGTGGTCCGTTCCGACGCCGTCGAACCGATCGTCGAGATGGGCCTGGCCGGCGACCTCGACTATCACGGACGCATCGGTTCCGCCCCGGACGGGTCCACCTTCATCGACTTCACGATCCTCCTCGAGCACGGGAGCGCAAGCCCCGGTCGCAACGTCGCCGCGGACGTGCCGGACGTCGAACTGATCTGGCCCCGCGGATTCGAGCTCGACGAGATCAGCGCCGTGCTCTCGGTGACCGACGAACTCGTCGAACTTCGCTCCTTCAGCGGACGACGCGGTCCGGGAACGGTGCTCGCGAGCGGCCGCTACGAGATCGAGCGACGAATCGGGACCGGAAGCGCCCGACTCCAGAAACTGGAGATCGAGCCGTATCTCCTCGGCTTCGTTCCCGCCGGATCCACGGCCGGGGCGACGCGTCTCTGGAACGAGTGGCGACCGACCGGAGGATTCGACGCGCGGATCGAGTGGGAGGAGCGGGAAGGGACGTCGACGATCACCACCGACGCGACCCCGCGGACCATCGAGATCGACACCCGCATCGGCCGTACCGTGCTGGACTTCGACCGGGGCGGCGTCCGGTTCAGGGACGACG
>NYWD01000154.1 GCA_002684855.1 Planctomycetaceae bacterium | reverse complement strand
TATTTATATTTTCGTCGTTATATTTATTTGAGAGAAGAACAATCCCCCGTGATCGTGATCCGGTTAAACAGTGATCACGTTTTCAAGCACAGAGAGGAGCAAAAATAGTCCAAACTGTTACTCCCAATCTTTCAAGACTCAGCAATTTTGAAAGATAAGATTATTGCGAGATCACAGTCAAAGAGGAGGAAGAATCGATCGCGGATACTTTGAAATGAATGGAGATAGTCTGTTTTGATACAGAATAAAAAATCAAGATGTTGAATCTCCCAAGTGACACCAGTCCGGTAGCATCAATTCAAGTTTGAAGGTTGTTATCGTGATAGTCTTGGTGTCGCCATGTACGGGCCAGTGCCTGCCCCACAAGCCGCCCCGCCCCACTCTCACGGACTTCACGAGGTCGCGGGTCACAATCACCACCAGCCTCAGTACAGCCTCGTGACCGGCCCCGGCCAGCCAGGTCACCACAACCAGCACATCCAGGCCGCGGGCCCCTCCTTCGAGTACGGAGCCGGGATGAACGGGCCGAGCATGGACGCGGTGATGATCTCCCAGCACCACCATCACGCAGCGGTCCAGGCCGCCGCTGCCGGTCAGGTCCACACCCTGGTCCATCATGGCCCCGGGGGCCCTGGTCAGCCCCACCCGCCCCAGTCCTACTCTGTGCCCGTGGCCCCCGGGTCCCAGGGCCAGGGCTACAGCTCCCAGTACGTGGCCAGTAGCCAGGGATACTCCGCCCCCCAGTACACGGTGACCGGGGCGCAGCAGGGGGCGGGCTCAGCTCCCCAGTATAACAACAGCTACAGCTCCCCTCCTGCCAACACCTACATGCTGCCCCAGCACGCCAGCTACGCCGAGCCCGTGCACGGAGGCCAGGGCAGTGTGGCCCAGACAGTGGCCGCCCCCGGGGCGCCCCCCTATCACATGTCACAGCCGGGCCCGGGCATTGCTCCGCCCAGTATGCAGCAGCCAAACATCCAGACCATGCCGGGCCAGCCGATGCAGAGCCTGCCCAACATGGGCCCGGCCCCCCAGACCATGCAGATGTCAGCCCCCGGGTACGAGCCTCAGCCTCACGGAGTGACCTCGCCCCAGCAGGCCTCGGATCCCACTGACCAGGCCTCATCTGGTCACGCCAGCATGCCCGGCCTGCCCATGGATCAGCTGAAGGAAATGTTGCTGCGCCAGCTCGAGTACTACTTCTCCCGAGAGAACCTGGCCCACGACACCTACTTGATGTCCCAGATGGACTCAGATCAATTTGTACCAATAGCCATCATCGCCAACTTCAATCAGATCAAGAAGCTCACCAGTGATATAAAGCTTGTCACTCAAGTTCTCCGAGAGTCTCCTAATGTCCAGGTGGATGTCGAAGGGGTCAAAGTTCGTCCTAATCACACAAGATGCACGGTCATTCTGAGGGAAATTCCAGACGCCACACCGCAGGAAGAAGTCCGGAACCTCTTCGCTGGCCCCGGCTGTCCCAAGATTGCCTCATGCGAGTGTTCTCTGAACAATTCCTGGTATGTCACTTTTGACTCTGATGAAGATGCTCAGAAAGCCTACAGATATCTCCGGGAGGAAGTCAGGGAGTTCAAGGGTCACCCCATCATGGCTCGGATCAAGGCCAAGCCCATGAACAAGACCAGCAACAACTACAACACGCCCAAGTTCGGGGCGACCAATGGCTACAGGCAGCCCACGCAGACGGTGACCTCCCCCGGGCAGACGGCGCTCCCCGCCCAGCTCACCCCGGTGTCTCCCCCGGCCAACATGTCCGCCAACTCGAGCCTCCTGAGCGCCCACAGCTCCCCGGGCGTGGGACCGGGCGGCTCCCCCGGCAGCCAGGTCAGTCAGGGCCCAGCTGTGGTCAACAATGGTCCTCCGATGCAGGCCGGGTACCCGGGGGGACCGGGGGCTCCCAGTGCCAGCATGAACTCCATGAGTGGGATGAACAACATGTCCATGCCGGGCATGAACGTCCTGTCACCACAGGGTCAACCTATGCAACAAAACTCAGCGTCGAATGCGACCTACACCGTGTCCAGCGCGACCACCATGATGCCGAGTGGTCACCACAGTGGAGGCACTGTCATGGTGTCCACCTCCACCACGGCCACTCCCTCCTCCACCCCGAACACCACGATCATGGGGGCGGGGGTGGGGCCGAGTCCCTCTCAGGCAGCAGCCGGGCCTCACTACATCACTCAGGGGGGAGGCGGCACTCAGACCTATCACATTTTCCACATGCCAACGTCACAAGGCCAAGTGTCTCAATACTTCCCAGGAGTCCCTGGCGGCCTCCTTCAAGCCGCCACAGCAGTGCCCGGCTACCACGTGGCCGCTCCTGGAACTCCTTACTTCCCAAACTTCATCAATCCAATGATTCCAGCCAACTCAGACTTTTTCCAGCCCAACGTCAAGTCTTCCAACCGAGGAGGTCATAACAACTACAAGGGTAGAGGTCGCGGAGGTCGTGGTGGCGGAAACAATGATCGTAATACTCCGCACTCAGGCGCCGGGCCAAGCTCGTCACAAGCCTCATATGCTTCCAACTATCAATCTTACAATCCTGGTGCTGGGCAACAGTTTAGTGGATACGGAGGACCCTCGCAATCCTACGCCAAGAACAACGGAAACCGGAACAACTGGGAGACCTCCTCCCAGCACTCCAACTCCAGTCAGAAGAAGAGTTTCAGCTCCAGCTCGGGCTCGAGCATGGGTCACGAGGCGAGTGTTACCAACACCCCGGTGTCCCCCCCTGGTGTGCAGGTGGCCGCCCCCGCGCCCCGCATGGTCCAGCACCAGCCCATGGTCTCGGGTTACCAGCCCAGTCACACCGGAGGATACCAGCCCAGACACGCAGCGCCCCAGCATCAGAAGGCCGAGGGTGACTACGGCCAGGGCATTGGGTATCAGTATCACAATGCACACGCAGCTAGGAGCATGCAGGACACCCTCCAGTCCAAGGAGTTTGTCTCCACAAACAAGAGGGGACGAGGAGGACGTGGAGGCTCCAGTCGAGGCCGGGATGACAGCATGGGGGGATACAACTCAGTGCCCAGAGGTGGTCACGCCGGGGGCCCGGGTGGTCCGCCCCAGCGTAACGCCACCCATGTCTACCAGCCGCGTCACAACTCCGGGGGCGCTCCTGGGGTCGGAGTCAATCCCGCCGAGCCAGTGCCGCAGCCAAGGCCAGAGCCTCCTCGCCCGGCGCCAGACTTCAAAATGACAGCCAACGATTTTCCTTCCTTGCCAGGCGTGCCGGACCCTGCACCTTCTGCGGAACCTTCCCGATTTCTTGATATTGTCAAGGGTACCTCCAAGATGAAGCTTGACGACGACCAAGAGACGCTTCCCGATGACTTCATTCAGGATGACTGTGGTGACGAGGTGAGATCTCCGGCTGTGGAGACAACAGTGGAGGCCGCCTCAGTCTCGCCTAGACCTCGCTCCAAGAACCCATCCGTGTCCGAGACCCCTGTGGTGTCCATTGAGAGGCAGACTCTGTCGCCCTCGGAGGAGGTCGCCTCTCACGAGGGTCTTGTGTCTCCGCCTCTGGTCAACGGCGAGGTGAAGACCTCGGCTGGAAAAGGAGGTCAGGCTATCAACGAGAGAGACAGCGGCTCAATATCCCCAAGGCAGCAAAGTTTGGATGTATCTGGTCAGAAATTGACCTACGCTCAAATCATTCAGAAGAAGAAAGAGAAAGAAGCTAAAGAGGCAGCTGAAAGAGCCGCCAAAGAAGCTGCTGAAGGAAATCATTCTGAGCAATCAGGAAAAGGGAAAACTGAGGAAAAAGCCGGTGCTGTGTCCGCTGCTGCTGCGCCCTCCGAGTCTGAACCAGCCGCAACCGCTGCTAAGAAGGAGGAGGCGCCCGAGGTCTCCGCCGCCCCTGCTCAGGCCGCCCCGGTGGAGCGCCAGGACAGTCGCCAGGGCCAGGCGGGCAAGCAGAGGCTGGGCAAGACCAACAGCTCCGGGTCACAGGCGGGGGACAGGCAGCCAGGGCCGGGTGATAGCAGGCCAGGCAAGCCGGATCCAGTGAGGCAGGGGGGGCCGGGGGGCGGTCAGCAGCACAGGGGGGCCCCAGCTCACAAACGGACAGAGGGGCCCAAGTCCCCCGTGACATCGGCCAAGTGACACCCCGCCCCCGGGCCCGTCACGCCGCCAGTTTAGAGTTATTCTAGTGTAAACAGTGTCACAGTGATCACATCTGCAGCCCCTGCCGGCCCCTGTCCTGTGCCACTGTGGACTCATAACTACCCTTGTGATAGCTTCATACAGTTTCAATGACAGACTCTCTCCGGATCGCGACTATGTTATGTTATGTAAAGTTGCTGTGTGATATCAACCTGCTATCAAGTGATTTGAACCTGTTTGCAAGTTCGTACCAGCGGGGAGAAAAGACCTCGCTCACTGGCCACAATCTACTCATATCTTTGCCTTCCAGGCAAATAATCTGTCAACTATCCAGTGTTTTGAGGCAATCATCTCTCGCCTCTACTATATCTTGCTCCTAGTTATTATTTATTGAATTTAAATTCCACAGAATTTATTTAACTGCTTGAACCTATTTTGGTTAAAATCAGCGCTGTGAAGTTTTCTTTGTACCAGACACGTGGGCTGAGTGCACCATGGACCACAGAGTGGGTGTTGGAGCTTGTGACGGGGTCTGGAGACCAATCTAGTCATGACATCCTCCCCCGGCCCCCGGAGCGGCCCCTCAATCCCTCATCAGTCCCCGCCTCGCCCCCCAGCTATTGTCAGATCACCAGATCTTGTGGCCCAGGTCTCATGTTGCTTTGAATCTACTGAACTTTTCCATTGACTGGAGCTTGTTTCTGGTGCTATCATGTATTCTCCTTGAGATGAGACGATTTGAAGATTGCTCTGACAATGGTCTCTGGCCTCAGTGGTTCAGCTTTCGCCTCGGGTCGCCGGGAGCAGCTTGTGTGGCCTGGGCAGCTGTGTCTGGTGTGAACTATGATAACATGATGAACTTGAGATCTAAGTGCCTCAACTCTGTAGTTTTTTGCCTGTTATTCTCTAATTCGTTGGCCTCAGCCTGATCGAGTTGCGGCTCCTCCTTGTGACACGGGGCTTCGTGAGAAAAATGATCCTTTGCCCTGGATCCACTGCGAGTGAAAGGAAAGCATCCAATCAAAACCTGTCACTGGAGTAGTAGCGACAACTCTAGACCGCAAGAGAAAAGTAATTTATTTTGTCGAAACTCAATTAGACCTGATATTTGTTAAATTTCGGAACCAAAATCAATAAGAGCAACTTTGTCTGCTATCGGACTATCAGTCAGGCAGGCTTACACTCTTGGCTGTATCCCTCGTAATCCGATCTCTTAATCAGAAACCTAAATTTCTCGACCAAAATATTTGCAACTTTTGTTTTGTACCTCAATCAAGTTCCAACTATCAATTGAGTAATTCAGTTCAAATCAAAATTCCAATAAGTTTATCAGGCTGCTTTGATATTTGGGAGACCAACGCCTTCTTCTGTTAAATACCCTTGTTGAAAGTGAAATTAATGAAAGAGTGTATTAAGAGTTACATGAACGAGATAATTGAGCTAAATGTGAGATGAGATAATGACTTGTCTTATCTTGGAATGCTAAATAGATATGCACATTGATTTTGGTCCCTGTATAGTAATAAGAGCAAACATTTCAGGAATGTAAATTTTTATACACTCATTATATTTGCAATTTGATTTGTGGTGCATGAATAGAATATTTCTTTGCAGTACACGCCTTCTAAAGACATTATTGAATAATGGTGAACGATTTGTATCAGTACATTACATATAGCAACTATGTCATTGCCTTTAATTTATATCCAAATTTCTTTCAAATGATGCCACATTAATGCAGTCTATAGGTGACATTTTTTTGTTTGCTTCTCAAGTTCAAAACTTATAATTTCTTTGTAAATAGATCAAGTATGATTAAAGGCATGAAACGAATGGTTGTTATGTACCATTCCTATCATGATTCCAATCAAGTCTGTTCATCACTTTTTCGCGAGAAGGTTTACATGCTTTGAATTGGGATTGAGGTTTCTGTTAAATTTATTTTTCCACTCCCGGTTCCAGGATCTGTGGTTTTAAATGAATGGGCTCAGCAAACCATCAACATCAATATTTAAACCCTTCAGAGATAGATTTTGGAACACATCGAAAATGTAATGGGATCGAACAAAGGGAAAAGAGCTATTTCGGATGCAACTCTAAAACTCAAATTCGAAAATGTCTTTGCAGTAAGTTATTATTGTTGATTATTGAAGCTTGTCTACTACTGCAATGTGTATGACCAGTCGAGGATGAAAATATTCTAATGCCTTCAGTTAACAAAATTGTGAACAGATGAAAAAAAAAATTTAGTAAATTTTGAAAAGCAACTCATTCAGAACATTTGGC